>JALSHF010000149.1 GCA_026982375.1 Emcibacter sp. | reverse complement strand
CGGCCCGCGCAGTGACTGGCATAAACGCTGGACACTTGTCATACTTCCTGATGACAAAAACATTAATAAAGACCTTGTGATTAAGGAATTAGGCTGGCTTGGTTTTGGCAAAATCAACAAAGGAATTCTGGCGCACCCCATGCCGGATATGCAGCCTCTGGAACAAACATTGGATGCCCTCGGCATAAGGGAAGATGTTATAATATTTGATCAGGCCTCACATGATTTAACCACAGCCCCGGCCTTGGATGTGATGGTCAAGACCTGCTGGAATATGACAGAATTGAGCGAGAAATATAAGATTTTTCTGGAAAGATACCGTCCAGTTCTCCAAAGTCTTTCTTCCCTTAACATGACCCGGGATACGCCCGGGGCCAAAGACTGCCTGCTCATTCGAATTTTAATGGTTCATGAATATCGAAAAATATTACTTCGCGACCCAAGGCTGCCAGATATGCTAATGCCAGACCATTGGGAAGGAACGGCGGCTTATGAATTATGCCGCGATATATATCAGCTCTTGTTACAAAGATCAGAATATTGCCTCAGCCAGACCATGGAAACAGAGAGCGGAAAACTGCCCCGCGCCTCTTCGGATTTTTACTTGCGTTTTGGTGGCTTAAAAGAAGAATAACCGCTGCGATTTCTTTATTTTTTGTCCTTAAAAAAAGCCCTTGAAAAAATAATCTGACCAAGTGATACAATTTTTCTTGATTTTATAAATTTTATGTTACATATTGCGATTTATTACAGATATTAAACAAATAGCACTATGTATTCCCTTTTAATATGAGAGAGGCCCCCAATGTACGGAGACACATCAATACAAAAGCCCATTAAAATTGCTGAACCCACATCGGCGGAACAAGCAAAGCTGGAGGAGATTTTTCAACAGAAAATCGACGATGACATTAAGATTGAACCGCAGGAATGGATGCCTGCGGCCTACCGCAAAACACTGGTTCGTCAGATGTCACAGCATGCCCATTCAGAAGTAATCGGCATGCAACCCGAAGGTAACTGGCTGACCCGCGCGCCAAGCCTGCGCCGGAAAGTTATTTTACTGGCAAAGATTCAGGATGAAGGCGGACATGGCCTTTATATTTATTCTGCGGCGGAAACATTGGGTACCTCACGCGCTGAAATGATCGAACAGCTTCAAAGCGGAAAAGCGAAATATTCATCCATCTTTAATTATCCGGCCCTCACATGGGCTGATATGGGCACGATTGGCTGGCTGGTTGACGGCGCGGCCATCACCAATCAGGTGGCCTTGTCCCGCGGTTCTTACGGCCCTTACTCACGGGCCATGATCCGGATTTGCAAAGAGGAGAGCTTTCATCAACGCCAAGGCTATGAGCTTCTGCTTACTCTTTCCAAGGGAACAAAAGAGCAAAAGGAAATGCTGCAGGAATCTGTCAATCGTTTCTGGTGGCCTTCGCTTATGATGTTTGGGCCGAATGACGCGAACTCGCCCCATAGCGCGCAATCCATGAAGTGGAAAATCAAGAAAAAATCCAACGACCAATTGCGGCAGGAATTTATCGACGCCACAGTGCCGCAGGCTGAATTTCTGGGCATTACCCTGCCCGACCCAGACCTGAAATGGAACGAAGAACGCGGTCATTATGATTACGGCGCCATTGATTGGGAAGAATTCGGCAATGTCATTAACGGCAACGGCCCCTGCAACAAACAACGCATAGCCAATCATATCAAAGCCCATGAAGACGGGGCCTGGGTGCGCGAAGCCGCCGCCGCCTATGCCGAAAAACAACAGAAGAAACAAGTTGCCTGAATAACAGGCTGGTTGTTTAAAAAATTTAAAAGGATCTCCAAGATGACTAAACAAACCACAGAAAAAGAATGGCCCCTTTGGGAAGTATTCATCCGCAGTAAAGCAGGATTAGACCATAAACATTGCGGCAGCGTCCACGCCAGCGATGCAGAAATAGCGCTGGAATCAGCCCGTGACGTCTATACCCGCCGCAGTGAAGGCATCAGCATCTGGGTTGTGCCGTCCAACGCCATTACGGCCTCCAAGCCAGAAGACAAAGAAAGTCTGTTTGAGCCAGCGGACGATAAAATATATCGCCATCCAACTTTTTATGACATCCCCAAGGGTGCCGGCAAAATGTAATTTTCCTTAAAGCTTTCAGGAAAAAATATTACAGGAGACTATCAAATGACTGAATTGAATAAAGTAAATGCTCTGGTGCAATATGCCGCACAAATTGGCGACAATGGATTGATCATCGGCCACCGCATGTCCGAATGGTGTTTCCGCGCCCCCTCCATTGAAATGGAAATGGCCTTGATGAATTGCGCCCTTGACCTGATCGGGCAGGCCCGCGAATTATATACTTATGCCGGCGAGGCAGGCGGCGAAGGCAAAAAAGAAGATGATTTTGCCTATCTTCGGGATGAGCAGGATTTTCGTAATCTGCTTCTTGCCGAAGTGCCAAACGGGGATTGGGGGGATACCATTGTCCGCCTGTTCTTCATGAGCGCCTATAATAAGCTGTTTTTTACCGAGCTGGCAAAATCCACCGATGCAGAGCTTGCCGCCATCGGGGCAAAATCCCTGAAAGAAGTCACCTATCACTTGCGTTTCAGCAGTGAATGGCTGATCCGCCTTGGTGATGGTACCGAAGAAAGTCACCGCCGCGCCCAGAAATCCATTGATGACTTATGGGCTTATACAGGTGAATTATTCACCATGACCGATGCGGAAAATTTGCTATTGGAAGACGGTATATCCGTTGATGTGACCGCCTTAAAAGCGGATTGGGATGAATTGGTCAGCCAGATTCTGGATCAGGCCACCCTGTCGGTACCCACCAATAACTGGGCGCAATCAGGCAGCAAATCAGACGGCCGCCATACGGAGTATTTCGGTTATATCATTACCGACATGCAATATCTTCAGCGCCGTTATCCGGGATGTGAGTGGTAAAACCCGTGACAAAGGCACAAAAAAACTTTGACCCCGCCGTGATCTGGGCCATCCTTGAAGAAATCAAGGACCCTGAGATTCCCGTATTGTCAATTGTTGATCTTGGCATCGCCCGTGATGTGAAGGATACAGAGAACGGACAGTTGGAAATTGTCATTTCCCCGACTTATTCCGGCTGTCCCGCCATGTATATGCTCGAAGAACAAATCAAAGAGACTCTGGTAAACCATGGCTACCCGAATCCCCTTGTAACCACTCAGTTATCACCGGCCTGGACCACAGACTGGATGACGGCGCAGGGCAAAGAAAAACTTGAGGCTTACGGGATTGCGCCGCCCGAAAAAACAAGCCACAATAAAGCCATATTATTCGGCGGACAAAAGAAAATTTCCTGCCCAAGGTGTAAATCTGATAATAGTGAACAAATCAGTGAATTTGGCTCCACAGCCTGCAAGGCCTTATATCGTTGTCTTGACTGCCGGGAGCCTTTCGATTATTTCAAATGCATCTAAATTCAATAATTCAAGGTAAAAAATAATGCCCGTCTTTCATTCGTTAACGATTTCAGATATTCGGCAAGAAACCGATGATACAGTTTCCATCGCCTTTGATGTGCCGCCCGCACTGCTTGAGGAATATACATATAATGCCGGCCAGTATTTGACCTTGAAAACCATCATTAACGGCGAAGATATCCGGCGGTCTTATTCCATTTGCAGCGGTCTTTTTGATCATGAACTCCGGGTGGCAGTTAAAAAGATTAAAGGCGGCTTGTTTTCCAGTTTTGCCAATGAGAAACTGAAAAAAGGCGACAATCTTGACGTCATGACGCCCATGGGCAATTTTTTCACGCCTTTGGACAAGGCCCATGAAAAACATTATGTCGGTTTCGCCGCAGGCAGCGGCATTACCCCCTTGATTTCAATTATCCGCACCCTGCTCGCTTATGAACCAAAGAGCGTTTTTACGTTGGTTTATGGCAACAAAAATCGAAAATCCATCATCTTTCGGGAAGGCCTCATTGATTTGAAAAACAGCTATATCAGCCGTTTTAATATGATCAATATCCTGTCACGTGAAGATCAGGAAATCGATTTATTTTCAGGCCGTATTAATGGTGAAAAAGCGGCAGAGGTTATGGATAAGCTGCTGCCCTCTTCCGGGGCGGACGAGGTTTATATATGCGGCCCCGAAGATATGATCAATGATGTGTCCGATACACTGCAAAAACGCGGATTAGCTAAAGACAAGATCCATTTCGAACTATTCACCTCACCTTCTGTTGCCCAAGGCACAGGCGCGGATACACAAGATGAGAAATCCGATCTTGCCGGCAAAATGAGCAAGGTTACCGTGATTGTCGACGGTGATGAATTTAATTTTGACCTTGATATGGCCGGCGGCAATATTCTGGATTCAGCCCTTGAACAGGGCGCGGACCTTCCCTTTGCCTGTAAAGGCGGGGTTTGCTGTACCTGCCGCGCCAAATTAATCGAGGGCAAAGTCAGTATGGACGTCAATTATTCACTGGAAGAAGATGAAGTCGAAGCCGGCTTTATCCTGACCTGTCAATCACATCCGCTGACCGAGAAGATTGTCGTTGATTTTGATGAGCGATAATTCATAATTTCCTCTCAATGGCGTCCCATAAAATCCTGGCGATATCCGTGCCATCGAAACGGCGGATTTCCTGTATGCCGGTGGGCGATGTGACGTTAATTTCGGTCAGGTAATCGCCAATAACATCAATGCCGACAAATAACAGACCCAGCTCGCGCAATGTGGGGCCTATGGCCGCGCATATCTGAATTTCACGCTCTGTCATTTCTGTTTTCTGAGCGACCCCGCCCACATGCATATTGGACCGGACTTCGCCGGCAAGAGGCACACGATTGATCGCGCCGACGGCTTCGCCATCAACCAGAATAATCCGCTTGTCCCCCTGGGCAACCTCGGGCAGGAATTTCTGCACAATAAAGGCTTCGGGATAGAATTCCTGAAACATTTCAATCAGGCTATTAAGATTTTGGTCATTCTGCCGAATTCGAAAAACCCCCGCGCCGCCGTTGCCGTACAAAGGCTTTACAATGATATCTTTATGCTCTTGGCGGAATTCTTCCACATCCCGCCTGTTGCGCGTGATCAATGTCGGCGGCATCAAATCCAAAAATCGTGTCAGAAATATCTTTTCCGGCGCATTGCGCACCGACGCCGGGTCATTTACCACCAGCGTTTTTGGGTGGATATGCTCAAGAATATGCGTGGCCGTAATATATCCCATATGAAAGGGGGGATCCTGGCGCATCAAAATCACATCCGCCTCTTCCCCAAGGTCAATTTTCACTTCTTCGCCATAAGAAAAATGGTTATCCATCTCGCGCCTGAGGGTCAGGGCGCGGGCATAGGCCGTCACCCTGCCATCCTGAAAGGACAGGCCATTCACATCATAATGAAATAATTTATGCCCGCGCCTTTCAGCCTCAAGCCCCAAGGCAAAACTGCTGTCACCGTCTATATCAACAGATTCGATGGGATCCATTTGCAAGGCTACGATAAGGCTCATATGATCTTCTTTCTCTTTATTTTTTCTTTATTCTATTTCCGGTAATTTCAAAACATTGGATCTTTTGCTCTCCAGATCCTGTTTGTCCAAATCAAGTAATGTGTTGATAACCTGTTGCTCTATGAGGTCATTCTGTTTTATCTTATCAATATTATCCCTGCAATAGGTCAGTCTTTCCCGCGCTGGGCCATTTCTGCCGACATGCGCGAGCAGCATGCCCAGCTCATAATGATGTTGTATATCCTCTGGATCAATCAGGACAAGGCGCATTAAAATATTTATCGCCTGCCCAAGGTCGCTCACCTTCAGGCATCTGATTTTAATATTTTCAAGCAGACGAACCAGTATCTCGCGATCCGTAACAGGCTCATAATATTCAGGCTTTAAATCAGAGTTGTTATACTCAGAACCGTTAAACTCCCGAATCATCTCCCGCAGATCTTTGGCATTCAGTATTTTACCATCATTAAAGGGGTCAATAATCACCTGACCTGCCGCGGCGGATGATGAGCCGTAAAGCCGGATCAGGAAATGCTGCGGAAAATTCAAGCCCTCTATGTGCCAGCCCTGACAGCGCGCCGCATGAATATACAGGATGCTCAAAGCCACCGGCAGCCCTTTTCTGCTATCAATGACCGACATGAGGTTGGCATTTTGCAAATCCTCATAAAATTCTTTGTTTCCAGTATATTCGTGGCGCGCATAGAGAACATCGGTTAAGGCCCTGGCCCTGTGCGTCGCTGACTGCGAGGTAATATTCATGCTCTTGAGGTCAAGGGCCAATATCTTCAAATGATGTTCATATTTTTGCAATGAAACGCCCGGCCGATCCAATGATGCCAGTAATAACGCCGCGCCGGCAAGATCGCCAACGGAACCATCTCCGCTCCCCACGGCCTTTAGTTCCGCCGCATAATTTTCACTATTTTCAATCATATCACTATTTCCATCTGCCAGGCATCTGTTACATGGGTTGGCAGACGCCATGGTTCAACCGCCATCACATCAAAACGATAGATATTATCATGATGTCCGTTTTTGGCAATATACCATTCTGCGGCTTTTGATATACGCCTTTTCTGCTTATGGGACAGGGCATATAAGGCATCATGGGTCGTTTTTCGGGCTTTCACCTCGATAAAACAGATCAGATTTCTTTTTTGGGCAATCAAATCAATCTCGCCAGATTTGCATTTAAATCGGCGGGCAACTATCCGGTAACCCTTCAAGGTCAAAAAGCAAATAGCCAGCCATTCTGCGCCCTGCCCCCATAGATAGGCTCTTTTCTTTTTCTGATACGTCTTAATCGTCATTTATTTCCTGATATTTTCAAGGCCCGCTCATATACCTGTTTGCGTTTGAGGCCCAGACTATAGGTAACCGCCGCCACCGCCTCTTTCACCGATAAAACCTCCAGCGCCCTGATCAAGGCATCATCAAGCTTATCTATGGTGACCTCTGTTTCGCCGGCAGGCCCGATGACAATAACAATTTCGCCCTTTGGCCGGTCATTTTGATCATAATATTCCACAAGTTCGGCAAGGCTGCCCCTTCTGACTTCTTCAAATAATTTCGTCAGTTCCCGGCAAACCGCAGCCTCCCGATTACCAAGCACATCGAATATATCCTTAAGGCAGCCTTTCAAACGTTTGGCGGATTCGTAAAAAATCAAGGTTGCCTTGACCGAAGCCAGCTCGGCCAGACTTTTGCGGCGCGCCTGTATCTTATTGGATAAAAATCCGGCAAACATAAACCGGTCCGTGGGCAACCCCGCTGATGTCAGGGCGGCGAGGATGGCGCTTGCCCCGGGGATACTGCTCACAAAATGACCGCCTTCCCGCGCTTCTTTCACCAGATGATAGCCCGGGTCAGATATGAGCGGCGTCCCCGCATCACTGACCAGACCCACGATTTGTCCGGCCTCAAGACGCTCCAGCAATCGCGGCAGGACTTTTTTCTCGTTATGGTCATGATATGAAATTGTCGGCGTCTTCACTTCGAAATAGGCCAGGAGCTTACCCGTCACTCTGGTATCTTCACAGGCAATGATATCAGCCTGTTCAAGGACAGCCTTCGCCCGGTACGTCATATCCCCCAGATTACCAATGGGGGTCGAAATAATATATAATCCCGGCAGGATTTTCTTGGTTTTTTCGACTTTTCTACTCAACGCACCATACCCTTGCCATATTTATTTGTCATATTTCTATTTATGATATGAGCATAAGTGTATTACAAAGACTATGTAAGAAAAAAACACAGAAAACGAAAAACTATTTCGAGGCGACTTTTGGTGAAATACTTTAGCCTAAAATATTTGGCATTCATATTCATTGCCCTTGGCTTAACAGGTTGCGGCGGCGGGGCAGGCCCCATGGTTCGTGATGCCGCGCAGCTTCCGCAAGTCCCTGTGATTGAAAGCCTGGATATGGCGGAAGAGGCCCGTGAGGCCCGCGCCGAAATCCGCCTTGGGCTGCTCCTGCCGCTGACCGGGCCGGACGCGGCCATTGGCAAGGCGCTTTTTAATGCGGCCACATTGGCGCTGTTTGATTCCCGTGACCAACGGCTGGTTCTGGTGCCTTTCGATACAAAGGGCACGGCAGAGGGCGCGGCAGCGGCCATGACGCAGCTTTTGGCACAGCAACCCGATATCATCATCGGGCCATTATTCTCCCACTCTATAACGGCCATTAAACCCATGGCACAAAACGCCGGGATTAATGTCCTTGGTTTTTCAAGTGATCATAGCGTTGCCGGTGATGGTGTCTTTCTGCTTAATTTCAGAATGGAAGAGCAGATCGAACGGGTTATCCGCTATGCCTCAGATCAGGGTTACGCCAGATTTGCCGCCCTTGTACCGGAAACAGCCTATGGTACCCGCGCATTGGAAATATTTGGCAAAAGCGTTACCCGGCAGGAACGTGAGTTGATTTCTGTTGAATATTACCCCGCCGACAGTGGAAAACTGGTGGCACCGGTCAAAAATATTGCCAAATATAATGACCGCCGACGCAGATATATGCGCGAGATAGAATTTCTGGAAAATCTTGGCGAAGAAGATGATTTCGCGCAGGAACTTCTGGATGAACTTAAAAATGTCGAAACCATCGGCGGCGTTGAATTTGATGCCATTCTCCTGCCCGAAGGCGGCGCCATGCTGACCACGCTTGCCGCCTGGGTCTCCTATTATGAAATAGATCCGGCAAAAATCAAAATCCTCGGCACCGGACTTTGGGACGATAGAATGCTCTTTTTTGAGCCACAGCTTTACGGCGGCTGGTTTGCCGCGCCCGACCATTCCGCCGCCAATGTTTTTCTGGACCGCTACCAGAGGATATATGAACAGGACGCTCCGCGCCTGATCACCCTGTCCTATGATGCGGTTGCCTTGGCCGCGACCCTTGTTCGGCATGAAAAAAATCCTGATTTTACTGAAAATGCCCTCACGGATGAAAATGGATTTTTCGGTATCGAAGGTCTGTTCCGCTTTACTCTGGCAGGATTGATTGAGCGGGGCCTTGCGATCTATGAGGTGGGCCCGAAAGAATTTACCATCATTGACCCCGCGCCGGAAAACTTCATTGAACGGGATTTACCCTTATCTATAAATGAGGTTAATGCGCCAGAATTTGAGCCAGCAGACTATTCAGAAGAGGCCGCCCTTGCGGCGTTGCCCGCAAATGATCCCCCGATTGATACCCAGATTGATAAACGCCCTTTTCCATATAACCCAGTTCAAAAAGACGCTGCAAATAACTTTGATTGATAAATTTATCAATTTTTTGGCCAATGCGCTTTTCAAATGATTGCAGGTCAATACCGCCGGTTAGCCGCAGGCCCATCATAATCATTTCCTCAGCCCTCATCTGTACCGTCAGAAAATCTTTCTGAGCAGTAGCATGGCCCCGCGACATAACATTATCAAGCCATTTTTCCGGACTTCTGTCCTGACAGAAACCGTAAATTTTACCGCCCATTTCTAACCGTCCATGGGCGCCGGGGCCGATGCCGATATAATCCGCATAATGCCAATAGGTCAGGTTATGACGGCTTTCCTCACCCTTGCGGGCATGGTTGGAAACTTCATAGGATGGCAGACCGTGGGCATCGCATACAGCCTGCGTCAGGTCATACATATCAGCCGACAAATCCTCACCGGGCAAGATAATCCGGCCCTTGGCGCGGTCGGTGTGAAAGGCGGTGCCGCGTTCTATGGTCAATTGATAGAGCGACAAATGCCCCACGGCCATGGCCAAAGCTTCTGTCAATTCACGCTCCCAACCATCAAGGCTTTGCCCCATACGGGCATAGATCAAATCAAAACTGGATCTTTTAAAATATTTCTGAGATAAATCAATGGCTTGACGGGCCTCTTTCATGTCATGCTCGCGCCCCAAGGCTTTCAGGTCAGCATCATTCAGGGCCTGTATGCCCAGAGATAATCGATTGATACCCGCCGCTGAAAAATCCCTGAATTTACCGGCCTCGACACTTGTGGGATTGGCTTCCAGCGTGATTTCAACATCGGGGGCCATGGCCCAGTTCCGGGCGATTCTATCCAGCAGCTTTTCAACCAGACCGGCGGACATAAGTGATGGTGTCCCGCCCCCGAAAAATATACTTGATATATTCCTCGGCCCCGATAATTTCCGGTAATGGTCAAGCTCTTTCATAAGCGCAATGGCCCATATATCCTCATCAATGGCCCCGCGCACATGGCTGTTGAAATCACAATAAGGGCATTTGGACAGGCAGAAAGGCCAATGGATATACAGGGCCAGATCACCCATAGTTATATTCTTACGCAAAACAGGCCTTGATCAGTTTTTTAAACGCATCCGCCCTGTGGCTAATGTCATGCTTGCGGGCCGGGGCCATTTCACCAAAGGTAATGTCATAGCCGTCGGCTTGAAACATGGGATCATAACCAAAGCCATTCTCCCCTCTTATGGGCCAAACCAGCGTGCCATTGACCCGCCCTTCAAAAGAGACAGTATGGCCCTCTGGATAATCTGCGCAGGGCGGCCATGCGAGGGTCAGGACGCAGACAAAATAAGCCTCTCGCGAACCGCTCACTTTTTGCAATTCTTCTTCAAGCCTGGCCATGCCATAGGCAAAATCACGCTGTCCGGTTTCGGGGTTCACCGCCCATCTTGCCGAATATATGCCGGGCTTGCCGCCCAAGGCGCGCACCACAAGGCCGCTATCATCGGCAAGAGCCACCAATCCTGATAAGTTTGCCGCGCTTTTTGCCTTGATTTCTGCATTGGCGATAAAGCTGCCCCCATCTTCGACGGGTTCCGGCAAATCAAGATCAGCCGCAGAAATGGTTTTAACGCCAAAAGGCTCCATCAAGGCGGCAATTTCCCGTACCTTGCCGGCATTATGGCTGGCCACCACCAGTTTATCTGCGTTAAATTTGCGCATTTTAAAGACCCAGGGCCTTGTTTTGAAGCTTCACCAATTGATCAACACCGATCCGCGCCAGACGCATCAGGCGCAAAAATTCTTCCTCGGTGAAGGGATGCTCTTCTGCTGTGCCCTGAATCTCAACGATCTTGTTATCACCGGTTAAAACAAAATTTGCATCCGTTTCTGCGGCGCTATCCTCATCATAATCAAGATCAAGAACCGGCGTCCCCTTATAAATGCCGCAAGATACCGCCGCCACCGGCGTTTTTATTGGCAGGCTGTCCAGCTTGCCATCTGCGATCATTTTCTGGAAACATTGCACCATGGCCGCATAGGCCCCGGTGATCGCCGCCGTTCGGGTGCCGCCGTCCGCTTGCAGGACATCACAATCAAGGCGTATCTGGCGCTCGCCCAGTTTCTCCATATCAACAACCGCGCGCAGTGACCGCCCGATCAGCCTCTGGATTTCCTGTGTTCGGCCAGATTGCTTGCCTCTTGCGGCTTCGCGGCCCATGCGGCTGTGGGTTGACCTTGGCAGCATACCATATTCTGCCGTGACCCAGCCCTTGCCCGTATCCCGCAGAAATGGCGGGGCCTTATCTTCCAGAGTTGCCGTACATAATACATGAGTATCGCCAAATTTAATCAGGCAAGACCCTTCGGCATGTTTAGAAAAGCCCATTTCAAGGGTTACGGGGCGAAGCTGGTCATTGGTACGGCCTGAAGGGCGCATATATTCTCTCCTGATAAATCTGTTTTCACGATAGCCCCCTTCTAACCTGTTGCCGGCTTTAAGGAAAGAAAATTTCCTCAATCTTTTTATCAAACAGGCCTGCCATACTAAAGGCAAGCGGTAGGCTAGGGTCATATTTCCCATTTTCAATGGTATTAATAGTCTGGCGGGATACGCCCAGCAATTCCGCGAGTTGCGCCTGTGACATTTTTCGTTCAGCCCGAAGAACACGTAATCTGTTTTCCATCATCGTTTCTCCTGCACCCTAATATATCCCGCAGCCATCTATGCCATACCGACGACGCAGGATGGCAAAAACTATAAAATAAAGCGGACAGATTATCGTAGCCGCCACAAAAATATCCGGCTGGGGCAGCCCCACATTCATCAACAGCCCGTAGGTAAGGCCAGAGAAGATAACAATCAACAATGTAATCACCGCGCTTTCACCGTATAATTTCCGCATCAATTCATCACTTCTCCTGGCGAAATTTACAACGGATCGAATGATAAAATAAAGCGGAATCAAGGGGCCAATGGCCAAGGGATAGGCCCAGATTGTATCCTTTAAGTCTTTTAGGAAATATACAGACCCGAAGATCATTACCATATAGATCACCGCTATCGGGATGACCTCTCTCATATATTTCTTGTGGCTCAGTTTTTCTTTCTCAGTTAAATTTGTCATGTTCACCCTCCTATGTCCGATACCTGAAATTGGCAAATAACCAGCATATCAATATGTCAACTTTCCTTTACATAAACGGGTATAATATTAATGTCAAGCTTATTTGACATTTTGTCGTATTATCCTGACATTTTCACTATTTTTCAGCGTTACGTTGAAATTCACGACCATAGCCCCTACATTTAGATTTGAGAAAAAAATGTTGATTGAAGAATTAAACCAGAGGTCGCGGACCATATTCCGGCAGATTGTGGACACCTATCTCCTCACAGGTGAGCCAGTGGGTTCGCGCACCCTGAGTCAAAAGCTGAATAATCCCCTGTCCCCCGCAAGCATCCGTAATGTCATGTCCGATCTGGAAAATAGCGGCTTGATATTCTCGCCCCATAAATCTGCGGGCCGGATTCCAACGAATAGCGGCCTCAGGCTTTTTGTTGACGGCATGCTGGAGATGGGCAACCTCACCCATCAAGAACGCACCAATATTCGCGTTGAATGTCAGGAAAATGGCGATAATATAGAAGATATGCTCACCCGCGCCACTACAATGTTATCTGGCCTGTCCCAATGCGCGAGCCTTGTGATTGCGCCCAAAAATGATTTCCCTTTAAAACATATAGAATTTGTTTTTTTAAGTCCGGGGCAAGCCCTTGTGGTCATGGTGAATGAGGGCGATGATGTGGAAAACCGCATCATTAATATTCCCCTTGGCCTGACCCCCACCGCCTTGACACAGGCTGGAAATTATCTGAATGCGCGGCTCGTCGGGCGTACTTTTGACGAGGCAAAACGGCAGGTCGATCTGGAATTAAAAAATCAGCAGGCCGAATTGGACAACCTGACACAATCCGTTGTAGAACAAGGACTGGCCGTATGGAGCGGCAATCGAAATGCCACAGATAACGCGGCGCAAAGCAATTTAATTATCAGGGGACAGTCAAAGCTACTGGATGATCTGGGGGCGATTAACGATCTGGAACGCATCCGCCATCTTTTTAAGGATCTGGAGAATAAAAAGGATCTCGTGAACCTCCTGGAAAATGCCCGGGAGGCCGAAGGAGTGAGAATTTTTATCGGTTCTGAAAATAAACTCTTTTCCCTTTCCGATTCTTCTGTTATCGCTTCCCCCTATATGGACGGTAAAAATAATATACTGGGCGTGATCGGGGTCATTGGCCCCACAAGACTGGATTATGCGCGGATTATCCCCCTTGTGGATTATACCGCCAAGGTAATTGGCAAAATAATTTGAATGCCAAGGTAATTGGCAAAATAATATGAACACCAAGGTAATTGGCAAAAATTTATAACATCTGAGAAGTAAAAAATGACAAACAATAGTGAAAATAACGATGTAAACCCAGAAACAGGAAATTCTGAATCAGAAAACCCTGAATCAGAGAATGTTGAAAATGACATTCCTGAAAATACCGGGTCTGAGGCACCGGAAGGACGGCAGGAGGATGACAGGCTTGCCGCCGCCGCCGCAGAGATCGCCAACTTGAAAGACCGGCTTTTAAGGGCTGTTGCCGAAACGGAAAACCTGCGCCGCCGCGCGGATCGGGAAAAGGCCGATGCCGCGAATTACGCCATGACCGCCTTTGCCCGTGACTTGCTGAGTGTCAGTGATAACCTGCGCCGCGCTCTGGACAGTATTCCCGCAGATGCCGATCTTGGCGACAATGCCAAAACACTGGTTGAAGGCATCGAAATGACCGAACGCGAGTTATCAAACATGCTGGAACGTCACAATATCAAAAAGATCGACCCTTTGGGCGAAAAATTCAGCCATGACCTGCATCAGGCTCTTTTTGAAGTGCCGGATACCGGCAAAGAAGACGGCACCATTGTACAGGTTATGCAAGTGGGTTATGTCATTAAAGACCGCCTGCTGCGCCCCGCCATGGTCGGCGTCGCCAAAGGCGGCTCCACAGAAAAGGTCGAACGTGTGGACACAAAAGTATAGGCGGCATAACTTATATATTATTTCTACCATTCCTGCGAAGGGGGCAGGAATGACGATGGAGAAATGCTAATTATCTGGGTCGCAAGAAGGTGGTCATGAAGCGCGCAAGGAACAATCCATAAGCGAGAAGCCAGAGGAGCCCTGCCCCTTGAAGAATGCTTAAATAATTAACATCACTCACCAGCGGCATTATAACACGCGCAAGGGCCGCAACATTAACAGACAGAAATATAACCGTCAGCGGTACTTCATTATTCAGCGGCTGGCCGGAATGGCCTAATGTCGCGCGAGACATAACGCCCAGGGTTAAAGATCCAATGGCCCCGGCAGTGAAGGCATGCAGGGCATGGCTCAGCAAGACAGGCCCGCCAAAACTGCTATAGGCCATTAGAAAAAACCCGACCGGAATCCAGAAATAGCCTATATGCAATATGAAAAGCAACGGGTCATGGATGACCTTCCACCCCTGCCAGCTTAAGGAACGAATAAGAGTCAAAATACCCGCAATCCCCGCGAGGCTGCCAATGATCATATCCTCTGCCCCCATAAGAAAGGCGGCCGCCAAACTGAAAATAGCCGCTGCCGACAAGGGCAGAAGGACTGCCGGTTCAGCCATCTTGATATTGGGATATTTATTTCGGGTAAAACTTGGGATAATTCGGCCCCCGATCACATTCATAAGAAACACAATGAAAAATACGGCTGACAAAAATAATTGCCGCTCATCAATATTGATCTTTTCCATAGCGGCCAAATGACTCGCAATATTAAGTCCCGCAAAAAGCATCAGCAGAACAGGCAAAAAATAATTTCGTTTATTC
>JALSHF010000148.1 GCA_026982375.1 Emcibacter sp. | reverse complement strand
ATGACATCCTTGACGGTTTCGCGGAAAACCCGCTCGATATACTGGAAATGATCGCGGGCCAGAATGAATGGCCGTATGAGCGTTCGACAGATGACGAAATTACGGTTGCGGTAAGCGGTGAATGGTGCGATTTTCATATTCGGTATTTTTGGGTTGAAGGTGAAAATCTGCTTCAGGCGGCGGCGATGATGGATATGAGGGTGCCGGACAATAAAAAGGCCAAAATGCTGGAAACCATCAATTTGGTGAATGAAAAGTTGGCCATCGGACATTTTGCCATCTGGACCGAAGATAATACTTTGATGTTTCGTCATAGCAATATGGTTGGCATAAGCCAGAGCGTTACGGCTGATATCTGCGAAAAAGTCACGGATACAATCTTACGGGAAAGCAATAAATATTATCCTGTTTTTCAATTTGTTTTATGGGCCGATCAAAGCCCGGAAGAGGCCATCAGGTCGGCCATGCTGGAAACAGTTGGTGAGGCTTGACTGCCCCCGCTAATATTTAAACAGGAATTCCATATGCCTAAATTTTCACTCATCAGGCCTGAACAGCCGTTGTTACTGCTTGGCTGCGGCAAGATGGGCGGCGCGATGTTGCAAGGCTGGCTCAAAGGCGGCTTATCCGGGGATGCTGTTATCGTCGCTGATCCGAACAGGGCCGGCGTATTGGACATGCTGCCAAAATTAAATACCAAAAATATTGTTGCAGATATTGCGGATTTACCCGGCAGGCTCGCCCCGTCATTTATCATTCTTGCCGTTAAACCCCAATTCATGGATCAGGCAATGGCCAGCCTGAAATCCTTGGATTATGCTGACTCTGTTTTTCTGTCCATTGCGGCGGGCAAGACGGTTGGATATTTTGAGCGTCATTTGGGACAGGCGGCGGCGATTGTTCGCGCCATGCCAAATACGCCCGCCTCCATCGGCAAGGGCATTACGGTGGGCTATCCCAACAAGAATGTGAGCGATTACCAAAAAGACATTTGCCATGATCTGTTATCGGCTGTGGGCAATGTTGAATGGGTTGAAGAAGAAAAATTAATTGATGCGGTCACCGCCGTTTCCGGCAGCGGCCCGGCCTATGTATTTAGCATGGTAGAGGCCTTGGCCGGGGCCGGCGAACAAATTGGTTTGCCGCCAGAACTTGCCAATAAACTGGCCCGTCAGACCATTTGCGGATCAGGCGCCCTGCTCGAACAGTCAGATGAGGCCGCATCGCAGCTTCGCATGAATGTCACCAGCCCGAACGGTACAACCGAGGCCGGCTTGAATATTTTGATGGGGGAAAAGGGCCTTGGCAAGCTCATGGGCGAAACCGTCCGCGCCGCTCATCAAAAATCAAAAGATCTGGCGGATTAAAGGGGGATCCGGTAACCATCAGCATAATGATACAGTTTTATCATAATCAATTTGCTTCCTGTTGCAGTAATTTAGGTTTCTCAGAATTTCCATCCCGCTGATGACCATATACTATGTACGGGACTATCTACTAAAGAATTAAGGCATTCTTTTTTCTCAAGCTCACACTTGTCTTCTATACTCATAATATACAAAAGTCCTCGGAATTTGCTATATAAGAAGAGCGTTGATTGTTTACCCTTTGTATAAGATGAAATAAGTAATGCTTCATCATATTTATTATCATTTAGCGGCAATCTAATGATTGAATCTATTTTAAACTCAACCCCTTCATATGTCCAAATTATGCCCGGTTTAGGTGAGCCTAATAAATTTTTAGGTAATGAGAATACCCACAACCCTTCAAGTTGCATGCAAATTTTATCGTCATCAGAAGAGCATCTTAAACCAGCACCAAAAGCATCAATTCCCATTTGCCAGCTGAGTTTTATATTTTCTATGACTTTAATTTTTAACCCAGCCGACCAAGTTAAATTATAGAACAGTGTGGTATTGGTTTTTGTAGGTAAAGCCAATTTAGTCGGTGTTATGGAACATCCAGTTATAGAAAAACCCAAAACAACAACCGCTAGAGACACCAAAGTTTTCCATGAAAAATAGTTTTTGAACCACATATGCTCTAATAAAAATTTCATTGGAAATATCCTATTTTATTTAGAAAACCTGGATCAAATCTATTTTGAATAAATTTGATAGCGAATAGGAAATATTATTTTCCATCGAAAGCGCAAACTTAATTCGATGGTAGCTCAGTTTCTATCCGCTTTAAACATATTTTTAGTGGCGATTACACCTCCTCCTGCTACTAATAAAACAACGCCGCCTAGTATGAGCCATCCATTACCACCACCTTTTTTATCTT
>JALSHF010000147.1 GCA_026982375.1 Emcibacter sp. | reverse complement strand
AAATGGCACTGTCACCATGGGGGTGATATTTACCCATCACATCACCAACAATACGCGCAGATTTACGGTATGGCTTGGTCCAGTCATAATTATTTTCATGCATGGAATAAAGAATGCGGCGATGCACCGGTTTTAACCCATCACGCACATCAGGGAGCGCGCGTGAAACAATGACGCTCATGGCGTAATCAAGGTAAGAGGTTTTCATTTCCTCTTCAATTGTGATGGTTGAAATCGTTGGATCATGCTGATCGGTAAGACTGTTTTCGGTCAAGGAATTTGCCCTTTATTATATACTTAAACTAAATAATTCTACCCGGGCTTTTCCACCCTGCCAAATCCGGTAAAATTCACCTGATTTTTATACTAAACCCTTGCCCTCAAAGCAAGGGAAGCCTCATATAATTATCGGTTTTAAAATCATATAATTCAGGGCGTTTTTCCAATGGTAAAAAGTCATTGAAAAATAGCCTTTATTCTATCCGTACAGCTGTTCCAAAAGCCAGTATTTCTGAGGCATTAGTCGCGATAGTCGCCGTGGTAAAACGCACGTTCACAACAGCATTTGCCCCCATGGCTTTTGCATTATCTTCCAGACGCATCAGAGCTTGCGCGCGGGCCTGCTCCAACAGCTCCGTGTATCCCCGCAGCTCGCCGCCGATAATCGTTTTTAAACCTGCCATAATATCGCGCCCGATATGCTTGGTTTGAACTGTGCTGCCGCGAACCATGCCAATGCTCTCAATGATTTTTTTATTGGCTATGGTTTCCGTGGTCACTATTAACATTTCATTTCCTTTGTTTGATTTAGGCTTATAGTTTAAAATTCAATCTTAATATATGTCATCTGGATTATAGCCGGCCCTGTCCAGTCAATTTTTAAACTTCCTTCTTTTTATCCCTTCGCTTATAAAATATATACGTAAAGGAAATATATTGGGCAGGATAACCTTATGACGCAGACTAAAAATAACATAAAAGACCTTATCACTATTATGAAGCGTCTGCGAGATCCTATAAAAGGCTGCGCGTGGGATCTTGAACAGGATTTTTCCACCATTGCCCCCTATACAATAGAAGAGGCCTATGAGGTTGCGGAAGCCATTGAAATTAATGACATGCCGCATCTTAAAGATGAATTGGGTGACCTTTTATTTCAGGTGATTTTTCACGCACAAATGGCCAATGAGAAAGGCTATTTCGATTTTTCAGATGTGATTGAGTCGATTTGTGAGAAAATGATCCGCCGGCACCCCCATATATTCGCTGAAGAGAGCTATCGCAGTGCCGAAGATCAGACCAAAGCCTGGGAAAATCAGAAAGCTGAAGAGAGAAAATCAAAAAATAATGCGGCAAGCATCCTGGACGGCGTAACGTCTGGTCTGCCCGCCCTGTCGCGCGCCGTAAAATTACAGAACAGAGCCGCCCGCGTCGGCTTTGACTGGCCGGACACCGCCCAGGTTCTGGATAAATTAAACGAGGAAATGGCGGAACTTTCCGCAGAAATGGTAAAATCCGGCGATCAGGCCAAAGTTTTTGAAGAATTTGGCGACATGATGTTCGTTTATGCCAATCTGGCCCGGCATATGGATATTGACCCGGAAACGGCGCTCAGGTCAGCCAATCATAAATTTGAAAGCCGCTTCAAACAAGTTGAACAACGCGCCAAAATACAAAATAAAACCTTGGAAAGCATGACTTTGGAAGAAATGGATCAGCTGTGGGATGACGTAAAGCATCAAGAGAAATCAGCCCGCCCCTAAAAACAGCCAAGACCGGAAAACAGCCAAGACCTAAAAACAGCCGGGAAAAATCAATTCTCTTATTCTTAGCCAGTCATTCTCGCTATTGGCGGATAACAAGCCCCTGTCACGATCATTAATGCCGTAAACAGATTTATCAAACAGCGTACGCACATAGCCTCCTGCCTCGGAAAAAATAAAACCGCCCGGCATGTGGTCCCAAGGTAATGTTCGGTAATAAATAGAAAAATCTTTTTTACCTTCCACAAGCGAAACATAATCATAACCGGCACAAAAGGCCGGAGAATTTTTGGCTATTTTAGTCATATTCTCGCGGGCTATTTTCTTAAGATGCTCCGGAAAGCGGCCTATATGAGCCGCACCGATTAATTTGGCCGAATCTTGTGACTTTGCCGTTATCTTAATTTTCCTGTCATTCAAACAGGCGCCGCCACCTTTGTCGGCCACAACCATTTTATCCAGCGCGGGCAGATAAATCCACGCGGCGACCACCTTACCTAGCCTGAGCTGCGTAAGCATCACGGCAAATTTTTC
>JALSHF010000146.1 GCA_026982375.1 Emcibacter sp. | reverse complement strand
CCGGCATCCGTCCGCCGGTTGTGGCAATATAGCGCAGGGACTTCACCGCTTCTTCCGGCCAATCCAGATCGACCAATTGAACCCATAGGGGCGGCACACAGGTAATGCCGGTGATTTTATGCTTCACGGCCTGCCGGATCACATCACGCGGCATAAGGAAATCCATCAGCACAATACAGGCCCCAACGGAAAAGGCCGTGGTCAATTGGCTAAGTCCCGCATCAAAACTTAACGGCAAGACACTTAAAATCTTATCTTCAGACGTATTTCCCAGATAGCCGGCAACACTATCTGCCCCCGCAATCATATTACGGTGGGAAAGGATGACCCCCTTGGGCATTCCCGTACTGCCCGAGGTATAAAGAATAGCCGCCATATCCGCATCGATCACATTATGAACAGGCTTGTCACAACCCCGGTCACAGGCCCGCCCCTGCGCCAGAAAATCATCATAGCTGATAAGTTTTTTAGCCATATTATGATCATTGCCGGGCATCTTTCCGGTCAGGATAATCAGCTCCAGATCAGGGCAGTCCACGAGATATTCCTTCAGGGCCGTCAGCCTGTCGGCGCTGGTCACCAGAAACCTGACATTGCAGTCCTTGAGAATATAGGCCACCTGACGGGCTTTCAGGCCCGGATTAACCGGCACAAACACCCCGCCCGCACAGGCCGGGCCAAAGAGGGCCGTCACTGTTTCAAACTGTTTCGGCAAATAGCTCGCCACGCGGTCATTTTTAGCCATCCCGCAAGCGATCAACCCCTGCCCAAAGGCCATCACATCAGCGCCGAGCGCGCCATAAGTCATTTCTTCTTTTTTGAAAATCACGGCGATTTTCTCTGAAGACTGCCCTGCCTGCCGTAGAATAAATTCTGAAAGATTAATTGCCATAAGTCGTTAATTCTTTTTTATTATCGGATTTTTCAACAACACTATTGTACAAAAGTTATAAAAATATGAATGATAGATACTATAAGAAAAATATCTTACGAACGACACAAATTATAGTTAATAATACAGGTGGAAGGGAAAAGACTGCTAAAAATATAAAGTTTTAAAGTATAAATCAAAATCATACTAGAAATGTACGGAATTTATCTTTTTATCAATATTTATCTTTCATAAGATTATCTTGATTGATGCCCTATAGTCTAAAATTTCTTGAGGAACAGAATGCTGAATTGGTTTAAAATTTCATATGCTCAAATTGGCTTCTCTGGAACGATTTACTATTTAGCCGACATTATACTCAGAAAAATAAAAATCGGGTCGGTATATCCCTATTGTTTTCTTTCCCAGCCATTATCCTCGCCGGGGAAAAAACTTCGTTTATCAAAAGGTTACGCCGTAAGGAAAATTCAGCCCGGCGACCCAAGACTGCTGGAAATACTGCCGCCAGCTGTATGTGATTACCGATTTGAACAGAAAGCCGTCTGTATCGGGGCGTTTAAAGAAGAGACACTTACCGCCTTATTGTGGTTTACAACCGATATTTATCATGAAGATGAGGTTCGTGCCGACTTCATCCCGCCATCAGATGCCTGCTGGGACTTTGGCGTTCACATAGAGCCCGAATATCGCATGACACGCGCCTTCTCAAATTTATGGGGGGCAAGCACAGTTATCATGAATGACATGGGATATGAAAAATCGCTGAGCAGAATATCGGCTTTCAACCCCATCTCCCTGCATGCCCATACCCGTATGGGCGCCAAATTAATTGCAAAAGCGATATTCATTAATATTGGGCCAGTACAAATAAGTTTCTCAAATGCTAAACCATTGCTCTATATTTCTTTTTCCAAGAGTTCTCGGCCAAGATTCTACTTTCACAAAAATGACCAGAGTCTTGCCACGTAATGATTTTTATAGTCTGCATTATTCATACTTTCATTAACTGTTTTCTTAATGTATAGAAATAGGCTTTGATAAATGTAAAAGACAAAATAAGGCGACTTTTTATGACAACGATTAATGAAGTTAAAAACATATTAAGAGATACGCTACAAATTGGAGACAGGGCTGACGAACTTCAAAAAGATACGCCTTTATTGGGCAATATTCCTGAGCTTGACTCCATGGCGGTTGCCATGTTGATTACCTCAATCGAAGAGCATTTCGACATTTTTGTTGATGATGATGACATTAGCGCGGAAACATTTGAAACTTTTGGAAGCCTGTGCGATTTTGTAGAAGAAAAACTTGCTGAATGAACCGTAAATATGGGACAGAAAAATCTTGAATCCCTTTTACATAAAAAGCAAATCCGGCAATATTTTTGCCCTGTATCATGCGCCGGATGATCAGCTGGATTTTAAAAGAAACATTCTTTTTATTCCGCCCTTTGCGGAAGAGCTGAACAGATCGCGTCACATGATCAACCGGCAAGCGCGCGGCTTTGCCAAGGCAGGATACGGCGTTCTTATTCTTGACCTGTTTGGTACAGGGGACAGCGAAGGCACCTTTGGAGAAGCCACCATCGACATTTGGCAGCAGGATATGCTAGCCGCCATTGAATGGTTGAAGGGAACGTCAGAAAACCCCCCCATTATCTGGGCCATGAGAAGCGGCGCCCTCATCGCAGCAGACCTTGTTCAACAAAAGCCCGGCCTGACAGATCAAATGATATTATGGTCGCCCATTGGCAACGGCAAAAAATTCATCAATCAGCATTTACGTATAAAACTAGCGGCGGGAATGACAGGAAAATCAGAGGATTCAGCCCTCACCCTCAAAGATTTACGGGCTAAATTAGAATCTGGTCAATCTCTTGAAATTGCCGGCTATGACTTATCACCAAAACTCGCCCATGGTTTTACCAAACTGTCCCTTGATCAAATAAAATGGCCTCACGATATGTCCGTAAAATGGATCGAGATATCCCTGGGGAGCCCCGCTAACCTTTCCCCGGCATCTCAAAAAATTATCCATTTATGGCAAGAAAATAATATTGCTGTGATGGCCGTGGCTGTGAATGATCCGACTTTCTGGACATTGCAAGAGCCAGAATGGGCTTATGACTATATTGATCAGACAATGCATTTACTTGAACAATGAATTGCCCGAATTTTGCCCTGTAAAACAATTATAAAAAATGGTATTAAAAAATATATCCAGCCCTGTTTGAAGGAAAAATAACAAGGAAAAGCAATGATATTTATGAAAAAACGGTTTTGGCGCAATATATTTCTCATCATTTTGTCCATGATGATGTCCGTTGTATCATCTCATGCAGAAGTTGGCCGTAAAACGCCAAGCCTTGATGGCAGCATTTCTGCCGGCCCTTATTATAATCCCGCATCAAAAAGTTATTTTGAATTATTACGTCTGCCAAACTCTGAAAAACAAAATTGGCAGATTGCCTCCAATGCTGCTCAAAAGCGCTTTTACAAGAATACGAAGGGCCGGCTGGCTGTTGTAAAAGACCTTGCAACACACCAGTTTATTACCCGAAATTTCAGAGGACCAAATATATGGATTGGTTTGCAATACTCTTGCCGTTCTGAAACCCTGACCTGGGTTGATGGGACAAAAATAACCGGATCATCTTTCACAGCATGGGCCCCACAATGGGCAAGAACACATGTTCGTTGCGGCGAAAAGGGATATATGCCCATCTATTATAGAACCAGTCAGTCAACGGGGGTCTCCGCGAGGTGGCAGGCTTCGGGCCCTGAAAAATTCTTTTCTCTATATCTGGTGGAATATCCCACAAATGGCGAATGACATTTAACAAAAGGAAATGAAATTGACCAAGAACTTATGGACGAAAAAATATAGACTATTCTTTTCAATATTGATTGTTCTATTGCTGGTTGTTTATTACCTGATTTTGCCCAAATATGCGGCAAATATTGATGCCAAAATGAATGATGCAACAGGTCAGCCCCCATACAAAGTGACTGAGGCGGCACAAAATCTTCATGACAGCCTGATTGTCGCCGACTTGCATGCCGATTTTCTATTATGGAACAGGGACTTTTTAAAAGAGTATGATTATGGTCTGGTAGATTTACCCCGGATGCAAAAAGGCAATCTTTCCCTTCAGGCCTTTACCATCGTCAGCAAAGTGCCAAAAGGGCTGAATATCCATAAAAATACCGCGGATACCGATCAAATCACCCTTCTTGCCTTTGCCCAGCACTGGCCCTTTAAAAGTCTGTTCAGCTTAAAAGAACGCGCATTATTTCAAGCTGAAAAACTTCATGACTTTGCCGGAAAAGCCGGGGATCAATTTGTCATTATCAAAAGCAAGGGCGATCTGGCTGATTTTGTGAATTTGCGCAATGCCGGCAAGAAAGTCTCCGCAGGATTCTTGGGGATAGAGGGGGCGCAGATATTGGAAGGTGATATTGCCAATGTGAAAGTCATGTATGATGCGGGTTTTCGTATGATGGCCGCCACCCATTTTTTTGATACGGAACTTGGCGGTTCTGCGCATGGTGTCTCCCTTGGCGGCCTGACAGACTTTGGACGCGAGGTTTTTAAGGAGATGCAGGAACGCGGTATGCTGATTGATATTGCCCATGCCTCGCCCGCCATGATTGACGATATTCTGGGTTTTGCCAGCACGCCAATTGTCTCTTCACATACCGGGGTGCGCGGCACATGCGATAATCAACGCAATTTAAGCGACGATCATATCAAAGGCATTGCAAAATCCGGCGGCGTGGTTGGTATTGGCTTTTGGGAAACCGCCGTCTGCGAAACAAGCGCAGCGGCCATTGTCAGGGCCATTAAATATGTCACAGGGCTCGTCGGCGTGGACCACGTGGCTCTTGGATCAGATTTTGACGGCGCCATTCAAACCCCATTTGACAGCGGCGGCATGGCTTTAATTACGCAGGAGCTGTTAAAAGAGGGCTTCTCTGAATCCGATATACGGAAGATTATGGGCGAAAATACCATAAGAGTTTTAGCGCAGGTCTTGCCAGACTAAGTCAACCACTTAATCCAGAGACTTTATCAGATTAACCAGCGCATTATCAGATCGGTCCCCCGATGCGTCTATCTCACGCAGGCTGAATTTAAGCCAAAACTGGCCATGCCTCTTGAACCCGCAGGTCCCTGAGGTTTGGTCTATGCAGCCCTGCTTGATTTGCTGCATTGGCTGAAGGATGGTCAATGGGGCCTCACTATATAATTGCCGTCCACGATATTCCTTCAGATATAACATATTATCAGGATCGTCTGAACGGCGGCTTTTATCCCTAAGAATCTTTCCAATCATACGGTTGGTCACATAACCAAAATCCTGCAAATTTTCGGTGTCTTCATAGCCTGATAAAAACTGATATTTGAAGATATCTCTCCATTTAAACTCCCGCAGGCTTTTATCAACATTATGCTGCGCCTCAGGGCTGATCAGGGGTTTGATTTCCTGTTTTTCTTTCCGGGGCCGGATCACTATCCTTAGAGGTTTCCCTGATACAGAAAGCCCAGCAGCAAAACTTATAGGGGAATATATTGACCCTCCCGCGACCAGTCCGTAAAATATCAAGAGAATAAATATTTTCCCTAAAAATTTTCGTTTATACAAAAAACATCCTACATTCATCATTATTTTGATAATATTAACGTAAAACAATAATTTATCAAAATAAAACATAAATAATCTATGGCGGGAAAATTTTTAATAAGGTTTCATGTCTAGAAAATAAGTATTTCTTTAACTATAATATCCTATAAAATACGCCATATTTCTTTTATCCTATTTAAACAATGAGTCTTTTAAACCGCATGCTTTTGACATTACGCGCAGCATATATATTATTGATTGGCCTCGTCTTTCCATCAATTCATGCCTTTGCCGCTGTCGTAAAATCGCCCGACAACCATGACAGCAACTACGCATTACACCATAGAATAATCATATATAATAACCTTGAAAATTCCCGGGTTCCGCAAAATAATAAAAGCAACAGATATATCACTGAGACCATTCTAGGTGCCCCTTCTATCCGATCATCGGCAACCTCGGGATTTAATGACATTTCCCGGCCTGATGCTTTTACAAATCTATTGCCTAAAAGTCAGAGATTAAACATGCCCTATGCTTCTCTGTCACTTTCCCGCGAAAAATCTATACTCGGCGATGATACATTCAACAACACCGACAGCATATCCACAGAAACATTTCTGGATAGTTTTAAGGATAACCCGAAATTCAGAACCATATATTTCACCTCAAGAGACTTGATATTCAGCTATAAGAATTCTGCCAGGAATATTATGAATTTAGGCTTTGATATGACGGAAAGCGATTATATTAGAGCCTCCAGAGCAAATGAAATTTTAAATAAAAAATTCGAAAGACCACAAACAGCTCTTGAAAAAAAGAATGCCGCCCAGGAATTTGGGGAACTTATGCATTTTGCGACTGAATCCTATAAAACAATCCTCATTGCCTTTCTTATATTGATCGGGGCATTATATTTGAGCTTTCGTTATATTTTGAATAAATATATTTAAAGTATGCTGTTTTTGCCTTGCGGTTTTATATCAGACACATCAGCATTCAGGACTTTCCCACCCATTGCGCCAAGCCAGTCCAGTCCTGCCCTTAATTTAACATTCTCCCCAAGAA
Organism: Emcibacter sp.; assembly: GCA_026982375.1. Lineage (GTDB taxonomy): Bacteria > Pseudomonadota > Alphaproteobacteria > Sphingomonadales > Emcibacteraceae > Paremcibacter. The sequence continues at coordinate 8,821 of JALSHF010000146.1, read as the reverse complement.
CAATCAGCGCAGGGGCTTTTATCTTCGCCGCTCCAGCCTCCTTTGCGGCTTGTGACAAGGTCGTCACCAGCACGGTTTGGTCCTTTGTCGTGCCCTTGCTGATTATCGCAACAGCCTCATCCGGCCGCCGGCCTGATTTTAGAAGCTGCGCGCACATCAACTCTATTCGGCTCAGGGCCATATATATGACAATTACGGGCGATGATTTTGCCAGTGAATCCCAGTCAATATCCTTTGCAAGCCCGCCGTCCTCTCCATGACCCGTCAGAAAAGTTACCGCAGAATTTGTATGCCGATCCGTAAGCGGAATACCCGCATAGGCTAATCCGCCGATACCCGCCGTAATACCCGGCACGACGCGAAAGGGAATATTTGACTTCACCAGATAGCGGGCTTCTTCACCGCCGCGCCCAAAAACAAAGGGATCGCCGCCTTTCAACCGCAGGACTTTATTTCCGGCCTTGGCAAGGATGACCAGACGTTCCGAAATATCGGCCTGTTTTTCCGAAGGCTGTCCGCCCCTTTTACCGGCAAATTCAAGTATGGCCTTCTGACCTGCCATTTTCAATATTTCTTGCCCAACCAAAGCATCATAAACAACAACATCAGCTTGTTGCAATGCCTTTAATGTCAACAAAGACAACAGCCCCGGATCGCCCGGCCCGGCTCCTGCCAGCCATACTGAACCCGAGGTCATGTCAGGCAAATTTTCAAATATGTCTTCTATGGTCATCACTATTCTTCTTTCACATATTCAGAAGTCGTTTTATTCTGTTAAAAAATCAAGCAGCATGCGCCGCGCCTGCGGGATTTTTTTATTATGAGGGAAAAGCACATAACGTTCGAGAAAAAATTCACTTAGGGCCAAACCGTCGCGCACATCACCCCCTGTCACGCTGCCGCCGCCCAGTAAAAATGACGGCAAACTCAGTAATTTATCATGATAGGGCAGCCCCGCGCCCCGGCTAACCGCCCGGCCCGATTTGGGCGAGACATATATCAGATCATCCGTTACGCCCGTTGCGGCGCAGCAGCTGAGATCCAGACCAAATCCCAATTCAGCTAACAGTCCAATCTCCCATCGCACCAGTAATGCGCCCCATGATTCAGGTTCCGGCCCGGCATACTCCAGCGTATCCAGCAACATCTGCAGCCCTTCATACAGGGTTTTATGTTCTTCTCGCTCTGCCAGTGAAACCGACAAGATGGCGCAAACACTGTTCAGCACTCCAAGCTTGGATGGGTAATCCAGAAAGGACGCCGACCGGGCATTACGAAGCTCTGCCGCATAAGTGCCCAGCTGACTTTCGAGGCGTCCGCGCCATTTTAACGTCACCTCATTCCCGGGCTGCAATGTCCCGCGCTGCCGCCGCCCCATGCCGCCCTTGACCAGCCCGGCATGACGGCCATGCTGCGACGTCATAACGTCAATGAGCGCATCATATTCACCATATTTGCGCAAAGAAATAATTATGCCCTGATCATGAAATTCCATAACCTATTCTGTTGTTACCTCTATTTCAGCAAGATAAACCCGCACTTTGCCCCAGCCTATGGGAAATTCGCTATAGACCGGAATCATATCATCCAGCCCATCCACTTTGGCGTACCAGATTTGCAGAGGAGTTGGCTCCATTGTGTCTGTATTTTTTTTCTTTCGCTTGTTTTTTTGGGGGATCTTTTTCTTCTTATTAATCCGCTTGAAACCGCCGTCAACAATTTCATCACTAAATTCACAAACAAGGGCATCGCCGTTATAAATTGATCTTTTGCTTTTCAAGCGTTTATTTCCCGTACATTGATAGGAAATATCCAGCAGGAAAAAACCGCCGAAGATATTCTGATGCATGACCTTTTCGCCTATCTTCATGGCATCTTTATCAAGGCTCAGACCAAGATAGAAACTGACCATATCGGGGCCATATCTATGTTCTTCCCTGATGGGTATATATTCCACATCTTCCTTGAATTTAAATGCAAACTCGTGGGAGATGATCTTGCTGCCCTCTTCCTGAAACGCGGTTCGATTATGAAAGCTGTATTTTTTACCCCAACGGCCCTGGTTTGTATAAAGTAAAGGTTTCAGGCTGCCATCAGGGGCAAATTTTCCCCGCGCTGTCACTTTATTTTCCATATTGCTGAAAATTGTGGCAAGGCCAGTGACTTTATAAGAGGCTTCTACCGCGTAATCGGCGGCGCTCATATGGCCAGAGGAATATATTTTTGATATGACAAAGCCGCCCCAATAGGCTTTATAGGTTAACTTGATATGTTGAGTAGCTTTATCTTTTTCTGCCGCAAAACTTATGTTTGGTGCGGCGAAAAACAGAATAATAAAAGCAAGAATTTTATTCATTGCTAATCCATAGCGTCAAGTCGGCTGATCCCCTCTTTTATTTTAGCAGATTTCTGCTCGGCCTGTTCAAGATTCTTTCGATTATCCGCAACCACATTTTCCGGCGCCTTGGCCATGAAGGCCTCATTATTCAATCGCCCGGAAATACCGCCAATTTCCTTGACCAGTTTATCCAGATTTTTCTGCAATCTTGCCTTTTCCGCCGCAATATCGATGACGCCGGCAAGGGGCAGAAAATAAGTCGCTTCGCCGACCACGACCTGAACCGCGCCTTTGGGGGCCGGCCCCTCATGAATCGTGATGCTTTCCAGACGCGCCATACGCCGGATCACATCGCCCTGCGCCATCAGGGATTTTTCGGTGTCCGAAGACGCCCCCTGCACCAGCATTTCAAGCTTTGCACCCGCCGGAACATTCATCTCTGCCCGCGCCGTGCGAATGTCGGAAACAAGCTGAATGACCCAGTTCATTTCCTGTGAGGCCCCATCATCAATCAGGGCCGCGTCCTGCACGGGCCAGTCAGAAATAATCAAGGCCGCCGCGCGGCTATCGCTCAGGCTGCCCCAGATTTCCTCGGTAATGAAGGGCATGAAGGGATGCAGTGTTTTCAGGATTTGATCCATAACCCATGCGGCAGCGGCGCGGGTTTCGCGTTTGGCGCGCTCATCTTCGCCGAAAAACTGCGGCTTGATCAATTCCACATACCAGTCACAGAAAGTCCCCCATGTGAAGTGATAAATCGCCGCCGTGGCGTCATTATAACGGAAGTTTTCCAAGGCGCGGGTCACCTCGCCGGTGGCCTTGACCATTTCACCAATGATCCATTTGTTAACCGCAAGATTGACATTCGCCGGATTAAAACGGGCATCAACATCATCAAAACAGCCATTCATGTCACAAAAACGGGCGGCATTCCACAGCTTGGTGCCAAAATTCCGGTAACCTTCGACCCGCTTTTCGGACAGTTTGATGTCCCTGCCCTGCGCCTCCATCGACGCCAGAGTGAAACGCAAAGCATCGGCCCCGAATTTATCTGCTAACTCCAGGGGGTCAATGACATTGCCTTTTGACTTTGACATTTTTGCGCCATGCTCATCCCGCACCAAAGCATGAACATAGACCGTATGAAATGGCACCTCTGGCTTGCCCGCCTCATCCTTCATAAAATGAAGGCCGTCCATCATCATGCGGGCCACCCAAAAGAAAATAATGTCAAAGCCGGTGATTAACACATCGGTTTTATAATGTTTCGCCAATTCCGGCGTATTTTCAGGCCAGCCAAGCGTACCAAAAGGCCAAAGGGCCGATGAAAACCATGTATCCAGAACATCCGGATCGCGGGTCAATAGCACCTCTTTGCCGTAATGAGCCAAAGCGGCGGCGGCGGCTTCTGTTTCATCAAGGCAAACAAAAATTTCACCGTCCGGGCCATACCATGCCGGAATTTGATGGCCCCACCAAAGCTGGCGGGAAATACACCATGGCTCAATATTACGCATCCATTCGTAATAGGTTTTCTCCCAGTTTTTTGGGACAAATTTTGTCACGCCGCTTTCAACGGCTGCCAATGCCGGCTTTGCCATGACCTCTGCATTCACATACCATTGGTCCGTAAGCCAGGGCTCAATCACCACCCCCGAACGATCACCATAAGGCACCATATGGACGGTATCTTCCGTTTTTTCCAGTAACCCCAAGGCATCCATATCAGCGATGATCATTTTGCGAACCACAAAACGGTCAAGGCCGCGATATTTTTCCGGCACCGCATCATTGGTCTGGGCCGCATCATCAAAAATATTGATTTCTTCCAGATTGTGACGTTTGCCAACCATATTATCGTCAAAGTCATGGGCCGGCGTGATCTTCACCGCGCCGGAACCCTTTTCAGGATCGGCATGTTCATCCGCGACCACAATCAGCTTTCGGCCCACGAGCGGCAGGGTCAATGTCTTGCCAATCAAGTCCTGATATCTTTCGTCTTCGGGATGTACGGCCACCGCCACATCACCGAGCATGGTTTCAGGGCGCGTAGTGGCAACGACAAGAAAACGCCCCTCCACGCCGTCAACGGGATATTTAAAATGCCAGTAATGACCATTGACTTCTTTTTGTTCCACTTCAAGATCAGAAATGGCGGTTTTCAGCTTGGGATCCCAATTCACCAGACGTTTGGCCTTGTATATCAGGTCCTGTTTATAAAGTTCGACAAAAACCTTTAATACCGCGCCGGCAAATCCCTCATCCATGGTAAAGCGGCTGCGGCTCCAATCACAAGATTGTCCAAGGCGGCGCATCTGGTTAAAAATTATGCCGCCGGATTTTTCTTTCCATGCCCAGACCCGCTCAATAAATTTTTCACGCCCAAGATCATGGCGGGACAAGCCTTCGGCGTCCAATTGCCGCTCCACCACCATTTGGGTCGCAATGCCCGCATGATCCATGCCCGGCTGCCACAAGACATCCTTGCCGCGCATACGTTCAAACCGGATAAGAATATCCTGTAATGTATGATTAAGGGCGTGGCCCATATGAAGGCTGCCGGTCACATTTGGCGGCGGCAGTACAATGGTATAGGGCTCGGCATCCGTCCGGCCTGCTTTAAAGGCCCCCGAAGCCTCCCAATGATCATATATTCTCTGTTCGGCATCATGACAATCAAATGATTTTGCCAGTTTGGCGGCTTTTTCCGGTTCTTCAGACATTATAGGAATCTTTTCGTCTCTTCTTTGAATTTACAATAATTTAAAGCATTTAAAAAAAGAGAAGAGCCTTAAAGTAAAGGCCCTTCACATTATTTGGTCGGCAGAAGCCTGTTATATTTTTTGCTGCATCACCCTAGTTGACGTTTTGAGTTAAGGTTTCTTGGTTCTGGCCAAACGGGCAATTTCTTTAGCAACCATACGTTCTACAATCGGCGGCAGATTTTTGTCCAGCCAGATTTTCAACATGGGTTTGAGCATTTCCCTGACCAGATCTTCTAACGTATTGCCCGCGCCCTGATAACCTGTCGTCAATAAATCTGACAGCACGCCAAACTGATCCATGGTAAAGCTTGATTCTTCTCCTGACATCAATCCTTCGTCCTCAGGTGCCGGATCCACATCATCTATAGCCAAATCAACCTCTATTTCAGGTTCGGGTTCGGGTTCAGGTTCTGGCTCTGGCTCTGGCTCGGGTTCTGGCTCTGGTTCGGGCTCTGGTTCGGGCTCTGGTTCAACTTCAAGTTCAACTTCAAGCTCTTCCTCTACCATTTCTGTGAGTTCCAGAACTTCTTCTGGTTCTGGCTCTGGTTCTGGTTCAGCGACAGCCTCGGGTGCCTCGGCAGCTTTTTCTTCTTCGACATCATCTTCAGAAATAATTTTCCGAATCGATGCAAGAATTTCTTCCATTGTTGGCTCTTCTTGGCCTTTCGTTTCGCTCATATTGCTGATACCTCGCCGCGTTAAGCGCTATCCCTCGTTAAAATGCCGGTAAATTGACATCATAATATGCTATATCTAACATAATAGCTTTAGTGCTTTTTTATCAATTTTCAATAACTATATATCATATATAAAAAAAAACGACCTTTTGGAACAAAAATATCCCCGGATCGTTTTAATTTTAGCTAAAAACTGATTTTAACGGGCTTAATCTTCGCCAATACCCCAGCCAAAGAACTTATTCTCCACATTGTCCCTATTGCGGCCTGGGTCATATTGCGCGACATCAAGGGCCATTTCTTGCGCGGTAAGCTTGCCAATAACCATCAACAATGTGTATGCTGCAACATGCTGGTCTCTTTGCGCGCGCACTAGACTTACCCGCGAATCTAACAATTCCTGCTCAGCATCCAGCACATCCAAAGTCGTTCTTGAGCCAACCTCTGACTCCTGCCTGACGCCCTCAAGTGCAATATCATTTGCGGTTACCTGATCTTCGGATGAAATAATCCGGGCCGTGGCCTCCCGATAATTTTCCCAGGCATTTCGAACTTGCTCCTCCACATTGCGTTCAACGGACACCGTTTCCAGTCGGCGCTGATTTTCAACTTGTCTGGATTGGCGAATATTGGATGAGACGGCACCGCTTTGATAGAGCGGCATGGTCATCTGTGCCAGAACCTCTTTAACGGTTGACCTGTCGGTTGTACTGAAATTTTCCCAGCTTTTGCTGAGCCGGCCAACGATTTCTACGGTTGGGCCAAGGCCGCCATATTGCTTTTTAACATTATATCGCGCCGCTTTTTCAGTGAACATGGCCGCCAGAAGTTCAGGATTAAACTGGCGCGCCATTTCATATGCCGCTTCTTCAGAGGCCGGCATGGCGGGCAAGCTGACCGGTTTTTCAAGATTGGCCGGCGACATACCAACCGTCTTTTTAAAGGCCGCCCTGCTGGCACTTAAGGATGCCTCGGAAAGAATTTTTTCCGAAATTGAGCGCGACAACCGCGCTTTCGACTGGGCAACATCCGTACGGGTTATTTCACCGACCCGGAATCTGTCTTCACTGGCTTCCAGCTGACGTTTCAGCACAGCCACATTGTTGATGGTCAGCTCTAACACGGCAATATCCCGCATAACGCCCATATAGGCTGTTACGGCATCCAACAGAATTCTCTGTTCCGTATTGATCAATTGCGCGCGGCCCGCATTCACCCTGTTTTGAGCTTCATTCGTGCTATTCACGGTTTTCATGCTGCTGAATACAGGCTGCCTGACCTCTAACGACAAACTCCTTGGGGTTGTATTTCCGCTGGAAGCAAATGTCGCAATCGTCTCAGAGTTTTTATAGCCGTATCGGCCAGAACCCACAATAGACGGCCGCCAACCGGATTTGGCCTGATTTATGGTTTCATCAAGCGCCCTCAAACCCGCCCGCTGCGCCTGCAAAGTCGGGTTACCAAGGTAGGCCGCGGCCATGGCATCTTTTAATGTCTCTGAATAGGCCTGTTGATGGAAAGTAAAACTCATCACCAACGCCGCAACCATGAAAGATAGTCTATTTCTCATTTTCAAACCCAGTAAATATTCAAAGTATAATATAACTTGCTGATAATCGCGCTTCTTTACGAGCATTTAACTCATAACAACTTGGCATTAATAAAAGGTGTATTTATATTTATTAACCATAATTCGAAACTAACCCACTATTGTTAACGCTGTCAACATTAACTCACGCAACATCCCTTAAAAAGTGAATTCAGCTTTCCTGTTAAACGCCGCAAGCGCGGGAATATAAGCATCAAACAATATCCGCTTGCCAAGCAGACCATTTTCATTTGTCACATAAGTGGCCTTGCCAACGCCATTGTCATTCAGAACACAAATTAGCCGCCCCCCCTCAGCGATCTGGTCGACCAACTGCTGCGGCAGATCGTCAATCATCCCATTGATAAATATCAGGTCATAAGGGCCTTGCGCCGCCAAGCCATCCACTAGTGGCCCCGTTACAACCGCCACATTATCACATTCCTCATCTGCCAGAATATCAATAGCCGTCTTCGCCAGAGCTTCATCTTCCTCCAGTGCGACAACGGCTTCGGCAAGCCGGCCCAAAACCGCACTTGAATAGCCAGTCGCGCAGCCCACATCCAGAACGAGGTCTGTTTCTTTCACATCAGCGGCATCGATAAGTCTGGCAAAAACCATGGGGCCCATCAGGCTACGCCCCGGGGCCACCGGAATGTCATCATCAAGATAAGCGACACCGCTTAATTTTTTAGGAACAAATTTTTCCCGGTGAACAGAAGTTATTGCCCCAATAATGCGTTCATCATTGACTTCATTTGGTCGAAGCTGGGTATCTATCATATTTTGACGTGCCTGTGCCGTATCTGACATTTGAAAACTCCTGGAATATATGACTTCAATTACCGTCCCTGTATAAAGGGTCACTTTGTGCTTTACAATAACGGAAATACCATAATAAAGCGACGCCATACTATATTCTTGAACTATTAAGGAAAAACCGTCACTTTAACCGCAAAAAAAAACGATAACCTGTCCCTTGAAACCTCTAACCTGAATCGCCAAAAACTGTAAGATAATGGTTTAAACTGTCAGGATTCTTTACAATTATTGGCCATCTAAAAATCATAAAAAACAAGAAACCACCCCTAACATCATGGAATATAGAACCTATTCTTGATTGGCATGAATTTTGCTTATGTCAACAGCATTCATTTGGAATATAATAATTTTAATACTTTAAGGGAACGTTATGAAAAAAATACTTTTAGCAGCAGTGGCGACACTGGCAATGCTCTCCTCTGCAAATGCCGGGGTAATATTATTGGATGCAGACAGCCTGTCCACGGGTTCTGACCTTGAAAACAACCCCTTGCTGACAAGCGAAGGCACCATTACTTTCAGTGGTGACGTAAGACCAACTGCCGATAATGATTTAATCGCCGCCGGTTCGGTAGGCAATGTTTTTGATATTGACAACACCAGCGATAGCGCCCTGTTCAGCTTTGATTTC
>JALSHF010000145.1 GCA_026982375.1 Emcibacter sp. | reverse complement strand
CCTTCCCTTGACCCCGATTGTGGCAATCATTGGGTTTATTCTGTGGATATTACTGATTATCAAGGGGTTCCAGGGCGAAAAATACAAGCTGCCCTATGCCGGGGACTTGGCCGAAAAATGGGCCTCTCAGATAAAAGTCTGATTAATTAATATCAAGGCTCATCCAGCGGTGCTGAATACCGGCATCCAGAAAAATATCACCGCAGCAGATAAAGCCAAGCTTCTCATAAAAGGCAATGACGGGAACCTGCGCGCCGAGCTTCATGCGTTTTAGCTGTGGGTTTTTCTTAATATCTGCCATGATAAAACCCATTAATTGCTGGCCTATTTTATGCCCGCGATTGCCTTTTAATACCGCAACCCGCTCGATTTTAGCCATATCATTCAGGTAACGCACGCGGGCCGTGGCGATGGGAGACTGGCCCAGATATAATAAAAAATGGTCAGCCTGCCCGTCTAATCCGTCAATTTCCTCATCCATAGGCACATTTTGTTCTTCAACGAACACGGTGGTGCGGATATGGAAACAATGGTTCATATCTTCTTCTGATGTGACTTTAATAATTTTTATCTCGCTCATGGCCCATTTATAGGGTTATCCTGATTAATTAGCAATTGGATAAAAGTCTCTCAATTCCTTAACAAAAAGTGAAGAAATTGCGCATATCATCTCCTTTTTATTAATGGCTTTCTTTAATATTGAGAGAGATATATGAATATTAAGAGTGCCGGATATTTTATATTAATGCTGCTTTTCCCACTGTCCGTCGGGGCAGAAAGCCTGTCCGGAAAGGTTCAGCTTTCCAGCCAGAATATATTGATTTCAGGGCCCCAGAAATATCAGGGACAGATTGACCTTCGGCCAAATTTGCCCATGGGGGATGAATTTGTGCTCACCAAAGTGATTGTGAATTTTATGTTTCAGGATGACAAGGAATGGGTACGCACGGTTGGCAAATCCAGTCTGGAAAATACCGGAAAAATTATCCGGCATTCGGGCCAGAATTCGGGCCAGAATTCGGGATTGGATTTTCGGAAAAAATCAATTTCGGGTCAAACGGATTATCATTATATTACGCGCCATGTCATTGATATGACCAACGAGGGGGAGGTCGCGCAGCTGACCATTGGCCGGAATGTATTCTATGGCACAACCATGCGCCGCCGGGATGTCACGAAGGAGACGTTAAGCCAAAAGAGCGTAATGCTGGGGTCCTATAGTGACCCCGGTGATAATGGCCGCTTAAGGGAGCATTTCAGGATAACCGATGAAATATTGGAGACCCGGCGGGATGGCTATGACGGTTCTTTTGCAATGCGTCATAAATATCTGGATTTATCCGCCGTTCAGGATACTGCCCGCACGGGGTTGATCCCGTTTGAATTGGGCGGGCAAGGGGATTATATCTTTGTGGAAGCCCGGGTTTCCTACGAAGGCTATATTATGGGATCACAGGCGGGGTCAATGGAAAAAACATTGTCTCAGGGGCCGATTTGGCTGGCCTTGCTCGGCCTTCCCGTTGGCGGGGCGGTCTGGTGGAGAAAGAGGAACAAACCTGCCAATAGAAATCAGAAGAAAAAGCAAGCAAGACAGAGGCCGGTGAAGGCGGCAAACAGGGTGGGATCGCGCGCGGTTCTTTAAGGACAGTATCTAATCCGCAAATAATATATTGAACTGGCTTACGGCTTCCTTTGGCCCTTTTTTATGGTGCCAGACACCGCCGGATACCGCAAGGAAATCTACGCCCGTATCAATCAATTCCCGGGCATTTTCCACCGTAATGCCGCCAATGGCCACGCAAGGTACCTCGAATAATTCAACCCACCATGACAATATTTCTTTATCAGCGGGCGAGGTGTTTTTTTTGGTTTGGCTTGGGAAAAATGCGCCAAAGGCCACATAATCCGCCCCTTGCTCAGCCGCGATCATGGACAGATGGCGGCTATCTTTACAGGTCATGCCGATCGCCCTGTCGGGGCCGAGTATGGCGCGGGCATCGCTGTAGTTCATGTCGCTTTGACCCAGATGAACGCCGTCGGCACCAATTTTTTTGGCAATATTAACATGGTCATTGAGGATAAAAGCCACATCACGGGCATGACATATGGGCATCAGCACTTCTGCGGCCTTGATGATCTCTTCGTCAGCGGCATCTTTCATGCGCAATTGCAGACTTGCGACAGGCCCGCCCGCCAAAGCCTCTTCCAATTGTCCGGCAAAATCATCCAGATTAAAAGCCGGCGGCGATATCAGATAGAGCTGGGTCTGAGTCATGATGTCACCTGTTTCTCCAGCACTTTAACGCCCGGCAGTTCTTTGCCCTCCATCCATTCGAGG
>JALSHF010000144.1 GCA_026982375.1 Emcibacter sp. | reverse complement strand
TATATTGGGCGTCTGCGTATCCCTGTTCTGCCGCCTTTTTATACCAATATACCGCCTGTTTATAGTCCTGCACAACGCCTTGGCCATTCGCGTACATGATGCCAAGATTATATTGAGCCCTTGCTAACTCCTGTTCCGCTGCCTTGCGAAACCACTGTACCGCTTGTTTATCGTCTTGAGCAACACCTTGGCCATCCCCATACATGACACCAAGATTATATTGAGCCTGTGCTAACCCCTGTTCCGCCTCAAACAAAAACTCTTTATATGCTGTAGTATAATCTTTTCGCTGGTAAGCAGCCATCCCATCTGAGAAATCCGCATATGCAAATATGCTAGATATTGAAAACAAAACAAACCCTGATACAAAAAACTTTATAATAATATTCACGTACTCCTCCATGATATCTAATCGTGCCAACCTTTTAATGAACTGCATTGTATCAACTTTTACGCTTCAACTGTAATATATTACAGTTACTAGAAAACCTAATAAAACATACAATTCCTTATATTTCCGTATAGCTCCTTGATTTAAATATCTTTCTACCTCCCGTTGATCTTCTTCAAACCAGAAAATATAATGTTTTCCTATAGATAACACGATTACGGTGACAAGATTCCGGTGACATAGCGTAATTGAATTAGGATCATTCTCCGGTATGTTGATACGAGGTCGGTTTTGATGGACAAAGCTGCCTCAAACATAAATTACGGTGACAGTTTACTTTTATCGGCATGATGACGGTGAATTCAAGTTGCAAGTGCGACAGCTGTATTCTTTATAAAGACCTCGTTTGGTATCTGATAATTGAGGTATTTGCGAGGTCGATTATTGAGCTTTCTCACCGCCACCGCAAGCTGTTTTTTGCGTCCCCTTGATCAAGAAAATAGCTATTGTGTCCCCCGATTTTCAGGAGGCGAACAGCGCCGACTTAGTGACCAAGCGGGAGTGCGGCCCCTAACGATGCCTCTGCGTAATCCAAAGAGACATATACGGGCCGGCTTCTTTTTCTCCTGCCCATGCTGGGTATATATCCTGTGACGCCCTTTAAAGAGCTTGACCTCTTCCCGTCAATGCCATATATACCGCTTTCATATTTCAAGGGTCGCCATAGTGATTCTATAGTGATTCTGGGGTCATCATAATGATGGGCCAAACAAACAGATAGACGTTAAAAGATTTAAGGACAAGATTATGTCACGCGTATGTGAATTGAGCGGTAAAGCCGTAATGAGCGGTAACAATGTCAGCCACGCCATGAACAAAACCCGCCGGGTATTTCGCCCTAATCTGATTAAAGCCACCTTGCTTAGCGATGTGCTTGGTCAATCCGTCGCCATGAGAATTTCAACGAGTGCATTGCGTACGGTTGAGCATAATGGGGGATTGGATAACTTTCTGGTCAAAGCAAAGGATGTTAACCTGTCGCTGAAAGCCCGGCGCCTGAAAAAACTGGTGAAAAAGAAATTGGCTGATCTTGCCGCTTAATGACTTCCCGCCAGAATTCGATTAAGGCCGTTGATTTTTTCAGCGGCTTTTTTTATGGGCGCGGCCATTTTAAACATCATGAGAATATTTCGCTGCAAGCGGTTATAATTATTATCGGACATGATATAGATGATCGTTTCGCCCCTATCATTCTGCCGAACGGCCAAGGCTTCCATATTATCCAGATTAAACGGGTAGGCCAGATCAGCGATGACTTTTCCTTTGACCGACTGTCCGGCTTTAATGGACATGGCGGGCAGTCTCGTGAGCCGCGCGGCCATGCCTTTTGCCAGTGAGAAATGTCGCTCCAGCACCAGAATATCACCATTTGGCAAGGTCGCCATATCTGTTGGCCGATAAGAAGAGCTGGTCTCATATTTCAACGGTTCAACCTTGCCATGTCCGATGATCCATCCTCTTGCCTGCTCAATTTCACCATTGGTTGTTGTCTCTTCCGAGAAAGCCAGCATGCGGCCATCAGGTAGCGTGGTCAGCGCCTCGATCCCTAAATTGTGCGGCAGGGAGGCATATGTGCGGGGCAGCTCCGGCGCAAAATTGACTTTCTGGGCAGAGGCCGAAAATAAACTGCTATATTCGAAGGGGCGGTTGGCTTGAAAATACCGCAACGTGTGCGGGCTTTCAAAAGAAACCACAAATCCCGCCCCATCAACGGCGGTTATGGCCTCGGCGTCCAGAGCAGTTGATTTTTGTGGGCCATCAAGATTCTTGATCGGCGCCATATGGGCATTTTTGATGTCAATTAAATGGTCGTTCTTATTGTAGACCATGTCAGCGACAAACCACCGACTGCTATCAGACACCCCCAAAATCTGCCTTCCATCAGGGCTAACGACAAAACTTGAAATGCCGCCAAACTGGCGATTGGGGCTGGTGATTTTCAGCCCGCCCAAATAATGCAAACTGCCAACCGTCGTGATGGAAGCGTCTTTATGATTTAAAGGGATGAATGTGGCCGATAAGGGAATGGCAGATCCATTTTGCTTTCGATCTTCCACTGGCTTCACAGACCCGGCATGGGCAGCCGTCATTATGGATGTTACCAAAAGGATCGCGATTCCATAAAAATTGATCTGTTTTTTATATAGGCTTGCCATGTTTTCTTAAATTTTCCACATATAAATCAAGGGTTTCCGCATATGAATCATATGAAGATATTTTCAGCTTTATAGAGTTTTTCATAAGAGTATGTTAAGAATAAGATGGCATTATACACATTCAAAAAAAATCAACCATAACAAGAAGAAAAAAATTGCTCGCAGAAAAAACAGGCCGTTCAGATACGGGGGCAGATATCGCGCAAGGTGAAGATGCCGTCGCATATGATGATGAGCAACAGAAATTTATTTTGGTGCAGGTGGCACAGCGGCTGTTTCATGAGAAGGGATTCTCCAAGACCAGCCTTTCTCATATTGCTAGGGGCGCCGGCCTGTCCCATAAAATGGCGCAGAATTATTTCTCATCCACCAAAGAAATCTGCCATCAGGTCATTGATGTTTATTTAAAAACCCAAAATGACCAATTTGAAAAAATTAACCAGAACAGCAACGCCCGTCAGCGGCTGAGCCTTTATCTGGATCAGTTTGCTGAAGATTCGGACAGTCTTGTGGCGCGGGGTTGCCCATTGACCAACCTGTATTTTGATGTGAAGCGCGAGGATGACGTCCTTGCAGATCATGCGGCAAAGCTTCTGCAAAATCGGCTGGACTGGATCAAAGAACAATTTGTCATGGTCATGCGGGTGGAGGGGGTCACAGATCTTCCCGAACGTCTGGCCAGCGCCATTCAAGGCATCGTCATTATGGCGCAGGTGACCGGCAATGATCGTTTAATCGGCCATCAGGTCAATCAGCTTAAATCCTGGATTCGCTCCATGTAGGGTTTCGCTATTGCCCCTGAACTTATCCTTTTTTTCGGGTTTTCTCATCAAATAAATCAGATAATTGCTCCGTGATGGCGCCCCCCAATTGATCGGCATCCATGACGGTAATGGCATTCTGGTAATAGCGGGTCACGTCATGGCCGATGCCGATGGCCAGCAACTCTACGGGCGAGCGTTTTTCAATCCAGTCAATCACGCCGCGCAAATGATCTTCCAGATAATTGGCGTTATTGGTGGACAGGGTGCTGTCATCCACCGGCGCGCCATCGGAAATGACCATCAGAATACGCCGCTCTTCTGTTCTGTTCATGAGCCGGCTATGGGCCCAGAGCAAGGACTCGCCGTCAATATTCTCTTTCAACAGCCCTTCTTTGAGCATCAAACCCAGATTATTGCGCGTTCTCCGCCACGGATTATCGGCGGTTTTATAGATAATATGCCGCAGGTCATTCAATCTGCCCGGCTTTGCCGGTTTGTCATTCTCAAGCCATTTAAGGCGGCTTTTCCCGCCTTTCCACGCTTTGGTGGTAAAGCCCAATATTTCAACCTTAACCCCGCAGCGTTCCAGCGTGCGGGCCAGAATATCGGCGCACATGGCGGCAATGGTGATGGGCCGACCCCGCATGGAACCTGAATTATCAATCAGCAGGGTGACCACGGTATCCTTGAAGTCGGTTTCATTTTCCACTTTGAAAGACAAGGCATGCAAAGGATTGGTCACCACCCGGGTCAGGCGGGCAGTATCCAGCATCCCCTCTTCCAGATCAAAATCCCAGGACCGTCTCTGCTGGGCCATGAGCATTCTTTGCAGGCGATTGGCCAATTTGGAAATCATGCCATGAAGCCCGCTAAGCTGTTGATCCAGGTTGCGCCGCAGGAAGGCCAATTCTTCGCTATCACATAGTTCCTCTGCCGGGATCGTCTCGTCATGGGCGGTGGTATAGATTGAATATTGCGGCCCCTGCGCCTGATTTGTCCCAAGATCATTGGGATTGAAACGGGCCATTGCCTTGGCTTCCTCGGCCATCATGTCATTGATCATATCTTCGGTGAGGACGCCCCCCATATCACCGGCCTCTGATGAGTCGCCCTCGTCACTTTCCTCGCTGTCGTCATTTTGGGCATCATCCTGAGCCTCACCGTCCGCGCCGTCGTCATCCTCTTCGTCAACCCCGTCCTGATCTTCCAAGCCCTCTTCTGAATTGGAGAGTTTATCATCCGCCTCAATATCATTGGCCAGATTAAGGTCGGCAATGATTTTGCGGCTGATACGGCTGAAGGCTTCCTGATCGGATATATTCTGGATGAGTTCATCAAGGTGAAGCGCGGCTTTGGCCTCGATCTGGGTGCGATACTGGTTGACCACATCATTGGTGCGTTCCGGCGGATGGGCATGGGTCAATCTTTCGCGCACCAGAAGCCGCAGAATATCAGACAACGGCGGCTCTTGCGCCTCTTCGGGCAGCGTAAGGCGGTTTTGGGCATAATGCGCATCAAGTGTCGCCGCCAGATTTTGCGCAACGCCGGGCATTCTGGTCGCGCCGATGGCCTCGACACGGGCTTGTTCCATGGCCTCATAAACGCCGCGCGCCACGGGCAGGGCCGGGGCAAATTTTTCATGGGTCGTCGCATTATGATGCCGCAATCTCAAGGCATAGGAATCGGCCATGCCGCGCGCCCTGGCAACCTCGGCTGTGGTTAAGTCAATGGATATGAGAGGCAAACGGCCTGATGTGCCGGAAATATCAATATTTTCAGCCCCGAAACTTAACCCAAGATCAGATTTGCCCGCCATGGCGCGCACGGTGGCTTCTACGGCATGTTTGAATTGATCCAGTTTATGGGCGGCTTTTTTGGGCATTTATATTCTTGTTGATCATTCCGGCTGAATATTCTGATTAATTGGGGGCGGCACGGCAGATTCCGGTAATTCCGTGCCAAAACAACGTTGGTAATATTCCGCCACCACAGGCCGTTCCAATTCATCGCATTTATTAAGAAAAGTCACCCTGAAGGCAAAAGCCACATCCTTGAAAATTTCGGCATTTTCCGCCCAGGTCAGCACGGTGCGCGGGGACATAACCGTTGAAATATCGCCGTTGATAAAACCGCTGCGGCTCAAATCAGCCACTTGCACCATCTGTTTGATCAGCGCCCTGCCCTTTTTGTCCTGAAGGACAGGCAATTTGGCAAGGACGATATTTTCTTCAACCTCATGGGACAGATAATTAAGCGTGGTGACAATATTCCACCGATCCATCTGGCCCTGATTGATCTGCTGCGTGCCGTGATACAGGCCGGAAGTATCGCCAAGACCAATGGTGTTGGTGGTGGAAAACAACCGGAATGACGGATGGGGATGAATGACTTTATTTTGATCCAAAAGGGTCATTTTGCCGGCGACTTCCAGCACGCGCTGAATGACAAACATCACATCGGGACGCCCCGCATCATATTCATCAAAGACCAAAGCCGTTGGTGATTGCAAGGCCCATGGCAGAATGCCCTCCTGAAATTCGGTGACCTGCACGCCGTCTTTCAGCACAATGGCATCCTTACCCACCAGATCAATACGGCTGATATGGCTGTCCAGATTAACCCGCACGCAGGGCCAGTTCAGGCGGGCGGCGATCTGTTCAATATGGGTTGATTTTCCGGTACCGTGATAGCCCTGAACCATAACGCGGCGGTTAAAGGCAAAACCGGCCAGAACGGCCAAGGTGGTATCATGGTCAAAGATATAGCTCGTGTCTATTTCAGGCACATGTTCATTGGCCTCGGAAAAGCCGGGAGCCTCGATTTCACTGTCGATGCCAAAAACCTGACGGACATTGATTTTTATATCCGGAAGGCC
This sequence comes from Emcibacter sp., assembly GCA_026982375.1. GTDB lineage: Bacteria > Pseudomonadota > Alphaproteobacteria > Sphingomonadales > Emcibacteraceae > Paremcibacter. The sequence continues at coordinate 9,423 of JALSHF010000144.1, read as the reverse complement.
TGCCGATAAATTTTCCTGAGAATTTGTCGCTGATGCAGAGGTCATATTGTGAGTCCATTTTTACTTATATGCTTTCTTTATGTCGTTCATTGTGGCAGTTTCGTCAAGTCCTATGGGATATTTTAAGGAAAAATATTAAGAAAGTATAATTAATGAGCGTTGCAGAATTAATTGAGCAAAAATTACGGGCGGCATTGAAAATCACATCGATGACGGTGATTGACGAGTCCCATAAACATGCGGGCCATGCCGGCGCGCGCGAAGGCGGCGAAAGCCATTTTCAGCTGGCCATCGTCTCTGCGGATTTCACCGGCAAAAGCCGCGTGGCCCGCCAGCGGGACATATACCGGATTTTAAAAGAGGAAATGGCCGGGCCTGTTCATGCCCTGTCCATTGACGCAAGGTCGCCCGAAGAATAAAAACTGAAGAATGACACCAGAAGAGCAAGCCCCATGTTAAAAGTCAAAATTATACCTGTCACCCCCTTTCAACAAAATTGCAGCCTTGTCTGGTGCGATGAAACCATGAAAGGCGCGGTCATTGATGCGGGCGGCGATGTGGATCAAATCCTTGCGGCCATCAAACAACAAGGCGTTGACGTGGAAAAAATCCTGATCACCCATGGCCATCTGGATCATGCGGGCGGCGCGGCGGAACTTGCTGAGAAATTGGATATTCCGATCATTGGGCCGCAAAAGGAAGATAAATTCTGGATTGACCAGATCCCGGAAAATTGCCGCAATTATGGCCTGCCCGAGGGACGGTCATTCGATCCCGATCAATGGCTTGAAGGCGGGGACAAAATATCCTTTGGTCATATCACGCTGGATGTGTATTTCTGCCCCGGCCATACGCCGGGCCATGTGATTTTTCATGAAAAAAACGCGGGCTATGCCTTTGTCGGCGATGTGTTGTTCCAAGGCTCCATTGGCCGCACAGATTTCCCGCGCGGCGATCATGCGACGCTGATTAAATCCATCAAGGAACAGCTCTGGCCGCTGGGCAATGACACAAAATTCATCTCCGGCCACGGCGCCATCTCCACCTTCGGCGCCGAACGCGCCAACAACCCCTTTGTGGGGGATCAGGTTTAAAATAACCTGTAAGTCTTGCGTTATTTTTTTATCCAACTGCAAAATTATGTAAAGAATCCTGACAAAGAGTCAGGATTCTTTACATATTTACGGCAAAATCAAAAATAAATATTGCATAAGCCATTGTTTAAAAACAATCTTAACCGTTGGCACGATTGTTGCTTTAACTATTAACCATGTAACGATTTATATTAAACAACTTTTCTTGGAAGGATTAGCAATGTTCAAAAAATCTTTTTTAGCCATGGTTTTTATAATTTTGAGTTTTGCCGGCTTGCAAAGCGCGCATGCGGGCGTCATCGTCGTTGTTGGTGATGTGAATGCGACCGGTGCCGGTAATATGCCTTTGTATGACAATGTCTTAGGGGCCGGAACGAATGTATTATTTACGCGGAGCCCCGGGCAACAGGGTGGCTTATTCAGTTATTATAATTCACTGGCCGGCGTCACGGCAACGTCATCCGCCGCGACAATAACAAACACGCTGCTGGCGGGCATTGATTTGATTACCATTGGCGGCAGCTTTCAGCAGGTTTTGGATTATACGATTGCTGAAATGAATGTTATTGCGGACTTCCTGACATCCGGCGGGTCTTTATTAATGCTTACGGAAGCCGCGAATGTGACCAGCTATAATAATTTTCTTTCTTCCATTGGCAGTAATATTCAATATACGGGACAGAGATTTGTTGTATTGGATGTCGTTAATCCTGTTGAGGTGACGTCAATAACTGGCGGTGTATCTGAGTTCACGGCAAATGCTTATAACACCTTGTCCGGCGGAACTGCGGTTGCCATTACCCAAAATGGGACGGTTGTTGCGTTTGAAAATACAGGGGCGACTGTGCTTCCCGAGCCAGCCCCTTTTGCGTTATTGGGCCTTGGTCTTATTGGGCTTGTGATAGCCCGTCGTCGACGCGCGCAATAGTTTTAGCATTGAAATGATAAAAAAGCCCCCTCGGTTTAACCAGAGGGGGCTTTTTTATTTTATATCCCGGGTCCTAATTCTTGGCCTTATCCACCAGTTGGTTTTCTTTGAGCCAGGGCATCATGGCCCGCAGATTCTCGCCGACTGCTTCGATGGGGTGGGCGGCGCCTTTGGCGCGGGCGGCTTTTAATTTCACTTGACCGACTTTATTATCCAGCATGAAATCATTGACGAAACGGCCTTCCTGAATATCCGCCAGAATGCGTTTCATTTCCGCCTTGGTTTCCGGAGTGATGATCCGTGAGCCGGTCATATAATCCCCATATTCCGCTGTATTTGATATGGAATAGCGCATATTGGCAATGCCGCCTTCATACATCAAATCAACAATCAATTTCAATTCATGCAGGCATTCGAAATACGCCATTTCGGGCGCGTAACCCGCTTCGGTCAAGACTTCAAATCCGCATTGAACCAAGGCCGACGCACCGCCGCAAAGCACGGCCTGCTCGCCAAACAGATCCGTTTCGCATTCTTCCTTGAATGTTGTTTCAATGATGCCGGCACGGCCGCCGCCATTGGCGGAGGCATAGGAAAGGCCAATTTCCTGCGCATTGCCGGACGAATCCTGATGCACGGCAATCAAAGTGGGCACGCCGCCGCCTTTCAGATATTCACTGCGCACCGTATGGCCGGGGCCTTTTGGCGCAATCATGAACACATCAAGGTCGGCCCGGGGCTCGATCAATTTAAAATGGATATTCAACCCATGGGCAAAAACCAGTGAGGCGCCCTGCTTCATATTAGCCGCCAGATCATCTTTATAGAGATCCGCCTGCAACTCATCGGGCACAAGAACCATGATAACATCGCCCCATGCCGCCGCCTCTGCCGCTGTCATGACCTTAAAGCCGGCCGCCTCTGCCTTGGCGCGGCTGGCAGAATTTTCACGCAGCGCAACCGTGATATCTTTCACGCCGCTGTCTTTCAGATTGGCCGCATGGGCGTGGCCCTGGCTGCCATAGCCCACGATAACAACTTTTTTATTTTTGATCAGATTTACATCAGCATCGCGGTCATAATATACGCGCATTTTAATTTCCTTTAATTTTTCAATAGTGTTTTGAACGATTTGGGCCATCAGGCCCGTTATTTGATAATTCTATAGCCCCTCTGAACCACGCGTCAATGCCGCAACGCCCGTGCGCACGGCCTCGACCAATCCTGCGTCTTCCATCAATTTGATAAAAGCTCTTATCTTTTCGGTTTTTCCGGTTATTTCGAAGATATAACTGTCAAGGCTGCTGTCAACGATCTTGGCGCGAAAGGCCTCGGCAAGACGCAAAGCCGCCTGCTGCTCTCCATTAGTGCAATGCACCTTGATCAGCGCCAGCTCTCGTTCCACATGGGGGCCGGTTTCCGTCAGGTCAGCAACGCGATGTACCGGAACAAGACGATCCAGCTGCGCCTTGATCTGCTCAATCACATGGGGCGTTCCCACCGTGACCACCGTAATGCGGGATTCCTGACCGCCGAGGTCGACAGGAGCCACGGTCAAATGTTCAATATTATAACCGCGCCCTGAAAACAGGCCAATCACCCGCGCCAGAACGCCGGCCTCATTATCCACAATGATGGACAGGGTATGGCGTTCAGCAAGTTCAATTTCTTTGTGGGTATGATACATTGTTTTTCTCCTGCGGCGGGTTATACCAATGCCGCGCCCCCTTTAAATTCCTGTCTGTTTTTATTGCCGGCTTCATCATCGTCGGGTAAAATCATTTCATTATGGGCAGCCCCGCTGGGCACCATCGGGAAACAATTGGCCAGTTTTTCAACCCGGCAATCAACAATAACCAAACCCTTTGTCTCAATCATTTCCTTGATGGCACCATCAACATCCGCCGGCTTCTCAACAAGAATGCCATGTCCGCCATAAGATTTTGCCAGCGCGATAAAATCCGGCAGGCTATCCGAATAGGACTGGGAATAACGCCCGCCGTGGTTCAATTCCTGCCACTGGCGCACCATGCCCATATATTCATTATTCAGGATAAATATTTTCACCGGCAGGCCATATTGAATGGCGGTGCCCAGCTCCTGAATATTCATCTGGATCGAGGCTTCGCCTGCCACATCAATGACCAAGGCATCCGGATGCGCGATCTGCGCCCCGATCGCCGCCGGCAAACCATATCCCATGGTGCCAAGACCGCCCGATGTCATCCAGCGGTTTGGGTCTTCAAATTTCAGGAATTGCGCCGCCCACATCTGATGCTGACCGACCTCTGTCGTGAAATAGACATCTTTGTCTTTGGTCAGTTCCTGCAGGCGTTCCAAGGCGTATTGCGGCATGATCACATCATCAGACTGGCGGTATTTCAGGCAGTCCCGCGCGCGCCATTCTTCAATCTGCGCCCACCAGTCATCATAGGACTGGCTGCCATTTTCGAGGATCGTCGCCTTCCAGACCTTCAGCATATCTTCCAGAACATGGGCCACATCACCAACAATTGGCACCTCGACCCGCACTGTTTTATTAATAGATGAACGGTCGATATCAATATGAATTTTTCTGGAATTCGGTGAAAAAGCCTCCAGTCGTCCGGTCACCCGGTCATCAAAGCGCGCGCCGACGCAGATCATCACATCACAGTCATGCATGGCATGATTTGCTTCATAGGTGCCATGCATCCCGAGCATCCCCAGAAATTGCCTGTCCGATGCGGGATAGGCCCCAAGCCCCATCAGGGTGCTGGTGATCGGCGCGCCGGTTAACTGAACAATCTCGCGCAGCAATTGCGCCGCCGCCGGGCCTGAATTTATAACGCCGCCGCCAGTATAGAAAATCGGCTTTTTTGCGCTGGCCATAAGGCTCACCGCCTGGCGAATACTGTCAATATCGCCCTTGACTTCCGGTTGATAACTTCTGTGCTTGATCGCGCCGCTATGGCTTATGCTGCTGGTTAAAATCTGAATATCTTTTGGAATATCAACAACCACGGGGCCGGGGCGGCCACTTGTGGCCACATAATGGGCTTCATGCATAATCCGGGACAGCTGATCCACATCACGGACCAAATAATTATGCTTGGTACAATGGCGGGTAATGCCGACGGTATCGGCCTCCTGAAACGCATCGCTGCCGATCAGATGGGACGGCACCTGACCTGTCAGGCAAATAATCGGAATGGAATCCAGCATGGCATCGGTCAGGCCGGTTACCGCATTGGTCGCGCCCGGCCCTGATGTCACCAGAACCACACCCGGCTTTCCGGTTGACCGCGCATATCCCTCTGCCGCATGGACGGCGGCCTGCTCATGGCGAACCAGAATATGACGGATTTTATCTTGACCATAAAGCGCGTCATACAGCGGAAGCACAGCACCACCCGGATAGCCGAAAATAACTTCGACACCCAAATCCACAAGTGAATTTATGATGATTTCTGCACCGCTGAACTCTTTGCCGGACATAACGACCCTTCCTTGATTCTATTCCTTTAATTCTATTCTCTTAACTTTCCGCCGAAAAAATAATCCTCTTATCCTCCAAAGAAAACCGTTAAAATTACCGCAATAGCAAAATTTTCTTTCGATTCATGCGCGCATAAGAAAAGAAAGCAACATATAGCCGTTTCTTCCGCCAATGGCAAACAAAAGGTCACAGGCAATACTCCCGACGCGGCGGACAATAATATTATTTAATTTCCTCGTCAAGCCATATTTTTGTAATTATAGTACAATATAAATGCAAATGCTATATTAATATTACAAACATATCTGATTCCAATGGCCGCACTGGTTGCGAAACCATGTCATTTGTCTTTTGGCAAATTGGCGTGTTGCAGTTTGGCTTAAGTTAATGGCCTCCTCCAACGATATTTCTTCGCGTAAATAGCGGGTGATTTGCGGCACGCCCAAAGATTTCATCACGGGCAGCGCCGGGGCATAATTCAACGCCAGCAAATCCCGGACCTCGGCAAGGGCATTGCCCTCTTTGACCATAATGTGAAACCGCCTGTTACATCTTTCATATAATTTCGCGCGGTCCATGACCGTGACATTCTGTTCAATGGCCACATCATCGCGATCGCCAAGCCCGCCTGTGGGCGGAATATCCTGCCAGTATTTCAAAGATTTTCCGGTGGATAATATCACTTCCAATGCGCGGCCAACCCGCTGGCTATCCCCGGGCGGCAGAATCTCCGCCATGACCGGGTCAATCTGTCTCAATCGCTCATGCCCGGCGCCAGCCCCATCACCTGTCACGGATGCCCGAATTTCCTGCCGGATTTGCGGATCAATCTCCGGCACCGCCGACAAGCCCTGAATCAGGCTCTTGAAATATAGCCCGGTTCCGCCCACCACAATGGGAACCGCGCCGCGCTGCCAGATATCGTCAATCACGGCCCGGGCCATATCACGCCATAATTCCGCCGAACAGGGGGTATCGCCTTTTAACGTCCCATATAAATGGTGAGGGCAGAGGGCCTCCTCTTCTGCGGTTGGCCTTGCCGTTAGATGTGAAAGCTCGCCATACAGCTGCATACTGTCGGCATTGACAATTTCGCCGCCATATTCTTGCGCCCAGTTCAGGGCCGTCGCAGATTTACCGCTTGCGGTTGGGCCGGCCAGAAGAATTATTCTTTTTGTTTTTTGGCTTATTGTCATGCATTTTCTCATAGCGTTGGTTGCTTACTCTATATATAACATTATTTTTTCAGGGTGCAAAAACAGGTTGAGATATTATGAAAAACCTTCTGACATTAATTTCAAATCCGGCAAAACCTGTGTTAACAGATGACCTGGCTTCATTTTATGCCTCAAAACTCGGCAGCGTTACCGCCCTGTCATGGCTATCAGAAGGCATAGCCGTTGATATTTTCTTTGACGGTGATCTGGCGGAAGCAAAAGAAATCCTCACGCCGGAGCTGGGTACTGAGAATTTTGACTTTGGGTTTCAGCAAGCGAACCAGCGGCAGAAAAAACTCCTGATTGCCGATATGGACAGCACCATCATCCAATGTGAATGTATTGACGAATTGGCCGACCATGCCGGCCTGAAGGAAAAAATATCCGCCATTACCGAAGCGGCCATGCAGGGCGAACTTGATTTTGAACAGGCGCTCAGGGAACGTGTGGCCCTGCTGACGGGTATGGATGCCGGTGCGCTGGAGGCTGTTTACCGGGAACGGGTCAGATTAATGCCGGGGGCCAGGGCGCTGATTAAAACCATGAATGCCAACGGCGCCAATACAATATTGGTCTCCGGAGGTTTTACCTATTTTACGTCAAGGGTTGCAGAGGTTACCGGCTTTCAGGTTAATCGCGGCAATATTCTGGAGATCAAAGACGGCCAGTTAACCGGCCATGTGCTGGATCCTGTTGTCGATAGCGCAACCAAATTAAACAGCCTGATCGAATTCAGGGAGAATCTTAACCCCCATGAGGTTATGGCCGTTGGCGACGGGGCCAATGATATCCCCATGATCAGGGAAGCCGGACTTGGCATCGCCTATCACCCCAAACCCGCCGCCGCCGCCGCCGCCGACATTGTCATCCGCCACGGCGACCTGACAGCATTGTTATATTTACAGGGCTATTCGGACGCGGATTTTGTGACGGAATGAGCATTGTAGATGTGGACGGAACACGAATATCAACCTTAGGTCAAAAGCGGTCATTTAACCTATATAATCTCTTTATGTCATACCGGACTTGATCCGGTATCCGTTGTTATATCAATATGGCCATTAAGCTGTCATAAAAAATCTATATGGATATGGACTCCGGATCAAGTCCGGAGTGACGGGTATAAAATAGGAGAAGCACCTTAAAAAAGGTCGTGACCCGTTGGTCACGACCTTTTAAATCCTTGCCCGAAAAACAGCTTAGCTTTTCAGGTAAGCCAGCATGGTGTCCGCATCGGATACTTCGAAGGGATCCGTTGGGCAATTGTCGCTGAAGCCCGGCTCAACAAACATTTTTGTGATCTCGCCGTCTTCCACGACCATGGAATAGCGCCAGCTTCTGTAGCCAAAGCCCACATTGTCCTTGTCAACAAGCATACCCATTTTGCGGGTAAATTCGCCGCTGCCATCGGGAAGCAGGAAGACATTCTTTGCATTCTGTGCCTGACCCCAGTTATACATCACAAAGGCATCATTGACCGACAGGCAAATGATGGAGTCAACGCCCAGGGCCTTGAATTCCTCATAATGTTCTTCGTAGCCGGGAAGATGGGTTGTGGAGCAGGTCGGCGTATAGGCACCGGGCAACGCAAAAAGAATAACTTTTTTGCCTTTGAAAAGATCATCGGAGGTTACCTCTTTCCATTCAAATGGATTGGGGCCTTCCAAGGCATCGTTGCGCACGCGTGTTTTAAAGGTTACGTCAGGTACTCTGGTCATGGTCTTTTCCTTGCTATCTAGAATGTTGAATGGTCATCATGAGTCGAAATCTATAGCATTTTATAAAGCAGCACGCCTAAAAGTACAAATTAGAATTATTAAAATTTATAAAATCCCCGCACCTATCCCCTGAACGCGCGATTAAGCATGCCAAAACCTCACATTCTGCGCAAACGCCCCCAAGATGATCATTTGACATTGGCGGGGGGCGGCATGACAATAATGTCAGAATATTGTTATGGTCGTCAGTATCCCCCTCACAGACGAGGGGCAGACTGTGGCCATATCGGCCGAAGAAACTCTGAAAAACAGAAACTCTGAAAAACAGGTTAGGATAGACACCATGCATAAATCAGGAACCGCCGTTGGATTTTGGTCTGCTGTCGCTATTGGTATCGGCTCCATGGTGGGAGCCGGAATTTTTGCCTTGCTGGGGGAGGTCGGGGCCATGACCGACAGCGCGGCCTATATCTCCTTTTTTATGGGGGGAATTATCGCCTTGCTCAGTGGCTATTCCATGGGCAAGCTGGGGGCGGCTTACCCGTCTTCCGGCGGAATCGTTGAATATCTGGGGCAGAGCTTCGGGGTTGGGGTGTTTTCCGGCGCCATGAGTATTATGATGTATATTGCCGCCATTGTTTCCATCGCAATGGTGGCCAAGGCATTTGGCGCTTATGCCTTCAGTATGTTACCCGCCGGCAATGCGCCGGCCCTGAAATCCGTTTTTGCCGTGGGCATAATTTTTCTTTTTGTGGCCATCAATCTTGGCGGTGCGCACAATATGGCCAAGCTGGAAAATATTGTTGTTATGATAAAAATGATCGTGCTGGTCGGGCTTGCCGTTGCCGGGATGTTTTTCATTGATCCCTCACGGCTGGCCCCCTCTACCTATCCCCCGGTCAGCAGCCTGTTTTACAGTCTGGCCATCACCTTCTTTGCCTATGAAGGCTTCCGCGTGATCACCAATGCCGCCGAAGACATGCCGAAC
>JALSHF010000143.1 GCA_026982375.1 Emcibacter sp. | reverse complement strand
TGGTTAGGGCGGATAATGGCAGAATAGCACTTGGTACATTCACACCCTTACGATTAGAAATAATGCCGCCTACGGTGACCTCAGTCGTAATTTTATTATCTTCTACCTTGTTGATTTTTAACCTGATCTTACCATCATCAAGCAACAGGTCAGTTCCCTTTTCCACGACCTGATAAATTTCCGGATGCGGCAGACAAACCCGGTGCTTTGTTCCCGGCTTATCGTCCATATCAAGGATAAACTCTTTGCCTTTGACCAAGGTAACTTTATCACCGCCGAATACACCAACGCGTAATTTTGGTCCTTGCAAATCGGCCATAATGCCGATGGCGCGGCCTGTCATATTCTCGACTTCACGAATTGCCGAATGCATATGGCTAATATCGCTGTGGTTGCCATGGCTCATATTAAGCCGAAAGACATCGGCACCGGCATCTGATAATTTTTTGATGGTTTCAACGTCCGAACTCGACGGCCCTAAAGTGGCGATTATTCTGGTGCAGCGTTGACGATGCATATTCTATCTTTCCATATTGTGAGGTATCATGGCAAATATTCCAGACTATTTTCTAACATAATAAAATAGCGCCGTGAACATATTATCTCAGTGTTTCAAAATTTACATTATTATGGCTTAATTCTCATGAAATTCTCCGATAAATATTGTTTTTTATCTTTAAGCCCTTAAATATAATGAGCATTATGGACCACATTCTCAGGCAAGGCAGAAATTTGTGTTTAAAAATTCACATACCCCAATAGATCATGACCCCAATCATGCCTATGAAATTCTCAATCCTGCGGGGGCGGCGAATATCATCTTGATTTGCGAACATGCCAGCAATTATATCCCGCCTGAATATCATAATCTTGGGCTGGATATGGCTTGTCTGAACAAGCATATCGCCTGGGACATTGGCATGGCACAATTGACACGGCAATTATCCGCGCGCCTGAATGCGCCGGCGATCATGGCCAAATTTTCACGATTGTTGATTGACCCCAACCGCGAAGAAGACCATAAAACCCTCATCCCCAAAGTCAGCGACGGCATTATCATTCCAGAAAACCAAACACTGTCTCATAAAGAAATCAAGGGCCGCAAGGATCGATTTTATCATGCCTTTCATGACCGGGCAGAAATATTGGTCAGGGATAAAATACAATCGGGCCAAGTACCGCTCATTTGCGGCATGCACAGCTTTACCCCGCGCATGAACGGCCATGACCGCCCATGGCAGGCCGGTATGCTATGGAACAAGGATCCGCGCCTTGCCATGGCTTTGATTAACCATCTTACCGCAAGGGGATATAATGTTGGCGATAATCAGCCTTACTCTGGCCGGGATCTGTTTTTTACCATGAACCGGCATGGTCATGACCATGGCGCCCCCCATGTGACCATAGAAATCCGTCAGGACGAGGTGGACAGCCCCGAAGGCGTTGATCTATGGGCTGATATTCTGGCCGATGATCTGAGAAAAATCGCGCGGGACGCCCATTTAAGAACCATCAAAAAATATTAACCTATAAGGAGACCAGCAATGGATCATCAAAGCCGTATCGAAATTGAGGCCGCCGCCTTCAGAAGGCTTCTGTCGCATCTTGCCAAGAGAACAGATGCTCAGAATATTGACCTCATGGGGCTCTCGGGCTTTTGCCGGAATTGCCTTGCCAATTGGTATCAGGACGCCGCCGAGGAAAAAGGGATCACCCTTGATAAAGCGCAGGCCCGCGAAATAATCTATGGCATGCCCTATGCGGATTGGGTTAAAAACCATCAAAGTGATGCGACCCCTGAACAGATGCAATTGATGGAGGAAAGCCTGAAAAAAAATAAGGAAATGTAATTCTTGTTTTTCCGGTTGCCAAGCTTTCCCCGGCCCGATATTGTGCAGCCAGATTTAACTCAAGAGGAATATTTATGACCGATGTTAATGGTATTGCGCAAGATGTATTGCGGTCTTTTGTCGAGCGTATAGAAAGACTGGAAGAAGAAAAGAAAAACCTCGCGGACGACATCAAAGACGTTTATTCAGAGGCTAAATCCTCTGGCTTTGATGTGAAGATCATGCGGCAAATTGTCAGAATGCGTAAAATGGAAGATCATGAAAGACAAGAGCATGAAGCCCTTATTGACCTCTATGCCCACGCACTCGGCATGCTGCGAGGTTAATTTATTACATTAACTAAAGAAAACAAGGCGCTTTAACAGCGTCTTTTTTTACTTTGTTTAATCTTTTTTTCCCGCATTTATTGCATCAACAATTTTCTGGGTATTCGCATCAGATCTCGCGCCATTTATGACAATGATGGCATGCAATACGGTAATGCCCCAGAGAATAAACCCGCCAATAAGTAAAAAAATCAAC
>JALSHF010000142.1 GCA_026982375.1 Emcibacter sp. | reverse complement strand
GCGGCTCGAAGGCAAGCGGGACAAGTTATTGCGCGATACTTACGCCAAGTTAACGCCCTGGCAGAAGATCAAAGTGGCCCGCCATCCACAGCGGCCCCATTTCAAGGATTATGTGGCGCAATTGATCACGGATTTTATGCCTTTGGCGGGGGACCGGGCCTTTGCCGATGATGTGGCGATCATGGGCGGCCTTGGCCGGTTTAACGGCCAGTCAGTGGTGGTCATTGGCCATGAAAAAGGCCATGACACCCAAAGCCGGATCAAACATAATTTTGGCATGGCGCGGCCGGAAGGCTATCGTAAAACCGTTCGGCTGCTGAAATTGGCGGAACAATTCGATATTCCGGTGATCACTTTGGTCGACACCTCCGGCGCTTATCCCGGAATTGGCGCCGAAGAACGCGGACAGGCCGAAGCCATCGCCAGATCAACCGAGGCCTGCCTTGGTTTGAAAGTGCCGCTGGTGTCCATCATTGTGGGCGAAGGCGGTTCGGGCGGCGCGGTCGCTCTTGCGGCCGGAAACCGCGTGATGATGATGGAACATGCGGTTTATTCCGTGATTTCGCCCGAAGGCTGCGCGTCCATCCTATGGCGCACGTCCGATAATGCCGAGGATGCGGCAAACGCCCTGAAGATCACGGCGCAGGATTTGCTTAAGCTGAATGTTATTGATGAAATAATCCCCGAGCCGGTCGGCGGCGCCCACCGGGATCACGCCCTTGCCATGAAGGCGATCCGAAAGTCACTGGAAGCATCCCTCAGCGAACTTTCCGCCCTCAGCGGCGAGAAACTCAAAAGCCTTCGCCGCGAAAAATTCCTCAACATGGGCCTGAATTTAGGCAAGGTCGGGTTGTAGTCTTGAATTGATACTTAAAATGTAGTAATATTACTCATAATTCTTTGTTGGGGGGACTAGTGACAAAAAAAATTTCAAGCTTACCAGGTAAAATAAAAGATATTTCGGATCAAAACATCTACTCTATACAGACAGAACGGATTTCATTATCTATTTTGGCAACGTTTGTTCTACCTACCTTTATTGCTATTTGGGCTGGGGTCTTTAAAGGCTTACTTTCTGATAATACAGGATGGTGGTGGGTAGTCCTTGTGGGGGCAATTTTATGTCAACTATTTTTGTCAATTATTTTGCTATCTCGAAAAAACCTTATAAATGATACTTATTACTATGCTCGGCAGCTTTTGGATCAGGTTGGTGATTTAAAAAGACAAAACGATAGTCTATCAGATGTCCTCACTTATTATACAACAACTTCAAAACTTCAAAGATATTGGGCTATTTTGGCAAGTTATTTGATTGACCAAAATGTAGAAGAGGACAGTATTGATAAAAAGTTACGAGAATACGTTGGCGAAATGTTTAATCCAGTAATTTCGGATTTAGGGGGAAATCTTTTTGGATACATTCATGATGAAAAATGGAATTATGTTTTATACCTTTATGAGAAGAATAATACAAACCTTGTTTCATTTTGGCGAGCAAAGTCACCTAACCATCCTTCTGGTGAAATGGGAAGGTCGTGGAAAACTGGGGAAGGACATGTTGGGCAGGCATTTGGTAAAAGAAAAGCAGTTATAACATCTGATGCCACAGAAGAGAGGGTAAGAGATCTATCGGAAGCGCCTACAAGAAAACAAGAAGGCTATGATAAAGAAACATATGTTTCTTTTGCTGCAATACCTGTTATGAAGGACGCTGATGAACCGATTGGCGTGCTAGTTGTTACAAGTAATATAAAAAATAGATTTGATAAGTTTAATTCTCAAATTTTACAAAATGCGAGCACCTTTATTTATAATGCATGGGCTGAATTACAGAAAAGAAGAACCTAATTAATTCGACTTTAACTTATTTATATTATAGAATCATTGATAGAATTACGAAGGGAGTTAATAATATGTCTTTAGCTACTAAAAACTATGAGACTTATTCTCGTGACCTAGACGAAGCTGTGGATGAGTTATGGAAATCTTCAAGTAAGGAAGAAGTGAATAATAATAGAAACAAAATAGCGAAAACTATTCGTGAAGAGGCGGAAGAGATGGCGCGTTATGCTCGACGAAGAGTTGAAAAGATCAATAGTTAATTTGAAAATTATAATGATACTAAACCGCTGAAAATTTTTTCAGCGGTTTTTTTGTGGCCTACAACGCCCCGTGGCAATGTTTGTATTTTTTACCGCTGTCGCAGGGGCAGGGGTCGTTGCGGCCGATTTTTTGGCCAGAATTTGGAATGACTTTTCCGTGGCAATGTTTGTATTTTTTACCGCTGCGGCAAGGACAGGGTGCATTGCGCGGGACATTTCCCCATGACTTTGGATCATTGGGATTGAGAGCAGTATTTTCACCGGTGG
>JALSHF010000141.1 GCA_026982375.1 Emcibacter sp. | reverse complement strand
GCGATAATGTTGAGATTAATGTTGAATTGATCTACCCCATTGCCATGGACGAAGGTCTGCGTTTTGCGATCCGCGAAGGCGGCCGCACCGTCGGCGCCGGCGTCGTTGCAAGCATCATTGAATAATTGAAAGTCAAAATTTTTTGCGGGCAGGGCGGATATTTTATCCGCCCTGCTTGTATAGATAACAAAGCCTTAAAATGATTAATTCTTTTGATTGATCATTTTCACATTGAATAAGATAAGGTGCGGCTTTATATAAAGCAGGCATATGATGCGAAGGAGTGTAGCTCAGTTGGTAGAGCACCGGTCTCCAAAACCGGGTGTCGTGAGTTCGAGTCTCTCCACTCCTGCCAAATCATATGGCCAAATCATTTGGGGAAAAGCTTGATTGATTTGCTTTTTATAGGTATTGATTTTTTGGAAGCATAGGTGGAGCTGATAAGGATCAGGTTCAAAAAAATATAACGGATTGTTAAAATGGCGAAAACGAACCCAGCAGAATTTGTCCGGCAGGTCCGGCAGGAAATATCGAAGGTCGTATGGCCGACGCGTAAAGAAACCATGGTAACAACGATTATGGTATTTATCATGGCGACCATTATGGCAATTTTCTTTTTGGGCGTGGATCAGGTATTGTCTTTCGTCATCAAACTCATATTAGGATAACTGAATATGGCATCCCGTGCACGCTGGTATATTGTTCAAGCCCATTCCGGTTTTGAAAAAAAGGTTTCTCAAAGTATCAAGGATCAGGCCGTGCTTCAGGGCCTTGATAGTTATGTGGAAGAAATCCTTGTGCCGATTGAAGAAATCCTCGAGGTGAAAAAAGGCAAAAAAGTAACAACAGAGCGAAAATTTTTCCCAGGCTATGTTCTGGCGAAAATGGTTATGAATGATGTGACCTACCATCTTATCAAGAATACACCAAAAGTATCCGGTTTTCTGGGCCAGTCAGGCAAGCCGTTCCCTATTAGCCAGAAAGAGGTTGACAGAATTCTGCATCAGGTGCAGGAGGGCGTGGAGCGTCCCAAGGCTGCAATTGTTTACGAGGTAGGCGAAGAGGTTAAGGTCATTGATGGCCCGTTTGATTCATTCATCGGTATTGTGGACGGGGTTGACGAAGAGCGCGAGCGCCTGAAGGTTTCTGTCTCTATTTTTGGCCGCGCGACACCGGTCGAGCTTGAGTATGCGCAGGTTGAAAAGACCTGATAATTCTGGTCAAAATTTTTACCTAAAATTTTAACTGGCAATTCTATTTATGGGCTGTTATAAGCCGCCCTTACGATGGTCAGGTGATTCTTTGTCTTCTGGCGATCTTTTGATATGGGCATGTTGCCTCTGTTGAAATGTGTGGAAGGTTAGCCATAACCGCACCACGCCCCTTAAAGCCGGGAATTGTCCCGCAGGTTTGATAGTTAATTAATAAAGGGTCTGTAATGGCGAAGAAAATAAGTGGATATATCAATTTGCATGTGCCTGCGGGTGCGGCGAATCCTTCACCTCCGATTGGTCCGGCCTTGGGTCAGCGCGGCGTGAATATCATGGAATTCTGTAAAGCATTTAATGCAAAAACCCAGGAAATGGAGAAAAACACACCAATTCCGACGAAAATAACGGTTTATGTGGATAAAAGCTTTACATTCAGTATTAAAACACCACCAGCATCTTATCTGTTGATAAAAGCCGCCGGTCTGAAGGGTGGGTCAGCAACCCCCGGGCGTGAGACTGTTGCGACGGTTTCCCTCGCCAAAGTTCAGGAGATAGCCGAGCTTAAGATGGTCGACTTGAATGCGATTGACATGGATGGCGCAATTCAGATCATCAAAGGAACCGCAAGTTCTATGGGTATCGAGGTTGAAGGATAAGATTATGGCACGTGTATCAAAACGTTATAAAGAAGTTCGCGAAGGTCTTGACCAGAATATTGAATATTCTCTGGAAGAGGCGCTTAAGCAAGTTAAGGCCCGCGCAAAGGCAAAATTTGATGAAACCGTCGAAGTCACCATGAATCTTGGTGTTGACCCGCGTCATGCAGACCAGATGGTGCGCGGCGTTGTCAGTTTGCCGCATGGTACAGGCAAAACCGTTCGCGTTGCGGTATTCGCACGCGGCGATAAGGCAGAAGAAGCCAAAAAGGCCGGCGCTGAACTTGTTGGTGCAGAAGACTTGATGGAAGCTATTATGAAGGGTGAAATGAATTTTGATCGCTGTATCGCGACGCCCGATATGATGGCTGTTGTTGGTCGCCTTGGTAAAATTCTCGGCCCCCGCGGTTTGATGCCAAACCCGAAATTGGGTACGGTAACGCCAAATGTTGTTGCGGCGATTGAGGCCGTAAAGGGCGGACAAGTGGAGTATCGGGTGGAAAAAGCCGGTATCATCCATGCGGGCGTTGGAAAAGTAAGCTTTGATGAGGCGGCTATTGTCGAAAATGCGCGTACATTAATTGATGCGGTGTTCAAGGCGCGGCCCTCTACGACCAAAGGGGCTTATGTAAAAGGAATTACTGTAAGTTCGACCATGGGGCCGAGCTTGCGCATCGCGATTTCTTCTGTGGCTGCTGGATAGGCTACAGAAATAAAAGAATTCCGTTGGGTTTGCCTGACGGGAACAGGGTTTTTAAAGAAATTTAAAAATCCGCCTGTCCAAAACTATAGGTGTTCAGTGATTTTTCTGGATTTAAACGATGATAAGTCGGCCTGTAATAGATGGGGTTGCAAATTTAGGATTTCCAGCTTTTGGTTTTCCGGGGTTTGCGGTTTCCGATTTGACCCTGGGTTGGGTTGAACGGCAGGCATTCATGGTATGACCGCATGGTGTGGTTATGCTTTACTCAACCGGTGAATATAATGTTGTATTTGCCATATAATATCGGAGACGAGAATGGATCGGGTCCAAAAAAAGGAAGCGGTAGCCTTCTTGAAGGATGTTTTCGCAAATGCCAATTCCATCGTTGTGGTACGCAACGCGGGGCTGGATGTTGGCGAAATGACTTCATTGCGCAATGAAATGCGCGAAGCAGGTGCCAGCCTTAAAGTGGCTAAAAACCGGCTCGCTCGTCTTGCTCTCGAAGGTACTGATATTGAGTCATTGGGCGATTATCTTAAAGGTCCGTCGGTTCTCGGTTATTCCGATGACCCTGTTGCGGCCGCAAGGATACTCGTTAAGTTTGCCAAGAAAAACGATAAAATCGAAGTTCTTGGTGGTGCTATGGGATCAACTATGCTTGACCTGAGCGGTGTTAAGGCGTTGGCTGCGTTGCCATCCCTTGATGAGCTGCGGGGTAAGCTGGTTGGTCTTCTTCAGGCACCTGCGGGCAAGCTTGCAAATATTACGCAAGCGCCTGCCGGACAATTGGCTCGCGTGTTTGGTGCCTACGGATCGCAGGGCGATGCCGCGTAGGTTTCTGGTAAGATATTAATTTTAGACTTAAGGAAATATGAAAATGGCTGATCTTAACAAGATTGCTGACGAACTATCTAGCTTAACTGTAATGGAAGCCGCTGAGCTTTCTAAAATTCTTGAAGAAAAATGGGGCGTATCTGCTGCGGCCCCTGTTGCTGCTGCGGCCGCTGCTGCGCCTGCGGAAGCTGCTGAAGTAAAGGACGAATTTGATGTTGTGATGACGTCTTTTGGCGAGAAGAAAATCAACGTCATTAAAGAAGTTCGTGCGATTACAGCTCTTGGCTTGAAAGAAGCCAAGGAAATGGTTGAAGCTGTTCCTTCGACAATTAAAGAAGGCGCGTCTAAATCTGAAGCTGAAGAAGTTAAAGCCAAGCTTGAAGCTGCTGGTGCGACAGTAGAGCTTAAATAGTTCTTTTGGTTTGGGTGGCGCGCGCTTGATTTGGTGCGTGCCATCTTTCCCGTTTTGGGAAAAATAGAATGTTTTTGATAGGTGCAGAGATATAGTGAATACAGTTCGTTACCTAAAATGTGAATTGTTATGAATAGTATGAATGACCGTTTTCAGGATTTTTTCTGAAGCGGTTTCTGGCGTATTGAGAGCGTGCGTTTTTATAACGTATAATTAGGGGTTATTCTGAGATGAAAAATAGAGATATTTCATCAAGGGTAACAGAGTCTGATCAAGGCAAAGTGACGAGGATAAAACATGGCGACTTCCTATTCCAGTCGTAAAAAAGTTCGTAAAAATTTCGGTCGAATCAAAGAAGTGGCTGAAATGCCTAATCTGATCAAGGTTCAGAGAAGCTCATACGACCAATTCTTACAAACGGATGTTCTGGCAGCGGATCGTACAAACGATGGCTTGCAGGGTGTTTTTAAATCTGTTTTCCCAATTTCTGATTTTGCCGCCACGGCATCTCTGGAATTTGTTTCCTATGATTTGGAAGCACCAAAGTATGATACTGAGGAGTGTCAGCAACGGGATATGACATATGCTGCGCCGCTGCGCGTAACATTGCGTCTGATCGTTTTTGATGTTGACGAGGAAACAGAGGCCAGGTCGGTCCTGGATATCAAGGAACAAGATGTTTATATGGGGGATCTGCCCCTGATGACGGACCGGGGAACCTTTGTTGTGAATGGTACCGAGCGCGTTATCGTGTCTCAGATGCACAGATCTCCGGGCGTATTCTTTGATCATGATAAGGGCAAGACCCATGCGTCTGGTAAATTTCTGTTTGCCGCGCGTATTATCCCGTATCGCGGTTCCTGGCTTGACTTTGAATTTGACGCGAAAGATACCGTTTTTGTACGTATTGACCGCCGGCGCAAGCTGCCGGTTACGACCTTGCTTTATGCTTTGGGCATGAAGTCGGAAGAAATTCTGGACACCTTTTATGACCGGGTGACCTACAAAAGGAAAAAAGGCGGATGGAGCGTACCATTCGTAAGTGAAGCATGGCGCGGCGTAAAGCCGACGTTTGACCTTGTCGATGCGGCCAATGGTGAGATTGTTGCCGAAATGGGCAAGAAAGTCACGCCTCGGGTGGCGAACAAGCTTGTCAAAGAGGGACTTAAGGATCTTCTGGTTCCCGATGAAGAATTATTGACGCGTTTTGCTGCGGAAGATGTGGTGAATGCAAAAACCGGCGAGATTTATATTGAAGCCGGGGAAGAAATTTCAGCAGAGCATCTGGAAAAACTTGAAGCTGCCGGTTATAAAACCATTGAAACCCTCGATGTTGACCATATTAAAGTTGGCCCCCATATTCGCAATACCCTGATGGGCGATAAGGTGGAAAACTGGGAAATGGCCATGTCCGAGATTTATCGGGTTATGCGTCCGGGTGAGCCGCCAACGAAAGAAACGGCAGAAGCCCTGTTCGATGGCCTGTTCTTTGATGCGGAACGTTATGATTTGAGCGCAGTTGGCCGGGTAAAAATGAATATGCGCCTTGGCCTTGATGCGCCGGATGATTTCAGGGTTCTGCGCAAGGAAGATATTCTTGCGGTTCTGAAAAACCTTGTTGATCTGAAGGACGGCAAGGGTGTGGTTGATGATATTGACCATCTTGGCAATCGCCGGGTACGTTCGGTTGGTGAATTGATGGAAAACCAGTATCGTATTGGTTTGCTTCGTATGGAGCGTGCCATACGTGAGCGCATGAGCAGTATTGATATTGATACTGTGATGCCTCATGATCTGGTAAATGCCAAGCCGGCTGTCGCGGCCGTTCGCGAATTTTTCGGATCCTCACAGCTTAGCCAGTTTATGGATCAGACAAATCCCCTGTCTGAAATTACCCATAAGCGCCGCCTGTCAGCGCTTGGCCCTGGCGGCCTGACGCGGGAACGTGCGGGTTTTGAAGTGCGCGATGTGCATACGACCCATTATGGCCGTATCTGTCCCATTGAAACACCTGAGGGACCAAATATTGGTCTGATTAACTCCCTGTCTATTTTTGCCAAGGTGAATAAATATGGTTTCATCGAAGCGCCTTACCGCAAGGTGAACAAGGGTATCGTATCTGACGAAGTGATTTATCTGTCGGCAATGGAGGAAGAAAAATACACCATTGCCCAGGCCAATACCGAATTGAATGAGGATGGCAGCTTCGCTGGCGACCTGATTGACTGCCGCGAGGCGGGAGAACATCATGTTATCAAGCCGGAAAATATCACCCTGATGGATGTGTCGCCCAAGCAGGTGGTATCCGTTGCGGCGGCGTTGATTCCCTTCCTTGAGAATGATGATGCGAACCGCGCGTTGATGGGGTCAAACATGCAGCGTCAGGCCGTGCCTCTTCTAAAAGCGGAATCACCGTTTGTCGGGACAGGCATGGAACGGGTTGTGGCGCGCGATTCCGGCGCGTCTATTGTGGCGGACCGGGCCGGCATCATTGATCAGGTCGATGCCCGCCGTATTGTTATCCGGGTGAGCGAAGATGTGGAAGATGGTACGTCCGGTGTGGATATCTACACCTTGCGCAAATTCCAGCGTTCCAACCAGAATACCTGTATTAATCAACGCCCCCTTGTGAAGGTGGGCGATATTGTCAAGCGCGGCGATGTGCTGGCTGACGGCCCGTCAACGGATATGGGCGAGCTTGCCCTTGGCCGCAACGTCCTCGTGGCCTTCATGCCGTGGAATGGCTATAACTTCGAAGATAGTATCCTCATTTCAGAACGGATTGTGAAAGACGACGTCTTTACCTCTATTCATATTGAGGAATTGCAGGTGATGGCACGGGATACCAAGCTTGGCCCCGAAGACATCACCCGCGATATTCCCAATGTGGGCGAAGAGGGTCTGAAAAATCTGGATGAAGCGGGTATCGTTTATATCGGTGCCGAAGTTCATCCCGGTGATATTCTGGTGGGCAAGATCACGCCAAAAGGCGAAAGCCCGATGACACCGGAAGAAAAACTTCTGCGGGCAATTTTTGGCGAGAAAGCGGCTGACGTACGTGATACGTCAATGCGGTTGTCGCCGGGCGTCGCCGGTACCGTTGTTGAGGTTCGCGTCTTTAACCGTCATGGCATTGACAAGGACGAACGTTCTGTCGCTATCGAGCGGGAAGAAATTGAGCGTCTCAGCAAAGACCGTGAAGACGAACAGGCTATTCTGGATCGCAGTATCTATGTGCGCCTTCGTCCAATGCTGCTCGGCAATGTGGTTGCCAAGGGGCCCAATGATGTGACCAAAGGCGAAAAAATCACAGATGACCTGCTGGATAATCTTGGTAAGGGATTATGGTGGCAGATTGCGGTCGATGATGAAGCCATCATGGAAAAAATTGATGCGTTACATCAAAAATTCCAGGAAGACCGCGATCGTCTCAGAGCCCGCTTTGAAGAGAAAATCGGCAAATTGCAACGCGGTGATGAACTGCTTCCGGGCGTTCTGAAAATGGTTAAAGTCTTTGTTGCTGTGAAACGTAAATTGCAACCGGGCGACAAAATGGCCGGACGCCATGGTAACAAAGGGGTGATTTCCCGGATCATGCCACAAGAAGACATGCCGTTCCTCGAAGATGGCACGCCGGTTGATATCGTGCTTAACCCCCTTGGTGTGCCGTCACGTATGAACGTGGGGCAGATTCTGGAAACCCATCTTGGCTGGGCATCACGCTCACTGGGGGTTCAGGTATCTGCATTATTGGATAATTACAGCGCGAATGAGAAACAAAAAGCGGATGGTTTGCGGGATAAATTCAAAAAAGTTTATTCCAAAGAGCAGTATGATGCTGAAATCGCGCCGCTGAATGACGAAGATACCATTGAAATGTCAGGCAACCTGCGGGACGGTATTCCCATGGCAACGCCGGTTTTTGATGGGGCCAATGAGGCAAGTATCTGTGACATGCTGGAAATGGCCGATGTGGATCGTTCGGGTCAGGTTGATCTTTATGATGGCCGTACGGGTGAAATGTTTGACCGTAAAGTGACTGTTGGTTACATCTATATGCTGAAACTCCATCATCTGGTTGATGATAAAATTCATGCGCGGTCAATTGGTCCTTACTCACTCGTGACGCAGCAGCCTCTGGGCGGCAAGGCCCAGTTTGGTGGTCAAAGATTTGGGGAGATGGAGGTATGGGCGCTTCAGGCTTATGGCGCGGCTTATACCTTGCAGGAAATGCTGACCGTCAAATCTGACGATGTGAATGGCCGGACAAAGGTTTATGAAGCCATTGTTCGCGGTGATGACAGTTTCGAAGCTGGTATTCCAGAATCATTCAATGTTCTGGTGAAAGAGATGAAATCTCTTTGTCTGAATGTTGAACTTTTGACTATCAACGATTAAACCGGAACTGAACAGGAGATAAAGGCTATGCGCCAAGAAGTTATGAATTTCTTCAACCCGGTTTCAAAACCGGAGACTTTTGATACGATCAAAATTACCATTGCCAGTGCCGAGCATATCAGGTCATGGTCTTTTGGAGAGATCAAAAAGCCTGAAACCATCAATTACCGGACGTTCAAGCCGGAAAAAGATGGCCTTTTTTGCGCCCGTATTTTCGGCCCGATGAAGGATTACGAATGTCTGTGCGGCAAATATAAGCGCATGAAATATCGCGGGATTACCTGCGAGAAATGCGGCGTGGAAGTGACCTTGAGCAAAGTCCGCCGCGACCGTATGGGGCATATCGACCTTGCGGCGCCTGTGGCGCATATCTGGTTTCTGAAATCTTTGCCGAGCCGGATCGGCCTCGTGCTTGACATGACGTTGAAAGATTTGGAGCGGGTGCTCTATTTCGAATATTTCATTGTGACAGAGCCCGGGCTGACAAGTTTGAAGATGAACCAGCTTCTGTCTGAAGATGAATATGTCCGCGCTCAGGAAGAATTCGGCGATGACAGCTTTACCGCCGCCATTGGCGCGGAAGCCATCAAATTTTTGCTGGAGAATGTTGACCTGGAACAGGCGCAGGCCGACCTGCGTAAAGAATTGGCGGAAACCAAATCTGAACTGAAACCCAAGAAAATCGTCAAGCGTTTGAAAGTGATCGAAGGATTTCTTGAATCTGACAATCGTCCTGAATGGATGATCCTTGATATTCTGCCGGTTATTCCGCCGGAGCTGCGGCCTTTGGTGCCGCTGGACGGGGGGCGGTTTGCCACGTCTGACCTTAATGATCTTTATCGCCGCGTGATTAACCGGAACAATCGTCTGAAACGTCTGATTGAACTGCGCGCGCCGGATATTATTGTGCGTAACGAAAAACGTATGTTGCAAGAAGCGGTTGATGCCTTGTTTGACAATGGTCGCCGGGGCCGGGTTATTACGGGCGGCAACAAGCGTCCCTTGAAATCCCTGTCTGACATGCTGAAAGGCAAGCAGGGGCGTTTCCGTCAAAATCTTCTGGGAAAACGCGTTGATTATTCAGGTCGTTCCGTGATCGTTGTGGGGCCTGACCTGATGCTTCATCAATGCGGCTTGCCAAAGAAAATGGCGCTTGAGCTATTCAAGCCGTTTATTTATGCGCGTCTTGACAAGCTGGGTATTGCGACGACCATTAAGCAGGCCAAGAAACTTGTGGAAAAAGAACGCCGCGAAGTATGGGACGTGCTGGATGTGGTCATTCGTGAGCATCCGATTTTGCTTAACCGTGCGCCGACACTCCACAGGCTTGGCATTCAGGCGTTCGAACCTGTGCTGATTGAGGGCAAAGCCATACAGCTTCACCCTCTGGTTTGCGCGGCTTTTAATGCGGACTTTGACGGTGACCAGATGGCGGTTCATGTGCCGCTCAGTCTGGAAGCGCAGCTCGAAGCCCGTGTTTTGATGATGTCCACCAACAATATCCTGAGCCCCTCAAACGGCAAGCCCATCATTGTGCCGTCACAGGATATTATTCTGGGTCTCTATTATATCACCCTCGATAAAGTGGGGGAGCCGGGCGAAGGTATGGTTTTCGCTGATATGGAGGAAATTGAACAGGCGCTGTTTAACAAGGTTATTACCCTGCACAGTAAAATTACCGCCCGTTACCATACTGTGGATGAAAATTTTAATCCCATTACGGTGCGTGTGGAAAGCACGCCGGGCCGTATGTTACTGGCCAGTCATCTGCCAAAACATCCGAATATTCCGTTTGATCTGATTAATCATAATCTGACAAAAAAGGATATTTCTGCCATCATTGATACGGTTTATCGTCATGCGGGTCAGAAAGAGACAGTGTTATTTGCTGATGCTATTATGCGCCTTGGTTTCCGGGAAGCCTGTAATGCGGGTATCTCCTTTGGTAAGGATGATATGATCATACCGGATGCCAAAGTTGGCATGATCGATGAAACAGCAGCGGCTGTGAAGGAATTCGAAGCCCAATATAATCAGGGCCTGATCACCCAAGGCGAGAAATATAACAAAGTGGTTGATGCCTGGTCGCAATGTACCGACCGTGTGGCCGATGCCATGATGGCGGAAATCTCGAAAACCGGTGTTGACGAGAATGGCCGGACATTGGACATCAACTCCATCTATATGATGGCTGATTCCGGTGCGCGTGGTTCTGCGGCGCAGATGAAACAGCTTGCGGGTATGCGCGGTTTGATGGCCAAGCCCTCTGGCGAGATTATTGAAAAGCCGATTATTTCCAACTTTAAAGAAGGCCTTAGCGTTCTTGAATATTTCAACTCCACCCATGGGGCGCGTAAGGGTCTTGCGGATACGGCGTTGAAAACCGCGAACTCCGGATATCTTACCCGCCGCCTGGTGGATGTGTCGCAGGATTGTGTCACGGTTGAAGAAGATTGCGGCACGCAGGAAGGTATCGACATTAATGAAGTCGCGGACGGCGGTGACGTGATTGTATCTTTGGGCGATCGTATTCTGGGTCGCTGCGCGGCTGTGGATATTAAGGACCCTGTGAGCGGCGACGTTATCGTTGAAGCCGGCACGCATTTGGAAGAAGAGACGGTCGAAATCGTTGAAAGATCCGGCGTTGCCATCGTCAAGGTTCGCTCCGGATTGACCTGCGCAACACGCGGCGGCATCTGTTGTAAATGTTATGGCCGTGATTTGGCACGGGGTATCCCGGTGAATTTGGGCGAATCAGTTGGCGTTATCGCGGCCCAGTCTATTGGGGAGCCGGGGACTCAGTTGACCATGCGGACCTTCCATATTGGCGGGACGGCGTCCTCTGTGTCTGAACAGTCAACCCATGAAGCCTCGCATGACGGTAAAATCAAACTCTTGAACCGTAATGTGGTTAAGGATTCAAAAGGCCGTCTGGTTGTCATGAGCCGTAACATGGAAGTTGTCATCGTTGATGAAGAAGGCCGTGAGCGGGTCACCTATAAAGTGCCCTTTGGCGCGCATCTGTCCAAAGATGATGGCGAGACCGTCGTTCATGGTGACAAGCTTGTGGAATGGGATCCCTATACCCTGCCCATCATCACAGAGCGCGGCGGGCTTGTCCGCTACGTTGATTTGATGGAAGGTGTTTCCATCAGCGAAAATGTTGATGAAGCCACGGGTATTGCCAGTAAGGTTGTTATTGACTGGCGTTCACAGCCCAAGGGTTCTGACCTGCGCCCCCGCATTACATTGCGGGATGACAATGATGAAGTCGTTGAGCTGACCAATGGTACCGAGGCGCGTTATTTCATGTCCGTTGGCGCCATTTTATCTGTCAATGATGGTGATGAGGTTCATGCGGGTGATGTGGTTGCGCGTATTCCGCGTGAAGCTTCCAAAACCAAGGATATCACCGGTGGTCTGCCCCGGGTTGCGGAGCTGTTTGAAGCACGCCGGCCTAAAGACCATGCTATTATCGCGGATATTGATGGTTATGTTGAATTTGGCCGTGACTATAAGAATAAACGCCGGATCAGCATTCGTCCGAAGGATGAAGAGGCGAGCCCGGCGGAATATTTGATTGCCAAGGGCAAGCATATTTCTGTTCAGGAAGGTGACTTTATCCGGCGCGGCGAATATCTGATCGATGGCAATCCTGCGCCCCATGATATTTTGAAGACGATGGGTGTTGAGGCACTGGCCAATTATCTGGTTGATGAGGTTCAGGATGTTTACCGCCTTCAAGGCGTGGGCATCAATGACAAGCATATCGAAGTGATTGTGCGTCAGATGTTGCAGAAGGTCGAGATTACCTCTTCTGGCGAATCAACCTTCTTGCTGGGTGAACAGGTGGACCGTGAGGAATTCGAAGAAGCCAACATCAAGGCCGAAGCCGCTGGCAGGATGCCGGCCAAGGGGGAGCCGATTCTTCTGGGAATCACAAAAGCTTCACTTCAGACGCGCTCCTTCATCTCTGCGGCATCTTTCCAGGAAACTACGCGGGTTCTGACCGAGGCTGCGGTCGCGGGCAAGAGCGATCATCTGGTTGGCTTGAAAGAGAATGTGATCGTGGGTCGTTTGATCCCGGCTGGTACGGGCTCAAAAATGCAGGAATTCCGCCAATTGGCCAAGGATCGTGATGACCTGATTAAGGCAGAAGGCAAACCAGTGGCTGATATTCTGGATACCGTGGATACGGCTCCGGCAGAATCAGCTTGATATAGGTAAATATCGTGAGCTGGTCCCAGACTAAGGGGGCTTCTCGGTAAAATCGTGAAAATTTTAGGCCGGAGGGACAGTTTATGCTGTTTTTCCGGCCTTTTTTCATAAAATGAACTGTTCGATCAAAGGATGAAATATTTTGCTTGACTGTTCATATCTCCCTACATAGTATGCGCTCACTCTTTGAGGTCAGGTGGTAGACAAAACAGTCTAAACGCTGTGCCTAAAAGCTCAGAGAACGAAAAAATAGAGATTCTGTGAATGGCCGGGACGGGCTCGACCTGTTCTGTTGTTTTTTTTATGTGAAAAGCATGCCGTTCACTTTGTTGTATGCATTGTGATAAGACTTAAGGAATTAAGATGCCGACAATCAACCAGTTGGTTCGTAAACCACGCAAAGACAAGCCCGCACGTACCAAGGTGCCGGCATTGGAAGCCTGCCCGCAAAAACGCGGTGTATGTACGCGGGTTTATACGACAACGCCTAAAAAGCCTAACTCTGCTCTTCGCAAGGTTGCCCGCGTGCGCCTGACGAATGGTTTTGAAGTTACAAGTTACATTCCGGGTGAAGGTCATAACCTCCAGGAGCATAGTGTTGTGCTCATACGTGGTGGCCGCGTAAAAGATTTACCGGGTGTTCGTTATCATGTACTTCGGGGTGTTCTGGATACGCAAGGTGTATCTGATCGCCGTCAAAGTCGCTCTAAATATGGTACAAAACGGCCGAAATAAGGGCCTGAGACCAAAAGTGTTCGAGACCAGAAGGATTTAAGATATGTCGCGTCGTCACGCTGCTGAAAAACGTAAAGTACTTCCAGACCCAAAATTTGGTGATCTGGTTTTGACTAAATTTATCAATAACCTCATGGTTGATGGTAAGAAGTCTACGGCTGAGGGTATCGTATATGGTGCCCTTGAAATGGTTAAATCCAAGTCCGGTCAGGATCCGATTGAGGTGTTTCATCAGTCGTTGATTAACATCAAGCCAGCTGTTGAGGTCAAGTCTCGTCGCGTGGGCGGGGCAACCTATCAGGTTCCGATCGAAGTGCGCGCGGATCGTGCGCAGGCTCTGGCAATCCGTTGGTTGATTGATATGTCACGCAAACGCAATGAAAACACCATGACAGAGCGTCTGGCGGGTGAATTGCTTGACGCGCTGAATAATCGCGGCGCTTCTGTAAAGAAACGCGAAGATACACATAAGATGGCAGATGCGAATAAAGCATTCTCTCATTATCGCTGGTAGTAGAAGGTTTAAAGGTTAATAAAAGATGGCACGTACTACTCCCCTTGAGGATTATCGCAATATCGGCATTATGGCCCATATTGATGCGGGTAAGACGACAACGACTGAGCGGATATTATATTATACCGGCGTCAGTCATAAAATAGGTGAAGTTCATGATGGCGCAGCCACTATGGACTGGATGGAGCAAGAGCAAGAGCGCGGTATAACCATTACTTCTGCGGCAACGACTTGTTTCTGGGATGATCACCGCATTAATATTATTGATACCCCGGGCCATGTTGACTTTACCATTGAGGTTGAGCGTTCGCTGCGCGTGCTTGATGGCGCCGTCGCGGTTTTCGATTCTGTGGCCGGTGTTGAGCCACAATCAGAAACGGTATGGCGTCAGGCGGATAAATATGATGTGCCGCGTATGTGTTTCGTGAATAAAATGGACCGGATGGGCGCTGACTTTTTCCGCTGCGTTGATATGATCAAGGAGCGGCTTGGTTCAAATGCGCTCGTATTGCAGTATCCCATAGGTTCTGAGGCGGAATATAAAGGTCATGTGGATCTGGTGAAAAATATTGGCATCATCTGGGAAGATGAAGCTATGGGCGCAAATTATTCCGAAGTGGAGATTCCGGCGGATATCGCCGATGATGTTGCCGCGTATCGTACCGAAATGCTGGATATGGTTGTTGAGCAGGACGAAGCCGTTATGGAGGCCTATCTGGAAGGTGAAGAGCCTTCTGTTGAGACGCTGAAGGCCTTGATCCGCAAGGGAACGATCGCGGGTGACTTTGTTCCGGTTTTGACAGGGACGGCCTTTAAAAACAAGGGCGTTCAAACGCTTTTGGATGCTGTCGTTGATTTTATGCCCTCGCCGCTTGATATTAAAGACGTTGAAGGTGTCGCTGTTGATAGTGACGAGCCTATGACTCGTCCCCCATCTGATGACGCGCCTTTCTCTGCCTTGGCTTTTAAGGTGATGACGGATCCATTCGTAGGTACCCTGACGTTTGCGCGCATCTATTCCGGAACTTTGGAAGCGGGGACGATGGTCGTCAATTCTGTCAAGGGCCGTAAAGAGAAGGTTGGCCGTATGCTGCAAATGCATTCCAACTCTCGCGAAGATATCAAAGAAGCAAGAACGGGCGATATTGTGGCGCTTTGTGGGCTTAAGCAGACGACAACGGGTGACACGCTATGTGACAGCCTCAAGCAGATCGTGCTGGAGCGCATGGAATTTCCAGATCCGGTTATTTCTGTTGCGGTTGAGCCAAAGACCAAAGTGGATCAGGAAAAAATGGGTATTGCGCTGAACCGTTTGGCTCAGGAAGATCCAAGTTTCCGGGTCAGGTCAGATGAAGAAAGCGGCCAGACCGTGATTTCCGGAATGGGTGAGCTTCACCTTGATATTCTGGTTGATCGTATGAAGCGCGAATTTGGTGTCGAAGCGAATGTTGGCGCGCCGCAAGTGGCTTATCGCGAATCAATCGCGCGGGAAGCTCATATTGATTATACTCATAAAAAGCAATCGGGTGGTTCTGGTCAATTTGGCCGTATTAAATTTACCATCACGCCAGGTGAGCGTGGCTCGGGCATTCTTTTTCATGACGAAATCAAGGGCGGTAATATTCCAAAAGAATATATCCCCGGTGTTGAAAAGGGTATTAGAGATATCGCCGCGACGGGTGCTTTGATCGGCTTTCCGATTATTGACTTTAGCATTCGCCTGACCGACGGGGCCTACCATGATGTTGATAGTTCTGTGATGGCGTTTGAAATTGCTGGCCGGGCGGGTATGCGTGAAGCAGCGAGACAAGCCGGCATTAAAATTCTGGAACCAATGATGGAAGTCGAGGTTGTGACTCCTGAAGATTATATGGGTGATGTGATTGGTGACATTTCATCTCGTCGTGGCCAGATTTCAGGATCTGAAACACGCGGACCAAATACCGTAATTTCCGCGAAAGTGCCGCTGGCCAATATGTTTGGTTATGTGAATCAATTGCGGTCTTTCAGCCAGGGGCGTGCGACATATTCCATGCAGTTCGACCATTATGCTGAGGTGCCTCAAAGTGAGGTAGATAAGATTAAAGAGCAATTTGCGTAAGTAAATATTAAAATGAAACTAACTTTTCTCGTGAGGAAAAAGCGAGACGCTTGAATATAAGTGAGAAGGACTAGAAAAATGGCTAAAGAGAAGTTTGAACGGAATAAGCCGCATTGTAACATTGGGACAATCGGTCATGTTGACCACGGCAAGACGACCTTGACGGCGGCGATCACGAAAGTGCTTGCGGAAACCGGCG
>JALSHF010000140.1 GCA_026982375.1 Emcibacter sp. | reverse complement strand
CGTCTCCATCTGTTTTATGAACAGCTTTGCCAACGGCGATCATGAGAAGCAGGCCGCTGAACTGGTGCGCGAATTAATGCCCGAGGCCTATCTTACGGTATCTTCCGAGCTGTTGCCGTCCATACGTTTTTACGAACGGGTCAGCACCACGGCGCTCAATAGCTACATCGGCCCCATATTGGACCATTATCTCAATCAGCTTCTGGGCCGCCTTGAAGGCATTGGCTTTAAAGGTATTTTATTGATCATGCAGTCAAACGGCGGTGTGATGACCCCGCAGATCGCGCGGGACAAGGCGGCATTGACCCTGTTGTCCGGCCCGGCGGCCGGCCCCGGCGCGGGGCTGCAATATGTCAAGGCCCATGATCAGGATAAATGTATTGTGGTTGATATGGGCGGTACAAGTTTCGAGGCCTCATTGGTTGTTGGCTCGCCAATTGTGATCAATGAAGGCGAAATTGACCGGCGGCGACTGGCGCTGCCCATGCTGGGCATTCATACCATCGGGGCCGGCGGCGGCTCTGTCGGCTGGCTCGACGAGGGCGGTCTGCTGCGTATGGGCCCCGAAAGCGCGGGCGCGGATCCCGGCCCGGCAAGTTATATGAAGGGCGGTACAAAGCCCGCCTGCACGGATGCCAATCTGGTATTGGGTTATCTTGATCCGGATTTTTTTGCGGGCGGAAGCATGCAGCTTGATATGGCCGCTGCCCGAAAAGCCATTGAAGAACATGTGGCCATTCCCATGGGGCTCTCCATTGAGGAAGCGGCAGCGGGTATGTATCGTATTGCCTGCACAAATATGGCGCAGGGCATTCGGGAAATCACCATCAAGCGCGGTTTTGACCCCCGTGAATTTCCGCTCGTGGTTGCGGGCGGCGCGGGCCCGACCCACAGCTGCCTCATCTGCGAAGAATTGCAAATTCCTTTTCAGGTTATCCCGCGCGAATCCTCGATCCTCTGTGCGGCGGGTATGTTAATGTCTGATTTACGCCATGACTTCGTCCAGACGTTTGTTGCGCAGCTCAAGAGCATGGACTGGACGGGATTAAATGAGGTTATTGCCGCCATGCTGGCAGAAGGCAATGATTTGCTGGCGGAAGAAGATATTCCGCCGGCGCGCCGCAGCAGTATCATCAAGCTTGACTGCCGTTACCTGCGTCAATATCATGAGGTATCTGTCGAAGTCTCCCGGCAGGATATTGAACGTCAGAATACGGAGTCTATCGCCGCGGCTTTTCACCTTGAACATAATAGATTGTTTGGCTATTCACTGGAAAATGATGCGGATGCGCCGGTTGAAATTATCAATATTCGCGTGCAATCCGTGGGGGACGTGGCCAAACCAACCTTCCGCACCGAGAAAAAATCAGCTGCGGATGCCTCTGCGGCCATAAAAGGCGCGCGATCCGTCTATATTCCAGAAGATAAAAAATTCCGCGACGTTCCTGTTTATGACGGCCATAAAATGTCTCATGGCAATCATGTGGAAGGGCCGGCAATGATTGAACAGGTGACAACCGCCATATTTGTCGATGGGAAATTTAACTGTGTGATCGATAAATACGGCTCATTCGCCCTGTATCGTAAAGACAGGCCCGACTTGGTTGCCGCATTATTAGAGGGAGAAAGCGCATGAGTGATATAGATCCAATTTTATTGTCCGTTTACGCGCGGGCGTTCAAATCAATTGCTGATGAAATGAGCATATCTGTTCAGCAATCCACACGGTCACCAATCCTGTGCGAGGCCAAGGATTTTGTTACCGGCCTTTATGATGCCGAGGGCAATATGCTTGAGCAGATGGAAAATCTGCCCATTTTGGCCTTTTCACTGGCGCCGGTCTGTAAATATATCATTGGCTATTATGAGGGCAATATCAACGAGGGGGATGTTTTCTTTCATAATGATGTTTTCTCCATGGGAAATCAAAATAATGATGTGGCGGTCTATAAGCCGATCTTCTTTGAAGGCGAGCTTGTGGCATGGTCGGCGGTCAAGGGTCATCAGGCCGATATCGGCGGCAATGTGGCCGGCGGCTATAACCCCAATGCCACAGAGGTCTGGCAGGAAGCCCTGCGTATTCCGCCGATCAAGGTGGTCGAGGGCGGCAAGCTGCGTAAAGACATCTGGAATTTGATCTTTGCCAATATCCGTTTTGACATCGTGCAGCATGATATGAAGGCCCAGATGGGGGCCTGTGTCATTGGCGAACGCCGCATGCTCGACCTTGTGGCGAAATACGGCCTGACAAGCTATTTGGATCACAAGCAGGCCCTGTTTAAAGCCACGCGCAAAATGATGGAAGCCGAAATCCGTAAAATTCCCAACGGCAGCTATAGCGGCGAAGGAAAGGTTTTTTATGATGGCCGCCATGAGGGAAGTGAATTTACCATAAGGGTTAAAATCACCGTTGAAGATGAAAAAATCACCTTTGATTATGAAGATACGGA
Organism: Emcibacter sp.; assembly: GCA_026982375.1. Lineage (GTDB taxonomy): Bacteria > Pseudomonadota > Alphaproteobacteria > Sphingomonadales > Emcibacteraceae > Paremcibacter. Next base: position 13,642 of record JALSHF010000140.1, on the reverse strand, counting down.
CGCCCAGACGGATGGCTTTGTGAATGGCACCTATACCTCCAGCGCATCAGCAACTATTCTCACATTCCTGCAGATGGTTAATCCGGATATTCCCCATAATCAGGGCATGGTCGAACCCATTGAAATCTTAATTCCCGAGGGTAAAATCCTGAATGCCTCCTATCCCAAAGCCACCACATTTGGCAATCATCTCTGCCCGCCCAATGCGGATGCGATCATTCGGGCTCTGGCACCGGTCATGCCCGACAATGTGACCGCCGGATGGAATAACCTGCTCTGTTCCCTGTCAACGGGCAAGGATGCGGAAAAAGAGGATACTTATGTGGATATTTTCTTCATGGGTATGAAGGGGGGGTCGGGGGCCATGAACGGTACGGACGGTTATGACCATATTGGTATGATTGACGCCTCCGGCGGCGTGCTTGATCAGGATTACGAGATGTTTGAACAGCAAACACCTCACCTATTGATCAAACATGAATATGACACGGACAGCGCAGGCGCCGGAAAATGGCGCGGGGGCCTCGGGACGGAAACCATCTATAAAATTGGCTCGGACAATACCCAGATTGTGACGTTTGGTGACGGTGATTTTGAACCATCCTTTGGCCTGTTTGGCGGCAGCGGCGGTAATTTAAACCTGATCAGGATGACCTATCCCGACGGCACAGAAGTCATCCCGAATAATAAAGACCTGATTACGGATGTGCCAAAGGACACCATCTATTTTCAAACAGCGGGCGGCGGCGGCGGCTATGGCAGGCCTGATAAAAGAGACCGGGCAACGCTCGCCCGGGAAATCAGGGATGAGATCATCTCGGCAGAAAAAGCTGCCGAGCTTTATGGTTATATTGCGGAGTAGCCCCATGGATTTTACCCTGTCACCAGACCACCAGATGATCAAGGATGTCTTCACCCGTTTTTGCGATGAGCGCATAATACCCAATGCCGAGGCCATAGATGAGGCCCATGAATACCCTTATGAATTATTCCGGGAATTGGGTGATCTGGGCTTTTTTGGTATGCGTTATCCCGAGGAATCCGGCGGCAGTGGTATGGATATTCTGGCCCTGTGTCTGGCCCTTCGGGAAATCTCGCGCGGGTCAATGTCTTTGGCGGGCTGTGTGGCCATGCAGTCCTTGATGGGCACTAATTTTCTGCATATGCTTGGCAATGACGACATCATTGAACGCCTGTTCAAACCAGCCCTGAAGGGCGAGAAGATAGGTTCGATCTGTATGACGGAACCCAATGCGGGCAGTGATTTGAAAAGCATCACCACCACGGCCAAAAAAGTCGATGGCGGTTATGTGATGAATGGTCAGAAAATGTGGGTGACGGCCGCGCCCATGGCTGATTTCTTCACGGTTTTTGCCAAGGCCGGGCCGGATAATGAGCTGACGATATTTTTGGTGGAGAAAGATTTCAAGGGGCTTCATGTGGGGCGCGCCATTGATAAAATGGGTGTCAGGGCCCTGCCAACGTCCGAGGTTGCTTTCTCGGATTGTTTCATTCCGGATAGCCACCGGTTGAGCAAGGAATATGGCGATGGCGCAGACCATCTTAAGGCCGTGCTGGCTGAAATTCGTATCATCACCGGGGCCATGGGGCTTGGGGTGGGGCAGGCGGCTCTTGACGAGGCCGTAAAATATGCGGCGGAGCGCCAGCAATTCGGCAAGCCGATCAATCGCTTTCAGGCGATCCAGTTGATGTTGGCCGACATGGCCACAGACCTTGAGGCCGCAACCCATATTGTTCATTATGCGGCCTGGCTGAAAATGACCGGCAAGCCGCATTTGCAACAGGCGGCCATGGCCAAGCTTTTTGCCACCGAAGCGGCGGCGGGCATCTGCGACAAGGCAGCCAGAGTTCTGGCCTCCTATGGCTTTGCCATGGAATATCCCGTGCAAAGATTTCTGCGCGACGTACGCTTTACATTGATTGGCGGTGGTACCAGTGAAATCTTGAAACTTACGATCGCTAAAGGATTAAATTCATGAGTGAAAATAAAATACGCGTCCTGATGGGAAAGCCCGGCCTTGATGGCCATGATCATGGGGCCAAGGTGGTTGTGCGGGCTATGATGGATGCGGGATTTGACGTGATCTATACCGGACTTCGCAAAACCCCGCGCCAGATTGCCGAGGCGGCGGCAAAAGAAAATGTCGATGTGATTGGCCTGTCGAGTATGGCCGGATCACATATTCCTTTTTGTAAAAGCTTAAAGCCACTGCTGAAAGAATATAATCTGGAAGATAAATTATGGATCATTGGCGGCAATGTGCCGTCAAAGGATCATGAGACGCTAAAAAAAATGGGTTTGGATGCCATTTTCCCCACCGGCAGTCATTTTGACGATATCATCGACTATATAAAAAGCCGCTATCGGCAATTGGTTTAGAGAGCAAGAGTATGTCCCCAAAAGAAATTAAACCCAAAGAAATTAAAAATGAATCCGGTATCGAGGTCAAAGCGCTTTATACCGAAGCTGATGTGGAAGCCTCCGGCGGTGTCGATATGGTGGGCTTGCCCGGCGAATATCCCTTCACGCGCGGCATTCACCGGGAAATGTACCGCAAGCGGCCCTGGACCATGCGCCAATATACCGGTTTTGCCAATGCGAAAGATACCAACGAGCGTTTTCATTATCTGATCGAGAATGGCCAGACGGGCCTTAATGTGGCCTTTGACCTGCCCACCCAGACCGGCCTTGATACGGATGATCCGTTGGCCGAAGGCGAAGTGGGCCGGGTCGGTATGGCGGTGGATACCCTGCGTGATTTCGAGATCGCTTTTGACGGCATTGATCTGGAGAAAATCACGGTATCGCTGACCATAAATGGCTCTGCGGCCATATTGATTGCCATGTATCTGGCCATGGCGGAAAAACGCGGTTATGACGTGGCCAAATTGCGCGGCACGGCCCAGAATGATATTTTAAAAGAATTCATCGGACGCGGCACATGGATTTTCCCTGTAGAGCCCTCCATTAAACTGGTGGGGGATACCATTGAATATTGCGCCAAACATGCGCCGAAATACAGCCCGGTCAGTGTTTGCGGCTATCATATTCGGGAAAGCGGGGCGACGCCGGAACAGGAAATGGCCTATGCTTTCTGCATCGCCAAGGCTTACGCCGATGACATGTTAAAACGCGGCCTTCATATTGATGAATTTGCCGGAAGGTTATCCTATAATTTTAATATCTTTGGCAATCTGTTTGAACAAGTGGCCAAATTTCGCGCAGGCCGCGGTTTATGGGCCAAAATAATCAAAGAGGACTACGGCGCCAAAGACCCGAAATCCATGTGGATGCGCATGATTGCGGCGGGCGGCGGCGGCGGGCTGACCATTGAGCAGCCGGAAAATAATATTGTGCGCGGGGCCTATTATGCCCTGATCAGCGCCCTGTCCGGCGCGCAGACCATGGCGCTGTGCTGTTTTGATGAGGCCTATACCATTCCGTCCGAATATGCCCAGCGTATTTCCCTGCGCACCATGCAGATGCTGATCGAGGAAATGGGTATGTGCGAGACCGTCGATCCTCTGGCGGGGTCCTATTATGTGGAAACCATGACCAACAAGATGCGCCAGAAAATGGAAGAGACCATGGCCGAGGTCGAAGCCGAAGGCGGTATCGTTAAAATGGTTTCCGAAGGCACCATTCAGGCCAAGGTTTCCGCGCAGGCTTACGGTATGCAAAAGGATCTTCAGTCCGGCGCTTTCCCCAAGGTGGGTGTTAATTGTTACAAAACCGATGAAGAAGAAAATGAGGTGGAATTTCACCCCTATGACAACCGCGATGCGGATCAGCAGATTGAAAATCTGAACAAGGTAAAGGCCGAGCGCGATCAGGCAGAAGTTGACCGTACCCTCGATCAGGTCAAGGCTGACGCCGAAGCCGGACATAATGTCATGCCCGCCATTGTGGCGGCGGTGAAAGCCTATGCCACTGTTGGCGAAATCACAAGTAAACTGGTTGAGGTTTATGGCTATTACCAGGAACCGATTAAGTTCTAAGACAAGGACAAATGATGTCAGAAATTGAAAGATATATTGCCCCAAAGAAACTTGATGATGCACTGGAAGCCCTGGCAGGCGGCCCGGTGACAATTGTCGCGGGGGCTACGGACCTTACGCCGCAAATCACCGGGGGCAAACTGTCCTATAAGGCCACATTGATGAATATTCAGCATATTGAAGGCCTGAATGCCGTTACGAAAAAAGGTGGCACGAAAAAAGACGGCAAAATCAGGATTGGCGCTTTGGTGACCGTCTCGGAAATTCGCGGCAACCACATGCTGAAAAACCATGCGGGTATTTTATGTCAGGCCGCCGATCATTTTGCCAGCGAACAGATCCGCAATGCGGCGACCATCGGCGGCAATATCTGTAACGCCTCACCAGCCGGAGATATGATTATCCCGTTTCTGGCGCTGGGGGCCTCTGCGGAATTGGCCAGATGGCAGGACGGCAGCATAGAAACACGAAGCGTGCCTCTGGATGAATTTTTCACCGGCCCCGGCAGGAATATGGCCCGGGATGACGAGCTTTTGACCGCCGTGACCTTTGATGTGCCGCCGGAAAACTCCATCGGACTTTTCCGCAAATCCGGCCCGCGTCCGGCCCTTGAAATTTCAACGGTCTCTATGGGAATCAGCGGCGAATTAACCGAGGGAACGCTAAAGAATGTCCGCGTGGCTTTCGGTGCCGTGGGGCCAACAGCCCTGCGCGGCAAATTGACGGAGGCCGCATTGGAGGGTAAAATTTTAAACCAGGAGGTGATCCAGGCGGCGGCACTTGCGGCCCGGAAGGATGTCTCGCCCATTGATGATATTCGGGCGACAAAATGGTACCGCACCCACCTGATCGGCGTATTTACAGAGGAGCTTTTGAATAATGTCTGTCAAAATTAATCTAGATTTTACCTTGAACGGCAGGCCCGTGACTATTGAGGTTCCGGCGGAAATGACGGTGCTTAATCTTTTGCGCGACGGCCTTGACCTTAAGGGCACAAAATATGCCTGCGGCGAGGGGGAATGCGGCGCCTGCACCATCGAAGTAGACGGCAGAACCATCAATAGCTGCCTGATGATGGCGGCGGATCTTCAGGGCCGCGCGGTCATGACCATCGAAGGCATGCAAGAGGGACACGCCCTGCATCCCATGCAACAGGCCTTTGTGGATCACGGGGCGGTACAATGCGGTTTTTGTATGCCGGGTATGATCATACAGGCCAATTATCTGGTGAAACAGAATCCGCAATTAACCCGCGAAGAGATGAAACGGGGGCTTGAGGGGAATATCTGTCGCTGCACGGGATACACCAAGGTTCTGGACGCGGTTGCCGCCGTGGTCGGCCTGAATGAAAATAAAGGACTTGAACATGGCTGAAAATGTCGCCTTTAAACATATTGAAAAAACCAGCATGATCGGCAAGCGGATTAAAAAACCCGATGCCCCGGCCAAAGCCATTGGCAAGACCCGCTATATCAATGATATGGTGCTGCCGCAGATGCTTTACGGCAAGATACTCCATGCTGGCCGCCCCCATGCCGAGATTATCAGCATCGATACCTCCGAAGCTGAAAAGCTTGCGGGCGTTCATCTGGTGATCACGGCCAAGGATACGCCGGATTTGAAACTGGGGTTTGTCAAGGATAACGCCCCGCTGAAATCAAAGGTTCTTTGCGAGCGGGATGAAGTGGCCGCCGTGGCCGCGATAAGTGAAGCCATTGCCGCCGCCGCCATAAAATTAATCAAGGTCAGCTACAAAGACCTGCCCGGCGTTTTTTCAGCCGAAGAAGGCCTGAAGGCGGACGCGCCCCAGATACAGGAAAATTTCCCCGGCAATAAAAGCCTGAAGTTTGAATTCAAGCACGGCGATCTGGCCGAAGCCGAGGCCGGATCAGACATCATTCTGGATCATGTTTTTAACGTGCATTATGTGACCCATTGCTGCATGGGGACCTCTTGCGCCATTGCGGATTTTGATCATAACGGCAAATTGACCATCTATTCCCAGACCCAATATCCTTATAATTACAAAATGGATCTGGCACCGGCTCTGGGCATTGATCCCGGCGATATTCGGGTCATTCAGCCGACCACCGGCGGATCATTCGGGGCAAAACTGGATGTTTATCCGTATGAGCCGGTGGCGGCGATTCTGGCCCGGAAAACGGGTCGTCCGGTGAAAGTTTTATTTGACCGGGAAGAGGAATTTATCAATTCCCCAACCCGCCAGCCCGCCGCGATACATTTGCGTACCGGCTGCACATCAGACGGTATTTTAACCTTCAGGTCGGCGGACGTTTTGATGGATAACGGGGCCTATACCTCATGGGGCCCGACGGTTCCGGTGATTATGATGCGGACAGTTTCCGGTCATTACCGTGTGCCCGTGATCGATTTCAAGGCGCAGGCGGTCTATAGCAATAATGCCTATGCCGGGTCTTTTCGCGGTTACGGCAATGTGCAGATGACCTATGCCACGGCGCAGCATATGGATATGTTTGCCGAAGAATTATCTGAAAAATATGGCATGGACCCGATTGAGTTTCATTTGAAGAATGCCCAGAAATCAGGCGAAGTGACCCCGCAAAAATCCTATCTTCGGGAATGTGTTCTGGCGGAATGCCTGACCACGGCGGCGGAGGCATCGGATTATGTCAATAAGCATAAATCATATACCGAAGCCCGCGCGCAAGAAGGCCGTTACAAGCGCGGCATTGGCTTGGCCAGCTCAATCCATAATGCAGGCGGGGCAAAAATTCACAAATCGGACGGCTGCGGTACGATCCTGAAAATGGATGATTATGCAAGGGTTACGGTTATTACGGGCGCATCGGAAATTGGTCAGGGCATTGATGCGGTCATCAGCCAGATCGTCTCGGAAGAACTGGGCGTGCCGCCAGAGCATGTGACGCTTGTCAATAATGATAGTGACATTGGCCCGTGGGATGTGGGCGTTCATGCCTCCCGCACCACATTCATTGCCGGAAATGGCGCAAAGCGTGCCGCGATCAAGGCCAAGGAACAGATATTGGCGGCGGCCTCGAAACAGGCCAATGTCACCGCCGAAGAATTGGACCTGCGCGGGGGCTATGTGGTGCAGGACAAGGACGGCGCGGCCGTGATCAGGCTCGACCGTATGCTGCGCCAGATGCATTTCCAGCCAACGCCGGATGTGGTGATGGTCAGTGATTATTATGAACCAAATAGCGAGCTTGAGGGCAAAGACCATATCTCTGATCATTCGGCAGCCTATTCCCACGCCGTGCATATTGCCGAGGTTATGGTGGATACGCTGACCGGTGAGGTAAAAGTGGAAAAAGTAACCATGGCTCAGGATGTGGGCCGTGTGATCAATCAAATGGGGCTTGAGGCCCAGATGGAAGGCGGGCTTGCTTTTGGCCTTGGTTTTGCCTTGAGCGAAGAAATGATCTTTGAAGAGGGCCGTTTGCTCAATCCGAACTTCAGGGATTACAAGGTGCCAACCGCCCCTGAAATGCCCGAGATCGAGATGCATTTTATCGAAAGTGATTGCGAAGAGGGGCCGTATGGTGCCAAGGGGATTGCGGAATTGCCGACCATCGTGGTCGCGCCGGCCATCGCCAACGCGGTCTATAATGCGACGGGCATCCGGTTTCTTAATCCGCCCATGAACCCTGAAAAAGTGGCCAGAGCCATATGGGAAAAAAAGCAGGCTGATTCATGAAGCCAAAGATCGTTTTAAGCCTGGAACAGGCCCTGTCCTTACCGTCAGCCACTTTGCGCTTTGCCCAGTTGGGCTGGCGGGTGATCCGTATTGAGGCAACCCCCACCGGGCGCGGTCTGCCCGGGGATCCCAACCGGTATATTGGCACGCATATCACGCCGGACGGTGATGATCTCCGCAGCTATTTCATGGCCCCCAATGTGGGCAAGGAAACCATCGCGGTCAATCTGAAATCCCCTGAGGGCCGGGCGGCCCTGCATAAAATTATCCGGGCATTGGATGTGGATATTTTCTGCTGCAATACCCTGCCGTCCCGTTACGAGCAGATGGGCATTGATTATGAAACATTACGCGCCATCAAGCCTGATCTGATTTGGGCGGGCATTTCGGCGATGGGGCCGGATTATCCCAATGTGCCGGGCTATGATCCGGCTTTGCAGGCCATGTCCGGATTTATGGAAATCACAGGTCAGGAGGACGGCCCGCCAACCCTGTCCGGTGTGCCGCTCATCGATCTGAAGGCCGGGGACGAGGTTTATGCAGGCGTTATGTATGGCCTTGCCGAGCGGGCAGAAACGGGGCGCGGCAAACGCATAGATGTGTCCATGCTGCAGGCGGCGGCCAGCTGGCTGATCACCACATTGCCGTTGCTGAATTTTGATTGTGACAAATCGGAAATCAGCCGCTGCGGCAATGAACATCGTAAATTCATTCCCACGAACGCCTATCCCACCAAAGACGGTTTTATCTATGTGGCGATCGGGAATGATATTCAATGGCAGCGCATGACAGAAATTCCAAAATTCACTTCCCTTGCCAATGATGTGCGCAAAACCAATGAGGGCCGCCATATTGAACGCCAGTCTCTTTACGCCGATATCGGGGCCTTGACGTCATTATATACCACCGATCAATTGGTCGAGGATTTTATGGACGCGACCATTCCCCATGCCAGAATCAATGATATTCCGGAGGTGGCTGAGCTGCCTGCCATCAAAGCAAAAATGACCACAACCCAATTGCCGGATGGCCGGAAAATTCATATGCAGCCCATGGCGGTCGATTTGGCGGGGGGCAAAAATAATCTTTCTTTCCCGCCCAAATACGGCGCGCAGACGGCAAAGATTATGCTTGAAGCTGGCTTCACCATGGATGATTGCAAAGGGCTTGAGGACAGCGGCGTTATATATTGCGCTTCTGAATAGGGGGTGATTAATGAGTAAACCCGGAACCATAACAGGCTGGATAGAAAAATGGGCAGAGGTTTGCCCCGAAAAAACCGCGCTTCAATATGAAGGCAAAAAGATCAGCTACGGCGATTTTGATCGGCAAATAAAATCAACCGCCGCCATGCTGGATCATTCGCTTGGCATCCGGCGCGGCGATCGGGTGGCTTATCTGGGTCAAAATCATCCGCGCATGCTCTATCTGTTATTTGCCTGTTTGCGGGTCGGGGCGATCTTTGTGCCGCTTAACTGGCGGCTGACCCCCATGGAGCATCTTCATATGCTGACCAGCAGCGGGGCCACCGCTTTTTTTGTCGAGGCACCCTATGAAGACCAATGTGAGAAACTGATCGAAAAAGATTTACCCGATTGCCGGTTTGTCACCTTGGGGGGACATAAAAAGCCCGGCTGGCATGGTTTGCGCCATATGTTGCGGCAAGCACATGGCCGCAATTCCCCGCTTAATGATAACCCGGATGATCCGGCGGTGATCATATTTACCTCCGGCACAACAGGCCAGCCCAAAGGCGCGGTCTTGACCAGAAAAGCGTTGGAAGTTAACGCGCAAAACAGTCTTCATATGCATGATATGACCCATGATGATGTGATACTCACCATCCTGCCGATGTTTCATGTGGGGGGCTTGAACATACAAACAACGGCGGCATTCTCTGTTGGCGCGACTGTCCTGTTGCACCGCAGCTTTGATGCGGCGCAGACCATTGCCGCCATTCAGGAAGATCATCCAAGCCTGACCATTATCCTGCCCGCGCATATGCTGCCGCTGCAGAGCCATAAGGATTGGCCGCAAATAGATTTATCCAGCCTGCGGTCGGTGACGACGGGCTCCTGCGTGGTGCCGGATGCGATGACCGCCTTTTGGCATGACCGGAAAATTCCTTTGTTGCAGGTTTATGGTTCCAGTGAAACCAGCCCCATCGCCATTCACCAAACCGCAGAGACAGCCTTTGCCACGGCGGCCTCCATCGGCTTTGCGGCAAAAAACTGTGATGTTCGGATTGTGGATGAGGGGGGGCAGGATTGTGATATTGATCAGGCGGGGGAGATCTTAATCAAAGGCAGGAATGTCATGGCCGGCTACTGGCAGGATGAGCCGGCCACGAAAAAGGCCTTGCAGGAGGGCTGGTTTTATACGGGAGATATCGGCACCTGCGATGAACAGGGCTGTTATCATTTTGTTGATCGTAAAAAAGACATGATCATTTCCGGCGGCGAGAATATTTATCCGGCAGAGCTGGAGACCGTCCTTGCGGCGCATCCGGATATTCTGGAGGCGTCTGTTGTGGGCCGCCCCGATGATCGATGGGGCGAGGTCGTTGTGGCTTTCATTGTACGGGATGCGGCGTCTAGCATAACAAAAGCCGAAATTCTGGATTGGCTTGGCGATCGGCTCGGGCGGTATAAACATCCCCGGGATATCCACTTCATTGATGACATGCCCCGCAATGAAATGCGTAAAATCCTCAAAGACAAGCTGCGTGATATGGCCTGAATTCCGGGCCTGAATTCCGGGCCTGAATTCTGGGTCCAATTTGCGTTCGGACGCGACTTGCTGTATGGACGGCTTTTGAGGAATTTTCAGGATTGTATACGTGACAGATTATGATGCGGTGATTATCGGGGCGGGGGCTGCCGGGCTGATGTGCGCTATTGAGGCCGGCAAGCGGGGCCGGCGCATTCTGGTGATTGAAAGCACAGAGAATATCGCCGGAAAAATCAGAATCTCCGGCGGCGGGCGGTGTAATTTCACCAATCGGGATGCCGGCCCGGCTCATTTTCTGTCGAAGAATCCACATTTTTGCGTTTCGGCCCTGCGCCGGTATCCGCCGAAGAGCTTCATCGCTCTGGTGGAGAAATATGATATTGCCTATCATGAAAAGAAATTGGGACAGCTGTTTTGCGATGGAAAATCCACGCAGATCATTGATATGCTGGTTCGGGAATGTGAGGCAGCGGGCGTGGTCATTCGCACCGGCGTGGCCATAGAAAGTCTGGTGAAGCAGGGGGATATTTTTCATCTTTATACATCTGGCGAGACGCTGACCTGTGCTGCCCTGGTCATCGCCAGCGGCGGAAAATCCATTCCCAAAATGGGAGCCAGCGGTTTTGGCTATCAGATTGCGCAGCAATTTGGCCATAATATCCTTAAGCCTGAACCCGCTTTGGTGCCTTTCACATTTTTGAATGACCAGCTGGAAAAGCTGAAATCATTGGCGGGGGTTTCGGTGGACGCGGTGGTCAGCCACGGCAAAAAATCCTTTTCCGAGGCCATTTTATTCACCCACCGGGGCCTTAGTGGCCCGGCCATTCTGCAAATTTCATCTTATTGGCGCCTGGGCGACGAGATCAGGATTAACATGTCGCCGTCCCTGAATATTCTTGAATTTCTCAAAGAGCAAAGAGCGGGTCAGCCAAAGCAGGAACTGCATAATATCCTGACCCAGAGATTTGCCCGGCGGCTGGCCCGGTTTATCTGTGATGAAGCCGGCGTGGATGGCCGAATGGCTGATCTTTCCAATGAGAAGCTTGGGAAAATAGCAAGTTTTATCCATGATTGGCGGCCCCGGCCTAATGGTACAGAGGGGTTCCGAACCGCAGAAGTCACGCGCGGCGGTGTTGATACCCGCGAAATCTCTTCTAAAACTTTTGAAAGTGAGAAGCTTCGCGGCCTGTATTTCATTGGGGAAGTGCTTGATGTGACGGGGCAACTGGGCGGCTATAACTTTCAGTGGGCCTGGGCGTCGGGCCATGCGGCGGGCCAATTTATCTAAGCGCAGAATGCTCTAAAGAGTTGATCTTTTTACTGTTTTTCCTTAACGTCCCATCATGGCCTTCATGGAATTATATATGCCGCTGATTTTGCTCATGCTGGCAACCGGACTGGTTGGCGGGTTGATGGCGGGGTTGATGGGTATTGGCGGCGGCATTGTCATTGTTCCGGTGCTTGAATTTGCCTTGGGTTACATCGGGGTTGATCCGGAGATCAGGATGCATGTGGCGGTGGGTACATCGCTGGCGACAATCATTCCCACGTCCATTTCTTCTATCCGCGCCCACCGAAAACGCGGCGCGGTTGATTTTGCCCTCGCCCGTCACTGGGGCCCCCCCATATTTCTGGGGGCGATTTTGGGCAGCTGGATTGCTTCGCAGGTGGATAGTTCAGGCCTGACGGCTGTCTTTGGGATCGTGGCCTTATTTGTGGCGGTCAAAATGATGTTGCCCATGGAAAATATTCGGGCTGCGGCGTCTGTACCGCGCGGCGTGGCTGGCCTTATGCCGCCCGCAATCATCGGGACAATCTCCACCATGATGGGCATAGGCGGCGGGGCGCTCAGTGTGACCACATTGACCCTGTTTAATGTGCCGATTCATCGGGCGGTGGGCACCTCGGCCCTGTTTGGGTTGCTGATTGTGGTGCCGGGCACCATTGGCTTTATGATTTTGGGTCAGGGCAACAGTCTTTTGCCGCCGGGCAGTGTGGGTTTTGTTAATGTGATCGGTTTTTTAATTATATCGCCGGCGACATTTCTGGCGGCCCCCCTTGGGGCTAAAATCGCCCATGCCTTGACCCAAAGACAGCTTAGCATAACATTTGGGGCATTTTTTCTGATTGTGGCCGTTCGAATGCTGTATCGTACATTCATGTGATGAAAGCAGATATGTGAGAAATGGAGGGGAAAATGTCGCAAATTGATAAATGTTTCAATATCGAAGATTTTCGGCGTCTGGCGAGAAAACGCCTGCCGCGCATGATATTTGATTATCTGGACGGCGGCTCAGATGATGAGGTTACGCTGGGCCGCAACAGAAGCGGTTTTTCAAAATATCAGTTGATGCCCCGCGCGCTGGTTGATGTGGGGTCGATTGATCTTTCAACCACAATATTGGGCCAGAAAGTTGATATGCCCATCTTGCTTTCGCCCACAGGCCAGACCCGCATGTTTCATCATAGCGGGGAGGCGGCCGTTCTGCGCTCTGCGGCCAAGGCAAACAGCATATATGCCTTATCGTCCCTGTCGAGCCTATCCATAGAGGAGGCCGCAGCGGCAAGCGCGGGCCCAAAATGGTTTCAGATTTATGTTTGGCGGGACCGGGAAATCATCAGGGAATTTATGGCCCGTTGCCGAACAAATAACTATCAGGCTTTATGCCTGACGGTGGATTTGCCCGTGCATGGCAATCGGGAAAAAGATTTGCGCAATGAGTTGACTTTCCCCGCGTCCCTGACGGCCCGGACAATGAGGGATGTTTTGCGCCATCCGGTCTGGCTCTATCATTATTTAACCGGCGAGAAAATTGAACTTGGCAATCTGGCGGGCGCCTCAGCGGTCAAGCTTCCGGACGATGGGAATCTTATGGATTATGTGGCCAAACAATTTGACCCTACGGTGGATTGGGATGATGCCGCATGGATGATTGAACAATGGGGCGGGCCATTCCTGATCAAAGGCATTGTCAATGCGGAAGATGCAAGGCGCGCGGTGGACATCGGGGCCAGCGGCATCATTATTTCCAATCACGGCGGCCGCCAGCTGGATTATATGCCGCCGCCCATAGAGGTTCTGCCGGAAATCGTGAAGGCGGTGGCCGGACGGGCAGAAATATTGATCGACAGCGGCGTTCGGCGCGGCACCGATGTGATCAAGGCCTTGGCCCTTGGCGCGGATGCCGTGAT
>JALSHF010000139.1 GCA_026982375.1 Emcibacter sp. | reverse complement strand
GATGCTGTTTCCTGCGTTGGTTGATGTGGCTGTGGATAACCCGGACTGGCAGGTTTTTGCCATTTGCTCTGCGCTGGTCATGTTCATTGGCGGCCTGTTGTTCCTCACCAGCCGGGGCGAAGATGAGGAGCTGTCAGTTCAGCAGGCCTTCATACTGACGGTTTCCACCTGGGTGGTCATTCCGACTTTCGGGGCTTTGCCTTTTGTGTTTTCTGATCTTTCTCTAAGCTATACCGATGCTTTTTTCGAGGCCATGTCAGGCTTGTCCACAACAGGTTCTACGGTCATCACCGGCCTTGATGGTGCCCCGCCCGGAATTCTTCTCTGGCGGGCCTTGCTGCAATGGTTTGGCGGCGTGGGGATCATTATTATGGCGGTGATCATCCTGCCGTTCCTAAGGGTTGGCGGGATGCAGCTGTTCAAGATCGGGGCTTTTGAGACGTCCGAAAAAGTACTGCCGCGTGCGGCGCAGCTTGGCATCGCCATATCTCTGATTTATGTGGGGTTGACGATCATTTGCGGCGTTGCTCTATGGGCTGCCGGCATGAGTGTATTTGAGGCCGTGAGCCATTCTTTCACGACCATTGCCACGGGGGGTTTTTCCACCACCGATGGATCAATTGGTCATTTTGACAGTGCGTTGATTGATTATATCATTGTTCTGTTTATGATCATTGGCAGCATGCCGTTTATTCTATATCTAAAAATGGTTCAGGGACATAGTCTGGTATTATGGCGGGATTCTCAGGTCAGATGGTTTTTGGCACTGCTGGTTCTATTGATTGCCCTCTTAAGCCTATGGCGCTGGAGCGGCAATGATCAGGGCATGTTAGAGGTTTTGCGCTATACGATCTTTAATGTGGTTTCCATCCTTACCGGGACGGGCTTTACAACGGCGGATTATACCACTTGGGGGGCGCTGGCGGTGACGATTTTCTTTTTTATCATGTTCATTGGTGGCTGCGCGGGTTCGACATCCTGCGGCGTTAAGATATTCAGACTTCAGATTATGGTCAGTATGGTGGCGGCACATTTGAAACATATTTTACGGCCCAGCGGTATTTTTATACCCCGCTATAATGATGTGCCGATCAAGGATGATGTTATGGGTTCGGTAATCAGCTATCTTTTCCTGTTTTTGGTGTGTTTTTTAATTTTGACTTTGGGACTTTCCCTGACGGGGCTTGATTTTATTACGGCGATTTCCGGTGCGGGGACAGCCATCGCCAATGTGGGTCCCGCGCTTGGCCCCATCATCGGCCCAACAGGAACTTTCCAGCCTCTGCCAGATACGGCAAAATGGTTTTTAAGTATGGGGATGCTTATGGGACGGCTAGAGCTTTTTGCGGTTCTTATTCTTTTCTCGCCGCAATTCTGGCGGGCGTAAAAGCTTATTCTTCTCTGGCCTTCTGTTCGGTGTCTTTTTCGATGATACCAATCAAGAGTTGACGCTGAAGGGCCAGCAGGGAAAAGTGATTATCCAGTTTTTTGATTAAATCGCGGGCTTCATCGGCATCAATATAGCCGGGGCTATCACCGACGGAACTGATGCTGTCCAAAATGCCGCCGATGTTGGCGGCGTTTCTCAGGCTGGCCTGAGAGGCGATGGAATGCCAATCCACATCACTGTCCAATGTTTCAATGGGCAGAAAAACGCCGCCCGCCAGAAAAGAAAAATGTTCCGAAATGACCGTTGCGGATGTTTCCCGAACCAGCTTTTCCACCCGTTCCAGTGACAATTCCGCATCGCCGTTGGGGTCCGTGAAATCATAGGCGCGTGTGCGGCCAATATCCAGAATTTCCATCACTTTCGGAATGCCGCCCGCCTGACGGAATAATTCGCTGACCACGGCTTTGGTGGATCCGTATTTTCGTTTTTTTAATGGATTAAAGCTCATGCTGATTCCCCGCTTTCTTTTAATTTTCTTTTCTTTATAAATACTCTAACATACTGAGATAAATATCCAACGAATTATATAGGGCTGTTGATGCGGAAATATTCCACCAATGATATGCTGTCAAAACTTATCTCTTTTGATACGACCAGCTGGAAATCAAATCTTGAACTTATCACATTTGTGACGGAATATTTGCAGTCTTATGGCGTGTCCTCGAAAGTATTTTTTAACGCGGAAAAGACCAAGGCGAATTTGCTGGCCAGCATTGGGCCGGAAGATGTCCCGGGCATTATGCTGTCCGGCCATACTGATGTGGTGCCGGTGGGGGCGCAGAATTGGTCCTCTGACCCCTTTGATATGCGGGCAAGGGATGGGCGGCTTTATGGCCGGGGAACCTGTGATATGAAAGGTTTCATTGCCTGCGTTCTGGCGGCGGTGCCAAAATTTATGGCGGCGGGCCTGAAAGAACCCCTGCATATTGCGCTGTCTTATGACGAGGAAACCGGCTGTACCGGTGTGATGAGCCTTGCGGAACATGTGGGCGCTATGAAGGTAAAACCCAGAGCCTGCATCGTTGGGGAACCGACCAATATGAAGGTGGTCAATTCCCATAAAGGCATTTTCCATTTGCTGACCCGAATTTATGGGCTTGCGGCTCATTCCAGTACGGATCTTGGATTGAATACGGTAACCCATGCGGCAAAAATGATAATTTTTTTAAGCGATCTGGCCGAAGAAATGAAAAGCCGCACGCCTATGGTCGATGGGTTTGACCCGCCCTATACCACAATTCATGTGGGCCGCATCAAAGGCGGAACAGCGGCGAATATCACGCCGGAATATTGTGAATTCGAGTGGGATTTCAGGCCAATTCCTGGCCAAAATACTGATTTGAATACTGATCTGGATAAAGGATTGGATGTTGCGCAGGATGAGGTGTTGGTGCGGTTCAATACTTATGTTCAGGATCATATCCTTCCTGACATGAAGCGGCAGGATAAAAAATCGGCAAGGGTTGAAACAGATTTATTGTCACGCGTGCCATCTTTATTGCCGCAAAGCGGGTCAACGGCGGAAACGTTGGTTTTGGCCCTTGCCAACCAGAATGATGTCCATGTGGTGTCCTATGGTACGGAAGCCGGAATATTTCAAACCACAGGCGGCGTGCCCACTGTGGTCTGCGGCCCGGGCAGCATCCTTCAGGCCCATAAACCAGACGAATATATAGAGCAATCGGAACTTGATTTATGTGATGAATTTTTGGGCCGTCTGCTGGATGTCATTAAACGGTCAGGAACAAAGTAATGTCTATCATTGAAGCCATAAAAACAAGAAACAGCAATTCTGTAATGACAGGCGCGGCTGTGGCACCGGCGCAGATTAAGCAGATATTGGACGCCGCCGTTTGCACGCCCGTGCATCATAATACAAACCCGTGGCGTTTCTTGGTCATTCAGGGCGAAGGGCGTCAGTTCTTAGGCGATATCATGGTCAATCACTTGGAAAAAACCATGACCAATCCAGAAGAACCGAAGAATATTGCGCTACGCAATAAATTAAACAAAAAACCTTTTCGCTCTCCCGTCATCATTGCGGTGGCGGCGGCAAAGCCGGATGACAAGAAGGCCATAATGATAGAGAATGTGGCCTCTGCCATTGCCGCTTGCCAGAATATCTTGCTTGCGGCCCCAGAATTGGGACTAAGTGCCTTTTGGCGAACAGGGAGCTTTATGTATGAGGCTGATACGGCTGCTGCCCTAGGGTTTGAAGAGGGTGCCGAATTGGTTGGGTTAATGTATTTGGGTCACCCAAAAAAGCAAATGCGGCCCAAATCGCGGGAAACATCGGATGCTTATGTCAGATGGCTGGAATGACCATCAGTTGATCAGTTTTTTCAGTTCGAATTTATGATCGGTTTTGCAAAATTCACAGGTCATGCTGATCACGCCGTCCTCGGCAATATCCCGCAATTCCCGGGTGTCGAAACTGGCCAGAACATCGCGCAGTTTATCTTCGGAGCAACGACAGCCGGACATTATTTGCGTGGCGGTGAACAGGCGAACGCCGCTCTCATGAAAAAGCCGAAAGAGCACGCTTTGCAAGGAAAGTTCGCTGTCCAGAAGCTCTTCTGGTTTTAACGTTGAGAGCAGAATAGTTGCCGTGTTCCAGTCGTCTTTCTGTTTTTCATCATCGCGGGTCATTTCGCTTTGTGTATTCTGGGCCAGATGTTGAATCATAATGGCCGCCGCAGACCAGTGACCATTGGCCGACTTGTCACAGCTTATCATAACGTGAGTCGGCAATTGTTCGGATGTCTGAAAATATTCTTCTGCGGAATTCTCAAGGTCACCATTCTGCAATTCGACGACCCCTTGATAGCGGGCCATATGTTGTCCCTGATCCATCGTGATCATAAGCTGGCCATTCCCCAGAACAGGTTCGTTCGGGCCAACATCGTCCGCAATGTTAATATAACCGCGAACAACGCCTGATCCATTGCCATTTGTGGCAAAGTCACTGACCATTGATTTGATCCTGCCGTCACTTTTGATTTGCATCGTGAAGATGCCGTCAAACTTCATCATGCTGCCCAATAACGCTGTGAGCGCCATGGCTTTTCCAAGCTCGCGTTTGATGTCATCCGGACAGTCATAATGGGTCAGAATTTCGTTCAGGGGTTTATCCAGCCGGATAATGCGGCCCTTGATATCTTGGGCTTCGATCTGAAAGGCCAGACAATGATCATTGAAATAACCATTGTCATTTAAAAGAGATGTCATATCATTTTCCAAAGCACCACATGAGAATGCTTTTCTGAATATGGAGGCGGTTTTCGGCTTCGTCCCAGATGACAGATTGAGGGCCGTCTATCACTTCATCGGTGACTTCCTCGCCCCTGTGGGCGGGCAGACAATGCATGAACAGGCTGCCTTTATGAGCTTGGCGGATAAGCCTCCGATTAACCTGATAGGGGGAAAGTATTTCAATACGCTCAGCCGCATCTGTATCGCCCATGGAGACCCATGTATCGGTGATGATGCAGTCGGCATTTCGCGCGGCTTCGTTTGGGTCCTGGGTCAGGGTGACTTTTCCGCCATTTCTCGCGGCCCATTCGAGTATTCTTGTCGGCGGGCAAAATTCTATTGGGCAGGCCAGCACCAATTCGCAGTCAAATAATACCGCCGCATGAATCCATGAGACGGCAACATTATTGCCATCCCCGGACCAGGCAATTTTTTTGCCTTTGATCGGTCCGCGATGCTCTTCAAAGGTTAAAACATCCGCCATGACCTGACAGGGGTGAGAAAAATCGGTTAAGGCATTGATGACCGGTACGGTGGCATGCCGTGCCATTTCCAGCAATGATTCATGATTATCTGCCCTGAGCATTACGGCATCAACAAAACCGGACAGGACTTGCGCCGTATCGGAAACCGTTTCCCCCCGCCCAAGCTGCATATCATTGCCCTGCAGTACAAGGGCTGTTCCGCCCAATTGATGCATGGACATTTCAAAGGAAACTCTGGTTCGGGTTGACGGTTTTTCAAAAACCATGGCAAGGCTTTTATCTGCCAAAGGCCGGTCAGGATGAATGAAGCCTTTGCCGTGCCCTTCCTGCGTTGCGGTGACTTTCAGGGCCTTGGCTTTTTCAATGATATCGCGCGCCTCTGCCTTGGTGAGGGCCGCAAGGTCGAGGAAATGCCGGTAAGGCTCTTTCAGGTTTTTATAGGGTTCATTTCTGGCCTCTGGGGTCACATTTCATCATCCTGTTGTTCAGGTAAATCTTGTTCTAACTCAGCGCATATTTGAGCCAGTTTTTTAAGGGCTTCGTCACTATGCTCTTTTTCGATAATCAGCGGCGGTAACAGGCGAACAATATTATCCGCCGCCGCCACAAGCAATAAACCATGCTCCAAGGCCTTAGCCACAAAAACAGGCGGTTCAATGGTAATTTTCAACCCCAGCATAAGGCCGACACCGCGCACCAATTCAATGATTTTTGGATGTTCCTTGCGCAGGGTCATCAGGCCTTTTCTAAGGTCATAGGACATTTTCTCCACATGGCTTAAAAAACCATCCGCCAATATGATGTCCAGCACCTTGTTGCCAATGGCCATCGCCATGGGATTGCCGCCGAAAGTTGATCCATGGCTGCCCGTTGTCATGGCCCGCCCCACTTTTTCAGTGGTCAGGCAGGCCCCCATGGGAAAACCGGCCCCAATACCCTTGGCGCTACATAGAATATCCGGACTGATACGGCTGTGCTGATAGGCAAATAATTTTTCAGTCCGGCCCATACCGCATTGTACTTCATCAAAAATCAGCAGGATGCCGTGCTTGTCACATAAGTCCCGCAGGATTTGCAGATTGTCGCCTGAGACCGGCTTTATGCCGCCTTCTCCAAGCACGGGCTCTATCATAATGGCGGCAGTTTCATAGGTGATGGCCGCTTCGACCTTTGTCATGTCGCGGAAAAACGGGACATGGTCAAAGCCGTCCATCATGGGCCCAAATCCCTTGATTAATTTTTCCTGACCAGAGGCCGCAATGGTGGCAAGGGTCCGTCCATGGAAGCAACCTTCGAAAGTGATGACCCGGTAGCGTTCAGGGGCATTATTTTCATAATGATATTTGCGGGCCATTTTTATGGCGCATTCAACGGCTTCTGCGCCGGAGTTTGTAAAGAACATCGTGTCGGCAAAACTATTTTCCGCCAATCTTTGCGCCAAACGCTCCTGGCCCGGAATGCGGTATATATTGGAGGTATGCCAGACTTTCCCGGCTTGTTCCGTGATGGTTTTGACGAGTTCCGGATGGCAGAAACCTAAATTATTTACCCCGATGCCGCAGCCAAAGTCCAGATATTCATTGCCGTCCAGATCATAGGCATAAACGCCTATGCCATGATCAATCGCGATGCTTGCCCGTGCATAAGTCGGCAAAACGGGCGGAATTATAGCTTCTTCCTGACTGTTATCACGGCTGTTTTTCATATTTATTCTCTATTCACGCGTATTTTTATATTTTTTATTTCGGGGGCGCAGAATATCCCTTCTCTGACCACTTCTGTCAATATAACAATGGATTTTTAGGGGACTTTTGCGGCTATTATGGTCGTAATTTATATCCAGAGCTGAGCATTCGATAACAAACAAGCCATAAAATGCTGTTTAAAACGGCAACATATATGATGCCGATTAACAGATTCCCGTCGGCATGGTCAATAATGCCATAACGAAAACCATCAATGAAATAGAAAAAAGGGTTGAGTTGGCTGATCGTATGCCAGATCCCCGGCAGGCGGTCGATGGAATAAAATGTTCCTGAAAGAAAGGACAGCGGGACAATGACAAAATTGGTGATGCTGGAGCTTTGTTCCCATTTTTCAGCCCATATGCCGGCGATAATACCAAGCAAGGCCAGCATAATTGCCGCTGAAAAACCATAGTAAAGCAACGCCCATATATGCGCGATATTTAAATCCACAAAAAGAAACATGGACAGCGTGACAAAAACCCCAACGAGGGCCGCGCGCGTTACGGCGGCCATGGTAATGGCAAGGGTCATTTCGCCGGCACCAATGGGGGCGAGTAGAAGATCAACAATATTCCCTTGCATCTTGGCGGTCATCAGACTTGATATCGTATTGGCAAAAGCATTCTGTAAAACAGCCATAATCACGAGGCCGGGCGCCAGAAAAAGCTCAAAGGAAATATCACCGGCATAACGCCCGCCGCCCCCCAGAGCGACAGTGAAAACCGTCATAAAAAGAGCGGTGGTGATCACAGGGGAAAGAACAGTCTGGCCGAATACTTTACAAAAGCGATGAATTTCTTTTTTATATAATGTCCAGACACCGAGCCAGTTAACGGGGCCGATTCTTTTTGCGCCGTATGGCGATAAACTTTGCCCTATGGTTTCGTTAATTTTCATGGTTTCTGCTCGAATAACGTTATAAATATATATCTCATTTTGTTTTTTAACGTACAAAAGCCTCTACCGCAAGCACGCAGCCCTTGACCTTTCCTGCAGAGAAGAATAGACAACGGTCTTCCTAATGCGCTAATATTGCAGAAAATACAGGACTGATAAAGGATTTCTATTATGGCATGGACAGACGAACGCGTGGAAAAGTTACGGGAACTTTGGGATAAGGGCCTCAGCGCCAGCCAAATTGCCACCGCCCTGGCCGAGGGGGTCACGCGTAATGCTGTGATTGGCAAGGCCCACAGGATGAATCTTGCCTCACGTCCGTCGCCGGTTAAATCAGATCCAAAAAAGAAAGCCGCAAAACCCGCCGAGAAAAAGGCTGCTCCGGCGAAAGCCAAAGCACCCACTGGGAAAATATCGCTTTTGGAACTTACGGAAAGAATGTGCAAATGGCCTATTGGCCATCCCGGTGAGGTTGATTTCCATTTTTGCGGCAAGCCATCCGCGAAAACTTTCCCCTATTGCCCGGAACATTGCGCGCAGGCCTATCAAGTGCAGCAACCCCGCCGCGATCGCCGCACCAACAGGGGCCGTATTTCAGCAACACCCGTCAGGTAAAATCTTTATGGACTACAGGGCGATTAAGGAGAGGGCGATTAACGGGATATTTCCCAAACGGAGATAATCTCGCAGGCAATATCGAATGGCAGGGCATTGATGCCCATGGCTGCTCGCGCCGCCAGACCGCTTTCGCCGAATACATCTCTGAAAAGTTCGGACGCACCGTTAATCACTTTGGGCGAATCTGTGAAATCATCGGTGCATTTTACATATCCATTAATTTGCACGCATTGTACAACCCGGTCCAAATCACCGCCGCAGGCCGCTTTAAGCTGGGCCAGAATGTTAAAGCCCGTGGTGCGGGCCGCTTGATACCCCTGCTGGATGGACAGATCATGCCCCAGCCTGCCAAAGGCCGGATGTTCAGGAGAATCGATTGGCCCTTGACCCGCTATATAAGCAAGGTTGCCAACAATGCGGTAAGGGGCGTAGACGGCGACAGCTTTTGTTGGCTGTGGTAAAATGATTCCCAGTTCTTTTAACCGCCGATCGATTCTTCCCGCGCCGCTTTTTGTGAGATTGCTATTGGCTTTGGCCGATGCTGCAAAGGCCATAGACGACGCCAGAATACCGCCGATCCCCATTGTGCTGAAAAAATGCCTTCTTTTCATGTGCTTTCCTCAATATTATTGTTGGTTAATCCTTGAAGGATAGTTTATCATTTTACATCTGAAAAGAATAATCGAATTGCTAAAGTTAATTTCAATTACGGGATGAATGTGAGTATGAATATTTTACGGCAAGGAATCGTTGCACTGACTGGCGTATCTGTTGCGGCTGTATTGGCAATAGGGGCTTCTTATGCCCAGGATGAAACAAATAAGCCGGATAAGGATCGCTTGCCTTTTGTGGTTATTAATAAAAACCCCTATCCAAGCACTTATGAGCCTTTTCCGTCGGTCACGGTTATGATCGAAAATGCCACTATTCTGACAGGAACCGGAGAACAGCTTGAAAATGCATCAATTCTGATGGCCAAAGGCAAGATTGTTGCGGTTGGGACTGATTTGCAGGCGCCTTACGGCACAAAAATCATTGACGGGACAGGTAAATGGGTGACGCCGGGGATTATTGATGTTCATTCACATCTCGGTGTTTACGCATCGCCCGGTCATAAATCCTTGTCAGACGGGAATGAAATGACCAGCCCTGTTACGGCGGATGTATGGGCCGAACATTCTATTTGGCCGCAAGACCCCGGATTTTCACGGGCCATAGCGGGCGGCGTTACCACTTTGCAGATATTACCTGGTTCCGCCAATCTGATTGGTGGCCGGGCTGTTACGGTCAAGAATATTCCGAGCCGTACCGCAGAAGGCATGAAATTTCCCGGTGCGCCCTATGGCCTTAAAATGGCCTGCGGTGAAAATCCAAAAAGGGTTTACGGCAAAAAAGGGGGGCCTGCGACCCGTATGGCCAATATGGCGGGCTATCGCACAGCATGGATCAAGGCAAAAGAATATAAAGCCAAATGGGCGGCTTATAACCGCGATTACAAGGCTGGAAAAGATGTGAAGGCCCCCGCGCAGGATTTGGAACTTGATACGCTTATGGGGGTGTTGGACGGTGAAATTCTCATTCATAATCACTGTTACCGCGCAGACGAAATGGTGTCTATGATCAATATGGCCCATGAATTCAACTATCGCATTTCCACATTCCATCATGCGGTGGAAAGCTATAAAATAGCGGATATTCTGGCCAAAGAGAAAGTTTGTTCTGCCATGTGGTCAGATTGGTGGGGCTTCAAATTGGAAGCCTTTGACGGGATAGATGAAAATATCCCCATGGTGGCCAATGCAAAGGCCTGTGCCATTGTTCATTCCGATAGTCCAGATGGTATTCAACGTTTAAATCAGGAAGCCGCCAAGGCATGGGCAGACGGCAAAGCCGCCGGCATAAATTTTACCAGAGCCGAGGCTTTCACCTGGCTGACGTTAAATGCAGCAAAGGCATTGGGTATCGATCATGAAACAGGATCGCTTGAAAAGGGTAAAATGGCAGATGTGGTTATCTGGTCCGCAGACCCTTTCAGCGTTTACAGCCTGTCTGAAAAGGTCTTTATCGATGGGGCTCTCATGTATGACCGGAATGATCCTGCGACGGATTGGCAGAGTGATTTTGAGCTGGGACAAAATAAAAAAGGAGCGCACCAATGAGAAAGTCGTTATTAAAAATTATTGCGGCGGCTTCTGTTGCCATATCAGGCACCGCTTTTGTGTCTCATGCTGAAACACTGGCCATAAAGGGCGGTACTCTTCACACCATGAGCAAAAAGGGCGTTTTGAACAATGCGACCATTTTGATAAAAGATGGCAGGATTACGGCGGTAGGACAGAATATCACCATTCCTGCCAATGCTGAAATTATCAATGCTGTGGGAAAGATTATCATTCCCGGTGCCATGCATAGCGGCAGCAGGCTAGCCCTGTCAGAAATATCAATGACTGAAGATTCCAATGAGCATAGCGCAAAAAAGTCCCCTTTCTCGGCAGCCTTTGATGTGCAATATGGTTTGAGATCAAACTCTGTCGTAGTGGCAGATAACCGCCGTCAGGGCTTAACCCACGCCATCACCCAGCCTTCGGGCTCAGACGGCATTTTCTATGGTTCGTCTGCGCTGATTTCCTTGACTGGCGATGCAGATATGAGACATGGTAAAGGCCCCATGATTGCAAATCCGGCTAACGGCGGCAACCGTAATGTATCATGGGCAAAAATCAGACTTATTTTTGATCAGGTGAAGTTTTATGAGCAAAATCGCAACCGCATAAAGCGAGGGGAATGGTCCAATGACTTTTTGCTTTCCGGTTATAATATGGATGCCCTGATTGCGGTTTTAAAAGGCCGGCAAAAATTGGTTCTGATGGTCAATAGCGAAGATGACCTGCGTCAGGCCATCGCCCTGAAAAGAGATTATAAACTTGATATCATCTTAAGCGGTGCCACAGAAGCATGGAAAGTTGCCCGTGAATTGGTGGCGGCGAAAATTCCGGTTATCATTGACCCCTTGGAAGACCTGCCGGGGGATTTTGGTAAATTGGCGGCAACTTTGCGTCATGCGGCCCTGTTGGATGCGGCGGGCGTAACATTTGCCATATCACCCGGGGGAATGGCGGCAAATCATAATGCCTTTCATATATATCAAATGGCGGGCCTTGCGGTGGCTCATGGCCTTGGCTGGGAACAAGCGCTGGCGGCCATCACCATAAGGCCGGCAGAAATTTTTGGTTTCGATAAAATACTGGGGTCAATTGAAAAGGGCAAACTTGCCAATTTGGTTGTTTGGGATGGTGATCCGCTGGAGGTCACGTCAAATACATCATATGTGATTGTCGGCGGGGTAAATCATCCTCTGGTATCACGCCGCACCCTGCTCCGGGATCGCTATTTGGACTTGACGAAAAAGCCTCTGGCCTTTCAGTAGGATTATTTAAAATGATTAATGCAGGGGCATATTGCCCCTGTTTTGTTATGTAAGGTGACAGAATTATATGAAATTAATGAGTCCTGATCTATGAGTATTTTAGAAACCGAAGTTGACAGGCGGCGGACATTTGCCATCATTGCCCATCCTGATGCGGGTAAAACCACGCTGACGGAAAAGCTGTTGCTGTTTGGCGGCGCCATACAGATGGCGGGGGAAGTGAAGGCACGCGGCGCGCGCCGGCGGGCGCGGTCTGACTGGATGAAGGTCGAGCAGGAGCGCGGCATCTCTGTGGCGTCTTCCGTCATGTCTTTTGAATATGAAGGCCGGATGTTTAATCTGCTTGATACCCCGGGCCATGAGGATTTTTCAGAGGATACCTACCGGGTTCTGACCGCAGTCGACAGCGCGGTTATGGTGCTGGACGGTGCCAAAGGCATTGAGGGGCAGACCCGAAAATTATTCGAAGTTTGCCGCCTGCGTGATATGCCGGTGACGACCTTCATCAATAAAATGGATCGGGAGGCTCTGGACCCCTTTGCCCTTTTGGATGTGATTGAGCAGGAGCTGGCCCTTGATGTTACGCCGGCCACATGGCCGATTGGTATGGGGCGGGATTTCAAAGGCTGTTATGATCTGATAAATGACCGTTTGATGCTCATCGAAAAAAGCAAAAATGACCGCCCGGATCCGGGCATTATCTGTCAAACTATCGAGGACCCGCAATTGGATAATCTTCTGCCGGCGGATCAATTGGCCAAACTGCGCGAAGATGTGGCCATGGTGCGCGAGCTTTGTCCGGCATTTGATCGCGAAGCCTATCTTGATGGTACCATGACATTGGTTTATTTCGGCAGTGCCATTAATAATTTTGGCGTACGGGAATTGCTGGATGGTATTGGGGAACGCGCGCCAATTCCGGGGACTTTCAAGACAACAACGCGCAGTGTCGACCCCCATGAAAGCAAGGTGAGCGGCTTTGTTTTTAAAATTCAGGCCAATATGGATCCCAAGCATCGGGACCGTATCGCTTTTTTCCGACTGGTTTCGGGAAAATTCAAGCGCGGCATGAAATTAAAGCAGGTTCGGGATGGCAAGATGGTCAATCTGCATAATCCGGTGATGTTTCTGGCGCAGGACAGGGAGCTGGCCGAAGTTGCCTGGCCCGGCGATATTTTTGGTATTCCCAATCATGGCAACTTACGCATTGGCGACAGCCTGAGCGAAGGCGAAGAATTACGTTTTACCGGAATTCCTAATTTTGCGCCGGAATATATCCAGACCGTTCGCCCCGAAGACCCTATGAAAGCCAAACATCTGGGCCGGGCATTGCAGCAGCTGGCCGAAGAGGGGGCCGCCCGCGTTTTCAAGCCGACCATCGGGTCTGAATGGTATGTCGGCGTGGTGGGTATGTTGCAGTTTGAGGTTATGGGTGACCGTATCCGTACGGAATATGATGTGCCTTGCCGGTTTGAAAGCACATCGCTTCATACGGCGGTATGGGTTGAATGTGATGACAGGTTCACATTAAAAGCTTTCATTGATTCCAACAAAGCCAATATGGCAGTAGACCATAGTGGCTCGCCGGTTTTTCTCGCGCGAAATTCCTGGCGGTTGGATAAGGCCAAAGATGATAACCCTGATATTCGCTTCCTGAAAACCAAAGAACAATTGGTTTAAGGTAAGGATCTATTAATTTCATTATTAATTGGCCTGCAGGCATATTTTGTATATTCTGATTTGGATAGGGCGGGGGATAAAAAAGAGAGGATATTATGATGGATGTTGGTCAGAAAAAAACTTTTCTGGGTGCGCAAATTATTTGGCTTTTGGCTCTTCTTCTGATTTTGGTTGTCTTGGCAGGAGGGCCGGGCGTGCATCTTGGACTCTGGGCACCAATTGATGGGTTTGTTTTTTCCATGAAAGGCGGTTTCATGGGCGGCATTGCGCTGGCGGGGCTTTCCCTGGTTGTTATTGTCATTATGGCTGTGAAAAAGACGTGCCGTGGTTTAGGCAAGGCCATATTGGCCCTGTGTATTGGCCTGCTTCTTGCGGCACCTGTTGGCTATTTACGTCTGTCAGGGGGCGGCGGCGTTCCCCCAATTCATGATATCACTACTGACCTTGTTAACCCGCCCAAATTCATAGCCCTTGTGGGTAAGCGCGGGGAAGGGGCCAATAGCCTTGAGTATGACTCGGAAAAACTGGTCAGTTTGCAGCAGAAATTTTATCCTTATATCTTGCCAATAATGACATCTGCTGAACCACAAGAGGCCCTCATTCAGGCGATGGATGTGGCGGCTGGGCTTGGGTGGGTTCTCTCAGGACTGGATGCTGAGGCAGGACGCTTCGAGGCCACAGACTATTCATTCTGGTTTAAATTCGCAGATGATATTGTCGTCGTCGTAAAAGCAACAGAGACGGGCAGCCAAATAGATTTACGGAGTGTCTCGCGCGTGGGCGTGAGCGATCTTGGAGTCAATGCGAAAAGGATTAAAAGCTTTCAGGATAGTTTCCCGGCGATACCCTGAAAAGATTCAGATATTTGAGGTTATTGGTTTGGATTTCAAGATGGATGGGCCATTCAGAATAATCGCCAGATTCCAGATAACCAATCCGAATATCAGAAATTCCGGAATATATTTTGCCAGTCCAAGCAAAGCAAAAACCGCAAAGATAAACGCGAAAGCATCTCTTTTCAGAAAGTAATTACAGAAATTAAAAATTCTTAACAGCTGAGGCTTGTTTGCGAAACGTCTCCGAATGGTGATGGATAGAATATCAAACCGGCCGCCGCCGGGCCCGAAATAAAGCAGGGAGGTCATTAATAATATTCCCATGAGGGCCAGAATGATCACATATATGCCTAATATCAGATAGTCATCTCCATAAGTGTTCCAAAGGGCGTAACTCATACCGCTCATGAATAAAATATTGGTAATCATATCTATCGTTGTATCAAATTTAGCGCCATTTAAACTCGAGAGGAATTTCGCGCGGGCAATCTCACCGTCTATGCCGTCTGCAACAGACGCCGCGTGAAATAAAAGGCAGCCCCAAAGAATAGCATGCTCCCCCCCCGTCACTAAAATATAAATCATTAAGATGGCAAGCAAGGCGGTTAAGCCCGTAAAATAGATCGGATGAATGGGGTATTCCGCAAAGAATTTGCTGAACAGGGTGGATATTGGCCTGTTTAAGGTTCGTGAAATATATCCGTCTGACGGCTTGTGCAGCCATTTAAACAGTCTTGAGCGGGCTTCGGAAAGATTATGCTGTTGAATGGCCAATATATCAAAAGGCTCAACGGCAAATATTTCAGTCCTTGAATAGTTTGTCTCGGCTTGTTGATTAAAATCATCCTTTGAAAAAATATTCTTCTCACCTGTCGGGCTTTTCATTACTCTGGCTTCAGAGGCAAGGAAATCATTTAATAAAGTCATACGAACCAGAAAACCATCTTGCAAATAGATGGCTTTTCCATGCCTGTCAATATGCGCCAGTTTCGCCTGGTTTAGATATTCAACAGTGCCTGAATTTTCATTGGCATATTCACTATAGGGGGGCTTTTCCTGCCCCTCGGGCACGAGAACAATGATTTTGGTTATTTTATTGGCTATACAGGTTTTGATAAGGCGGTCACGAACGCTGATGGCAGATATAATATGATCCCCGTTTGTGTTGGCGTTGATCACAGCAGTCGTTGGCTTAAATTTGCCAGTCATTCTTTTTTATCCATCAAGTTAGAATCGTTTAAAGCGTATTTTTTTCATAAGAATAAACCTTTCTTCTTTTTGTGCAATGATTAAAAAGGTTAAAAAATACACAAAAATTCCACCGATGATTCCCAAAACCAGCCCTGCGGCGGAATATAATCCTATAAATGAAGAAAGCGAAAACAGATAAGCATAAAGGACGGTGGCCATAAGGACGGGCTTTAGAATTGTTCGATTTAAGGGGATCGCGCCAAAGAAGTATTTTGCCAGTGATAGCCGAATGATTTCTGTAAAACTGTAGGAAACAACCAGACTGATGGCCGCTCCCAGAATGCCAAATTTTAAAGAAAGAAAGTAACATAAGCTCGCGTGGAACAATAATATTACAAGGGATAATATAAGGTTTACATTTGGTTTTTTATAAATGAATAAAAGCTCGCTAAGTCCAAAGCTGCCCTGAATCATAACCGCACCGATGAGAAATAAAAGCGTCAGGCTGGCATTGCCGCCGGCGATATTAAATAACCCAAGCAACCCCGCGCCATAAAAAATAAGCAGCGTGAAGATCAGGGCCTGAATTGAAAATATCCAATAGCTTACCCGGGAGAGTTCCTCGTTCACATTGCCAAGTTTTGACTGTTTCAGGGTCTGGGAAATAACG
>JALSHF010000138.1 GCA_026982375.1 Emcibacter sp. | reverse complement strand
TGTGGCCGGGTTTCCAGATTAAGCAACGGCAACAAAGCAATATCCTGCGGATTTCTTGGTATTTTAGAATCGATAGGGCCAGAATCAATTAGGGATGGCGCACAGACGGGGATCGCTTCCTCTCCCATCAAATAACAGCTGTCCGCATCCGGCCAGTCGGGCAGACCGAAATGAATGGCCGCATGAATATTTTCGCTGTTAAAATCAAAGGGCGAGAGTTTGCTGGAGAAATTAACTGTTATTTTTGGATGACGTTTTAAAAAATCGGGGAATCTCGGCATTAACCACCGCGTCCCGAAGGTCGGCAATATGGCAAGATTTAATATGCCGCCCTGCTGATCCCGCATGGCATTCAGGGAGGCATTGCGAACCGCCCTTAAAGCAACCGCAATTTCCTGCGCGTAAAGCTTGCCCACATCCGTCAATATGATGGATTTTCGAACCCGCTGAAAAAGCATGACATCCAGCTGCGCCTCTAACGCGCTCACCTGGCGGCTTACCGCCCCTTGCGTCAGATTAAGCTCCCGCGAAGCCGCTGTGAAGCTTCCCTTTCGGGCGGCGGCTTCAAAAGCCACCAACATACTCGTGCTGGGGATAAGGCGTCTTTGACCTAACATATCTATTACCAAAACTCATATCTTTATGATGAACTGTCGTTTGCTCACGTTAGCATCTTAAGCTATTTTAAGGCAAATAAATTCATAATTAAGGAAGAGCGCCATGAATATCCAGCCAAAATCTGTTAAAAAAAACAGCTATGGGCCTACAGATCGTGAGGCGGAATTTCTAAATTCTATCGAGAACGCCAAATATGATCGCCAGATCATTGCCGGAATCAAGAAGTTTACCCAAGGCAAAGTTCCCGAAGATATGAAAAATTTCTATTCTCAGGCAGAATTGCAGGCGCTCGAGGATTTAAAAGGCACGGGCCTTGACGTGGAAGCCCGCATGCCGGTGAAAATCACCCGCCATTATTTTAATCAGGCCAAAAACAGCCTTCCCATGCAGGTTCTGGTAAAGGCCAGTCCAAAAGAAACCTATGATCTGGATGGCTCCGCCGACCCCGGCAAGCAAATGGACTATAGCCCGGTCGAAGGACTGATCCATAAATATGAGCTGGGGTTGATTTATGTGGTCGGCACCTGTTCCGCCCATTGTCGTTTTTGCTACCGCGAGGAGCTGATTGCCAAGAAAGAGGTCGAACGTCCCGATGGCACCATAGCGCCAAAAGGCATGGCGCAAATTCCTGAGATTGTGGCCTATATCAAGGATCATAACAATCTCGTTGCCCAGAACGACGGGCGACATCCCGTCACAGGCCGGGAGAGATTGCGTGAAATCCTCATGTCCGGCGGTGATCCTCTGGTTCTTGCCAATAAAAATATTGCCGCATGGCTGGCCGCATTGTCAGAAGCCGGCATTGATAGCATCCGCATTGGCACCAAGGAACTGGCCTTCTATCCCGATCGCTTTGATGCCACTTTCTTTGATATGCTGGATAAATTCCACGCCGTCTATCCCGAAACAAAACTGCGGATCATGATTCACTTTAACCATCCCGACGAATTCCTGAAAAAAGATAAAGACGGTCATTATATTGACATGCCCGGGGGCGGGCTTGAATGGCTTGACAGCACCAAAAAGGCGGTATTGGAACTTGGCAAAAGAGACTGGATCACCGTTGATAATCAGGCGCCAATTCTAAAAGACATCAATGATGACCCGGATGCCTTACGCATTATGCAGCGGGAATTAAAGCGCAATAAAGTTGAAAATCATTATTTCTTTTGCGGGCGGGACATCATTGGTCACAAGGCCTTTAACGTGCCGATCGAAGAAGCCTGGCGGATTCTTAATGAGTCGCAAAAAGGCCTTTCCGGCGTTGAGACCCACGCCCGTCTGTCCATCACCCATTACAAAGGCAAGACCGAGGTTGCCGCCGTCAGCAACAAGCCCGCCCCCGGCATCAAGGGCGGCGAGAATGGTGTTGTTGTCCTGAAGCTTTTGCGCGGGGCGGCGGACGCGCCGGATCGCGGCAAAATCACAATCCTTGGCCGCAATCCGGACGCCATATGGTTCAGCGGCTATAACGACCGCGTGATCTATGACGAGGCGGGCTTGTTCGACGATTTTTAAAGAATTGTTTGGCGATAATATCTTACCCGCCCCAGCCCTGTAAAAGCTCTTTTACAGAACGCAATGATTTCAGAAGGGCTTCGGAAAGCCGGTCTATTTCAGCATGGCCCATGGGGGTGGATAATGTTAACGCCCCCGTATGGATCATCATAATACCCTCATCATAGAGACAATCAATCAAGGCACTCATGGCCTGCTTTTCGCGCATTGCGGCATGCAGGTCGCGGAAATTCTTTGGTGGATCAGCTTTCAGGTGGAGCCGAAATAAAGAGCCCGTCCCGGTCACACAAGCCGGAATATCAGCAATTTTAATGACTGATTTCAGGCTTTCTTCAACATA
>JALSHF010000137.1 GCA_026982375.1 Emcibacter sp. | reverse complement strand
ATATTTATATAATTCTGCTGATCCTGACCGAAACATGGCGCGCTTGTCTTTATCGACCAATTGAATACGCATACCCTCTTCGGTTATATCCAGAAGCATCTGATCCTGTAATTTGGATAATTCAGGGCTCTCCTGAATTGCGACCTTGATTTCTTCAGACATTTGTTCAAAATAGGCCTGTTCTTTTTTAGCCACCATCGCCGCGAATTTTTCTTCTTCGGATTCAGTTTCTTCCTCGTCCGATTCTTTCGGCGCAATTTCTTCTGTTGCCGGGATTGAAACGGTGACGGCGCTGGCTTGCGCCCCGTCTGAATTGAGAGAGACACCGCCAAGAATACCGTCAGAGCCTGATGATGAACTTGTTGATGCGGTCGTTGGCGTAAAATATTCTGCCAGGCCTTCTTTTTGTTCTTTGGTCGTGGCGTTCAGCAACCATAACAGCATAAAGAAAGCCATCATTGCGGTCACAAAATCCGCATAGGCCACTTTCCATGCCCCGCCGTGCGCCCCGCCGGATACTTTCTTAATTCGCTTAATAATTATCGGGCGAGCATCATCCGCCATTTTTCATCACCACTTAGTTCTCTGTTTTCAAGGTCTTTAAACAGCATAATGCGGCCCTAAGGTTAACATAATGTTAGCCCGTTAACTATAATCAGAAGAATGGTAACTATAAATCAGAAGAACGGTTTACATGGACGGTAAATCCCGCAGATCTCAGCCCATTGAGGATATCCTGTAAATTCTCTCTGTCCCGGGTTTCAAGGGTGACGTTGGAATAAGTTTCCTTGGCAGGCAGCTCCGTGAATAGCCGGTGATGGGAGACATCAATGATATTGCCGCCAAGGCCGCCAATGATTTCCGTGATCCGAGCCAAAGCCCCCGGAACATCAAGTAAAACAATGCGTAATCGCGTGATTCGGCCTTCCCGAACCAGGCCGCGCATGAGCAGAGATGCAAGCAAGCGGGGGTCGATATTTCCGCCGCTGATAATCATGGCCACTTTTTTATCTTTAAAAATTTCAGGATTGCTGATGACGGCGGCAAGCGGCGCCGCGCCGGCCCCCTCGGGCACCGTTTTTTCAATGGTCATTAACAAACATACGGCTTCTTCCAGAGCATCTTCAGAAACCAGCAGCATATCATCCATTAAATCCTTACATATTGGGTAAGTTTTGTCGCCAATATTTTTAACCGCGATCCCTTCGGCCAATGTGGAGCCTTGCTGTTGATAGTCATAATTGTTAAGGGCGCGGTGAAGGGAGGGGAAACGCTCAGCCTGAACCCCTATAATCTTTATCTGTGGATTAATATGCTTTGCCGCCAAGGCAACGCCGGAAATCAATCCGCCGCCGCCCACAGGAACCAGAATAATGTCAAGGTCGGGGCAGGCCGCCATTAACTCAAGCCCAATGGTGCCCTGTCCGGCGATAACATCCAGATCGTCAAAGGGGTGAACCAATGTCAAGTTTTTCTCTTGGGCAATTTTTTCAGCTTGCGCGGCAGTATCATCAAAACGCTCGCCAGTAAGAATAACTTTCGCCCCATATTCTTCGGTCTGACGCACCTTAACAAAGGGCGTGTTGACGGGCATGACAATTGTGGTTGGAATTCCCAGACGGCTGCCATGGTAAGCCACCCCTTGCGCATGATTGCCCGCCGAAGCCGCGATGACTCCATTATGTTTTTGTTCATCTGTCAGATTGGTTAATTTATTTAAGGCGCCCCGTTCTTTAAATGAGGCGGTAAACTGAAGATTTTCAAATTTCAGGTAAATTTCAGCACCGGTCAATTTAGAGAGGGTAATAGATTTATTTAAGGGCGTTGCTATGATGGCCCCTTTTAAAGCTTTTGCCGCCTTTTGAATATCTTCGAAGGTTACCGAATGCGTCTTTTTACTCATCATCAATCCGAATTTTAATGTTAAAAATGGTTTATTTTCTGCATGATATATTGTTTTTAAGGGGAAAAGTCCAAAATAATTTCCAGTATGGCAATATTAACGTCAAATCACATTCTGGTTAAATAAGACAAAAAACGCCGTAGCAGCTATCAAAAACATATTTAAAGAAGAAATACAGAATGATGTCCATGCCCGTTAAAATCAAACCAATGGGCAGGGCAATATATTTTAGAATATAATAATAGGCCCATTTGGTTGGTTTTGGCGCTGAAATTTCATAGCCCATAACAGCTTGCCCTGTTTTTTTTCTGCCAAACATAGAATAACCGTTTAATTTAATTTTAAAATCTGTAACCTGTGACCATTCATATAGCTTTTATGGTTAATATAAAGAAAAGATGTCAAAAATTAATATCAACTGGAATGGCATATCCCGGAAAGAATGGGATATCTTGTTAAATCGGGCTGATCACTGTGCTTTTCAACAGGCCTGGGCCTATGGCGCGATATTTGAACAAAATAATCGGCAGGTCAGCCGGTTTGTCGCCCGTGATAAGGGAGAGGCTATCGCGATTGGTCAAGTTATCACGCGGCGATATTTTGGTTTTTTAAAATTTTCTTTTTTACTAAAGGGGCCAATTTGGCTGAAAAAACTTGCCATAGGTCAGAAAAAGGAAATTCTGCAAAATATCCGCGCGCGTTATCCCCTGAAAAGATTTAATCTCTTTGCTTTTAGCCCTGAAGAAAAAGCCGGAATGGAGAAATATGAGGATATGGGGTTTCGTGAAATCATAACGGGAAATTCCACGGTCCTTATTGACCTTACTTTGTCAGAAGACGCGCTTTGGAAAAATTTATATGGCAAAAACCGAACAGATATTCGCAAGGCAGAAAAAAGTGATTTTGAGGTAATCTTTGGCGACCATAATGCCGTTCATGCAGGTTGGTTATTAAAAAAAGAGCGCCGCCAGCAAAAAGAAAAAAAATATCAAGGGCTTCCCGCTGAATTGAGTAAAATTTACGGTCAGCTTTATTTTCCGGAGCAGGGGGTGTTTACGGCTTTTGCGGTTAAAAAAGAACAGAATTCGACCCATGATTCGAGCCATGATTCTCCCCATAATTCTCCAATGTCGGGCATTTTAATTTTGCGCCATGGAAAATCTGCGACATACCATATCGGCTGGAACGGGAAGGAAGGTCGAAAATGTCGGGCGCTAAATCTTCTGCTATGGCGTATGATGCTTAAGTTAAAGCAAGCGGGCGTGGAAACATTGGACTTTGGCGGAATTAACACGACGAAAGCCGCGGATATCGCCCGTTACAAACTAAGCTTTGGCGGAGATGTTGTCGAAATGAGCGGCACCTTTATGTAGCTATGGCTTAATATAGCTTTTCCGTATGATTAGCTTTTGAGAATATATTAAATAAAATTTTCCCTAAATAAGACTTTTTTAACATCCTTTTCTTATAACTGTCTCAAATAGGGACAGATTTTCTGTTCTCAAAGAAATTTATAAGGCTAAAAAAGGCTTCTGTTAATATGCTTGTTATTATTGGTTTGATTTTTACCATGTGTATGGTTTTCGGTGGATTTGTGCTTGCGGGTGGTAAAATGGCACCTGTGTTGAAGGCTTTACCTTTGGAGGCCATGATGATTGGCGGCGCGGCTGCCGGGTCATATATGGTTGCCAATGGCGGCGGAATTGCTAAAAAAGGTATGAAGGGACTTGGTCATGCCATTAAAGGCCCCAAATGGAAACCACAAGACTATCTTGATTTATTGTCTTTGATGTTTTTACTGACAAAGCTCATCAAGACCAAAGGCGTGATTGCTTTGGAAGCCCATATCGAGGACGTCCATGAAAGCAAAATCTTCAGTAATTTTGAACGGGTCAGTGCTGATCATCATGTGACGGATTTTATCTGCGATTATTTGCGTATGACGACAATGAATTTTGATGACCCTTATCAAGTAGAAGACGTCTTGATCAAAGACCTTGAAAAACATCATCACGAGGAAAGCGAAGGGGCCCATGCGTTAGCTTATGTTGGCGAGGCATTTCCGGCCCTTGGTATTGTCGCGGCGGTTCTGGGCATTATTAAAACCATGGGCAGTATTGACCAGCCTGTTGAAGTGCTTGGTGCCATGATTGGCGGGGCGCTTGTGGGAACCTTTCTTGGTATTTTGATCTCTTATACGATTGCGGCCCCATGGGCGGTCAGGCTGCAGCAGGTCATTGATGAAGAGAGCCACTTTTTTAATGTGGTAAAGGATGTTATCATCTCGCATTTGCATGGTAATGCGCCGCAAATTTCCGTCGAAATTGGCCGGAAAAGTATCCCGGGACATCTACAGCCAACTTTCTATGAACTTGATGAAGTCATTAATGAATTACCTAATGATTTGCTGACCTGATAAATATCCAACGAAGTATTTTTTGGATTCCGCTTATGGTTTTTTGGGTTCTGCTCAGGCGCCGCTAGGGGCTGCGCTCCCGCTTGGTCGCTAGGTCGCTGTGCTCCTGTTTTTTGGATTCCGCTCAGGCGCCGCTAAAGGCTGCGCTCCCGCTTGGTCGCTAAGTCGCTGTGCTCCTGATTTTTTGGATTCCGCTCAAGCGCCGCTAGGGGCTGCGCTCCCGCTTGGTCGCTAAGTCGGCGCTTTGCGCCTCCTGTCTTGGCTTCTTCTTCAACCTCATGTTATGGGGCGGGGGATCGCCTGCGCGGTTCAGGCTTTTAACATTTCCGCAGCCTTTGGGGCAAAATAGGATAAAATTCCGGATGCGCCAGCTCTTTTGAAGGCCATCAGGCTTTCCATCATCACCTGATCAAGGTCAAGCCAGCCATTCCGGGCGGCGGCATGGAGCATGGCATATTCCCCGCTTACCTGATACGCATATGTGGGGAAATTATATTCACTTGTCACGCGCTGGATGATATCAAGATAGGGCATTCCAGGTTTTATGATAAGCATATCGGCACCCTCATCAATATCCATCACGACTTCCCTTAAAGCTTCGTCGCTGTTGGCGGGATCCATTTGGTAGCTGTTCTTGTTACCAGACTTGATATTCCCTGCGGAACCAACAGCATCGCGAAAGGGGCCATAAAAACCCGACGCATATTTCGCCGCATAGGCCATGATTTGGGTATTGACGTGGCTATTTTCTTCCAGGGCTTCCCGTATGGCCCCTATGCGTCCATCCATCATATCTGACGGGGCAAGGATATCGCAGCCTGCCTCTGTTTGAATAAGGGCTTGTTGGGTCAATATATTTATTGTTTCATCATTGGCGACGTAACCGTCAATAACTATGCCGTCCTGCCCGTGGCTGGTATAGGGATCAAGGGCCACATCACAAATGATGCCGATCTCTGGAACCGCGCCCTTAATGGCTTTGATGGTACGGCAAACAAGATTATCCGGATTAACCGCTTCTTTGCCATCATCTGTTTTGAGTTCTTGCGGCGTTTGAGGGAATAAGGCAACAGCCGGAATTCCCAGCTTTGCCGCCTTTTCAATTTCGGGAATGAGCAAATCTATTGATTGACGCATGACACCCGGCATAGAGGTTATTTCAGTTGTCTCCTTGGTGCCTTCCTGAACAAAAACCGGCCAGATCAGGTCATCTGCAGATAATGTATTTTCACGAACCAGTCTTCTGGACCAATCACTTTTGCGATTTCTTCTCGGGCGATGATAGGGGTAGCAATGGGATGCTGATATGTTGCTCATAAATTTATTCCCTGGGGTTTATTACCTTCAAAAAGTAAAGCTGAATAACGTTAAAAGTTTTTGGGTTAGTTAAGGTCTTATTAGTAGTTGTTATACTATAATTATTCCGAAACATAATGAATTACAATATTACAGGGATAATTAGAATGTCATCGTTAGGTCATAGCAGCAGTTTGATTGGGGGGCATGAGACCCCAGAAGCAAGGTCAAAATTGAATTTTTTGGAATGCCTTCGTTTAATAGAAAGACTCCATAGAAGAATGCTTGATATTGTCAAAAACCGATTGGACAGCGTGGGCATGAATGATGTGAATAGCGTTCAGGCATTATTGCTGTATAATATTGGTGACCATGAGATGACGGCTGGGGATCTTCGCAATCGGGGATATTATTTGGGTTCAAATGTTTCATATAATCTAAAAAAGCTGGTAGAATCCGGTTACATTAATCAGGAACGGGCAGAACATGACAGGCGGGCTTTGCGAATATGGCTAAGCACAAAAGGTAAAGAAGTCTGCGATTTAGTCGGCAATCTTTTTGACGAGAATCTTGACGTTGTAAAAGAGAAAAAAGTATTTGAGGATGATGATGTTTCTGAACTTCGTAATTCATTGCGCAAATTAGAGAGCTTTTGGTCAGATCAGCTGCGGTTCCAATCATTCTAGGTGAATATATACGCCTTTGATATGCATCAAGTAAATTCATAACACAGTTTAGTATATTGCATCTGTAGTTTGACAGAATATCATCTGATAGATATTGTAACAACCTCGTTTCGTTATTTAATATTGTGTTTTATTGTATATATATGATAAAGCCATATTTCAGGCTCTAAAATTACTGAATTGTGAGTCAGGCATGTTAAGTAATGTAAGCTATGATTTTTTAGATGGACCATGCAATGGATTATAATCAGATATTCTCTGATTCTTTGAATACTGTAAAAGAAGAAGGCCGTTATCGTGTATTTACAGATATCGTACGCCAAAGAGGAAATTTCCCAAACGCTGTTTGGCACACAGAAGATGGTGTGAAAGACATCACTGTCTGGTGCAGCAATGACTATTTAGGGATGGGACAACATCCTAAAGTCATTGACGCAATGCAGCAGTCGTTAAATCTTTCCGGCGCTGGTGCCGGCGGAACAAGAAATATCA
Organism: Emcibacter sp.; assembly: GCA_026982375.1. Taxonomy (GTDB): domain Bacteria; phylum Pseudomonadota; class Alphaproteobacteria; order Sphingomonadales; family Emcibacteraceae; genus Paremcibacter. Next base: position 9,681 of record JALSHF010000137.1, on the reverse strand, counting down.
GCGGCACCAATCACCTTCATGTATTATTAGAGCAGGAATTGGCGGACCTTCATAGCAAGGAAGCCGGCCTTCTTTTTACCTCTGGGTATATTTCAAATGATGCAACGCTGAGCACGATGGCTAAATTAATGCCGGGCTGCGTTATTTTTTCCGATGAACTCAATCATGCTTCCATGATCGAGGGGATCCGTCATAGTGGGTGCAAGAAACATGTTTTTCGTCATAATGACATCGAACATCTGGAAAGCCTGCTGAAAGCCACAGACCCTGACCTGCCCAAACTTATTGCTTTTGAATCTGTTTATTCCATGGATGGTGATTTTGCGCCAATAAAGGAATTCTGCGATCTTGCCGATAAATATAATGCCCTGACATATCTTGATGAAGTGCATGCGGTTGGTATGTATGGCAAGCGGGGCGGCGGCATTTCAGAACAGGAAGGCCTAAGGGATCGCCTCAGTGTTATTGAGGGAACTTTGGGGAAAGCTTTTGGTTTGATGGGCGGATATATCACGTCAAGTTCGGTTATAGTGGATGCCATTCGCAGCTATGCGCCGGGCTTTATTTTTACCACATCCCTGTCGCCCGTTATTGTGGCCGGTGCCCTTGCGAGCGTACGTCATTTAAAGGAAAGTCAGGTCGAACGCGATATTCATCAGGAACGGGCCGCTTCCTTAAAAGAAAAACTAAGCTGTGCCGGACTGCCTGTTATGCCATCCGTTAGCCATATTGTCCCTGTTTTGGTTGGTGACCCTGTTATTTGCAAGCAAGCGTCGGATATTCTGCTGAATGAATTTAAAATTTATGTTCAACCCATTAATTATCCAACAGTACCGCGCGGTACCGAAAGGCTGCGTTTCACACCAAGCCCGCTCCACACAGATGAAATGATAGACCATCTGGTCAATTCTTTGAAGACTGTTTGGGCGCGGTTGGATATTAGTAAATTTGCCAAGGCAGCCTGAAGCGGTATTTCTTAAGTCAAGGATATGTGAATGAACAATGATGAAGGCAAATTTTTTGTCGAATTCATTCAGATAGGAACATCTGTGAAGGTTTCGGCTGTTGACCCTGTGACGGGCCGTGAAGTGTCCATCGTTGGCCCCACATCAGCCACCCGTCATCATTTATCACAGGTTGCCGTTAACAAGCTAAAATATATTCTCGCCAAAGAAAAAACAAAATAATCTATCCACAATAAATATTGTTTTTTGGATTGTGCTCAGGCACCGCTGGGAGTTTTTTTAAATTACGCTCAGGCGCCGCTAGGGGCTGGCTCCCGCTTGGTCGCTAAGTCGCTGTGCTCCTGTTTCTTTGGATTCCGCTCAGGCGCCGCTAAAGGCTGCGCTCCCGCTTGGTCGCTAGGTCGCGATGCTCCTGTTTCTTTGGATTCCGCTCAGGCGCCGCTAGGGGCTGCGCTCCCGCTTGGTCGCTAAGTCGGCGCTACGCGCTCGTCCTCCTCTTTAATCTCCTTTCATGGGGTGGGGAATTAGTTTTCCGCCTTGAAAAACGACAATTTGTGTGTTTATTTCATTTTTCCCATACATATGGTAGGAAAAGCTGTGACCATATGATATGTAGGCCTTATATGGTCGGAAGGGCGTGAAGTCCTGCCTGATATATTGATTAAGGTAATGATATATGTCTAAAGAAAACATTGTGTTAGCGGCTGATCACGGCGGGTATGACTTGAAGGTTATCCTCAAGGACTTTCTTTTGAATCAGGGTTTGGATGTTCTGGATTTAGGGTGCCATGACCTTAAGTCGGTGGACTACCCGGATTATGCGCGCGCCCTTGCGGCGGCCATCAAGGAAAATAAAGCTTCAAGAGGGGTTCTTGTCTGTGGTTCAGGCATTGGTATCAGCATTGCCGCCAACCGTCATCCCCATATCAGGGCGGCATTGATTCATGATAGATTAAGCGCAGAATTAAGCCGCCAGCATAATGACGCCAATGTCATCGTTTTTGGCGGACGGCTCATCGGCACGGATGTGGCAAAGGATTGCCTGAAAGCTTTTTTGAATACGGAATTTGAGGGCGGGCGGCATCAACGGCGAATTGATAAGATGTCGTGATTTTTTTAAAAAATATATGTTGATTTAGGATTTATAGAATATGACAACTTCCACTGATATGACTGATTTTTTTAACACGACTCTAAGCCAAAGTGATCCGGAGCTGTTTAAATCCATTGCTCTGGAATTAGGCCGCCAACAGGAGCATATCGAGCTAATTGCCTCAGAAAATATCGTCAGCCGCGCCGTTATGGAAGCGCAAGGCTCCGTCATGACCAACAAATATGCCGAAGGCTACCCGGGACGGCGTTATTATGGGGGGTGTGAATATGTTGATATAGCAGAGAGTCTGGCTATTGACCGGGCAAAAAAGCTTTTCAATGCAGCCTATGTCAATGTTCAGCCTCATTCAGGCGCACAGGCAAATGGCGCGGTTAATCTGGCCTTGTTGCAACCGGGGGATACTATTCTTGGCATGTCGTTGGCGGCTGGTGGCCACTTAACCCATGGCGCGCCGCCCGCCCAGTCAGGCAAATGGTTTAATGCGGTTCAATATGGTGTGAGCAAAGATGATGCCATGGTTGATTTTGATGAGGTGGAACGCCTCGCGAAGGAACATAAGCCAAAGATTATCATTGCCGGGGGTTCGGCCTATCCCCGCTTCATTGACTTTAAGCGTTTCAGGGAAATCGCCGATGAGGTCGGGGCTTATTTTTGGGTTGATATGGCCCATTTTGCGGGTCTGGTCGCCGGCGGCGTTCATCCAAACCCGCTGGAACATGCCCATGTTGTGACCACGACAACTCACAAGACATTGCGCGGCCCGCGCGGCGGCATGATTTTGACCAATGATCCTGATTTGGGCAAGAAATTTAACTCTGCGGTATTTCCGGGCTTGCAAGGCGGGCCATTAATGCATGTGATCGCGGCAAAGGCCGTTGCTTTTGGAGAGGCGCTAAGGCCGGAATTCAAAGACTATGCAAAAAGGGTTGTTGACAATGCGCGTGCTTTGGCAGCGCGGCTTAAGGAAGGCGGCTGCGATATCGTATCCGGTGGTACGGATACACATTTAATGCTTGTGGATTTGCGGCCTTTGGGTTTAACAGGCCGTGACGCGGATAATTCACTGGGCCGGGCCAATATAACCTGCAACAAGAATGGTGTTCCCTTTGACCCTGAAAAACCCATGGTGACATCCGGCGTTCGTCTTGGCTCGCCGGCCGGAACAACCCGTGGTTTTAACACAAAAGAATTTGAAATGATTGGGGAATTCATTATTGAAATTTTAGAAGGCCTGCGCGCTAATCCCGATGATAACAGTGCCGCAGAAGAGGCCGTTCGGAAAAAGGTTATAGCCCTTTGTAAAGATTTTCCAATTTATTGAATATTTTTAAGGCCAGATTTATAAGGAATTAATATATGCGGTGCCCATTTTGCGGAAATGACGATACTCAGGTAAAAGACAGCCGCCCGACCGAGGATAATTCGGCCATCCGCCGCCGGCGATCCTGTAATGGCTGCGGCGCACGTTTTACCACATTTGAGAGGGTGCAGCTGCGCGAATTAGTCGTTGCGAAAAAAAGTGGCAAGAAAGTTCCTTTTGAGCGGGTCAAACTGGAGCGATCCGTTAATCTCGCCCTTCGCAAGCGGCCCATTGAAGAAAACCGCATTGAGCTATTAATCAATGGGATCGTCCGGCAACTGGAAAGCCTTGGTGAATCAGAGGTCCAGACAGAGGATATCGGCAAGTTGATCATGGAAGGGCTCAAAAGTATGGATACCGTAGCCTATGTAAGATATGCTTCGGTCTATAAGGATTTCAGGGAAGCTCAGGATTTCGAGAAATTTGTCGAGCAAATTGCGGACCCCGTCCAAAATGAATAGGTTCAAAGTGAATAAGTCAGGTTAAACTTGAAACAGAAAACCGACAGTCATTATATGGAAATGGCCCTTGGCCTTGCGCGCAGGGGGCTGGGAAGTACGTGGCCCAATCCGTCTGTTGGATGTATCATTGTTGATCAAAAAGGTCATGTTGTTGGGCGCGGTTACACGGGCCAGGGGGGCAAACCGCACGGCGAAATAACGGCCCTGAAGCAGGCGGGCAGGGCCGCAAAAGGGTCTACGGCTTACGTGACTCTGGAGCCCTGCGCCCATTATGGCAAAACCCCGCCCTGCGCCGAAGCGCTGTTGAAGGCCCAAATATCAAGAGTGGTTGTGGCCACAATAGACCCGGATGAACGTACTTCGGGTAAAGGTATGGAAATCTTGAAAAAAGCGGCTGTTCAGGTTGATTTGGGGGTCTGTCAAACAGAAGCAAAAGCCATAAATCAGGGTTTTTTCAAGCGGATTACGGCAAGCAAGCCTTTTGTCACCCTGAAAGTGGCAACCTCTTTGGACGGCATGATTGCCGCGTCTTCGGGCCAGGACGGATGGATTACGGGACCGGAATCGCGAAGGCGGGGGCATTTGCTCAGGGCAAATCATGATGCTATTCTGGTTGGTGTCGGGACGGTTCTGGCGGATAATCCGTCTCTGGATTGCCGGCTTCCGGGCCTTGAAAATCGCTCTCCCGTCAGAATTATTCTGGACAGCAGTTTAAGAACGCCCGATGATTGCACTGTGGTGAATACTGCAAACAGCATTCCCACGTGGATAATAACCGGGCAGGGCAATGATCAAAAGAAAGCTCTGCTTGAGAAAAAATCTGTGCAAATCATCTGTTGTGATTTAAATCAAAAAGGCCAAATTGATCTGGAAAAAATGATGCCGATGCTCGCGGCAAAAGGCCTGACAAGGATATTGTCAGAAGGCGGCGCACAAGTTAATGCTTCCCTGATCAAAGCAAGTCTGGTAGACCGACTATATTGGTTCCGGTCAACAGATATTATTGGCGGTGATGGACTGCCGGCACTATCCTCAATCGGGTTAACTGAATTGCTGAAAATGCCGCAATTTTCATTGATTCGAACAGGCCGCACCGGAAAAGATATTTGGCAGGAATATAGGATCTAAAATGTTTACCGGAATTATCACCGACGTTGGTACCATCAGAAAAATTTCCAGAAATGGCGATGCGCGCATCTTGTTAAATACTTTATTTGATACCAATACTATTGATATTGGGGCCTCTATTGCCTGTTCAGGGGTGTGCCTGACGGTTGTTGATAAGGGGGATGACTGGTTTGCCGTTGATGTGTCAGCCGAAACGCTTTCCTGTAGTAACCTTGGGGACTGGACAGAGGGCGTGCCGGTAAACCTTGAAAGAGCCTTGAAGGTCGGCGATGAACTTGGCGGACATATCGTTACAGGTCATGTGGACGGCGTGGGAGAGGTTTTATCAATCACGCCCGAGGGTGAAAGTAAAAGATTTTGTTTTTCTGTGCCCGCCAATTTGACAAAATATATTGCTGAAAAGGGATCAATAACCATCAATGGTGTTTCTTTAACCGTTAATGAAGTTATTGATGAAAAAGATAAAACAAGCTTTTTTGGTATCAATATAATTCCCCACACACAGGAAAAAACAACATTTTCCGAGATGCAAAAAGGCAATAGAGTTAACCTTGAAATAGATGTTCTGGCGCGATATGTCGCCAGAATGAATGAATGCCAGAATCCATGAATAATTTTAACGAATTAGAGTTTTTTTAATATGCCACATAGTTCTTTATCCCCCATTGAAGATGTTTTGGAAGACGCTAAAAATGGCCGGATGTTTATTCTTGTTGATGATGAAGACCGTGAAAATGAGGGTGACCTGATTATTCCCGCTCAAATGGCCACGCCGGATGCGGTTAATTTTATGGCAAAATATGGTCGTGGCCTGATCTGCCTGACAGTGGATAGAAAAAGGGCCGAAATACTTGGCCTCCCGCCTATGAGTATCAATAACAGGGCAAGGAATAATACGGCATTCACCGTCTCGATTGAGGCTAAAGAAGGCATTACGACAGGTATTTCAGCCGCAGACAGGGCCCATACAATTGCCGTCGCCATAAATGCTGATCTGGGGGCCGATGATATTGTCTCGCCGGGGCATGTTTTCCCCATTGTCGCCCGTGACGGCGGCGTTCTGGTCAGGGCGGGACATACGGAAGCCGCCGTTGATATGGCCCGTCTCGCAGGCCTTATTCCCGCCGGCGTGATTTGTGAGATCATGAATGATGATGGCACCATGGCCCGTCTGCCGGATCTTATAGAATTTGCTAAAAAACATGAACTGAAGATCGCAACGATAGCCGATTTGATAGCCTATCGCCGAAAAGTTGATAACCTTGTGGGCTGTATAGAGGAAACCGTCATAAATTCAGAATATGGCGGCGAGTTCAAACTGCGGGTCTATGAAGTGAAAGATGACCATACCCAGCATTTTGCACTCGTCAAAGGCAACCCCACAAAAGATTCGCCCGTATTGGTGCGTATGCATCCGTTCAATATGTTTGATGATCTATTAAGTGCCAAGGGCGCGCGAAGAAGCCAGTTAAATCGGGCCATGACAGAAATTGGCGAAGAGGGATGCGGCGTTGTGGTTTACTTGCGAGAATCTTCCAGTACCATTATTACAGACCAGATCGCCCGTAAAACCGGCAAGAAAAACATATCCTCGGAAAGCTTCCTGAGGAATTATGGTATCGGGGCGCAGATATTGGTGGACTTGGGCGTTAAGGATTTGATCCTTCTGTCAAATACGGAACAACATGTTGTTGGCATTGAAGGCTATGGCCTGAATATCGTAGAGCAACGTAAATTTGACCCATCTATTGATGTGGGTCTGATACGTAAATAATTGCCCGAAGTTAAGATCAAAAATTAACAATAGAGAATAATATGTCCAAGCTATTACATTTGTTGCCATTACATCTGCTCATCGTAGAATCGCCCTATTACGAAGATATAACCAACGAATTGATCAAAGGCGCTGTTGACGCTCTGGAAAAAGCTGGCGCAACCTATGACCGGATCAGTGTGCCGGGGGCTTTTGAAATTCCGGCGGCCATTCGCTTTGCCGCTGATGCCGCCCAAAATTCCAATGATGCTGCGGGGCGCAAAAATTATGATGGTTATGTGGCCTTGGGCTGCGTTATTCGCGGCGAAACATCCCATTATGATTATGTCTGCGGTGAAACTGCGCGGGGATTGCAGGAATTGGCAATCAAAGATAGACTTGCCATAGGTTACGGTGTATTGACCGTTGAGAATCGTGATCAGGCTTGGGCTCGGGCCTCAGTGGACAAAGGCAATAAAGGCGGCTTTGTTACAGAAGTTGCCCTTAGAATGATTGAATTGAAACAAAAATTTGGACTGATTGAGTAATGAGTAAAAAGGCCAACAAACAGACAGCCAAGCAGGGCGGCGCCAGAAGTGCATCAAGGCTGGGCGCGGCGCAAGCGCTGTATCAGATGGATATTGGCGATCAGTCAGCGCAGCAGGTCATTGCTGAATTTATTGATTGTCGCCTGGGTGAGGTCATTGATGGCGATCATTATGCCGCGGCGGATACTGTGTTTTTTAATGATCTTGTCAAAGCTGTTGAAGAAAGAATGACAGATATTGACGTGCATGTGGCCGGCGCATTATCAGAAGACTGGACTTTGGCCCGTATTGAACCCGTTGCGCGCGCAATTCTGCGGGCAGGAACCTATGAGCTAATGGGCCGTCCTGATATTCCTACCTCTGTTATTATTAATGAGTATGTTGATGTGGCCAAGGCGTTTTTTGATGACAGCAAGCCCGGTTTCATCAATGGTGTGCTGGATAAACTTGCGAAGACTATCCGAATATAACTCTAATTTTTTGGGAGCATGCAAATGAGTTCAGGTGAATTTGATCTCATATCGCGATATTTAGCCCCCTTGTCAGGCGTGGGTGCCTATGGCCTGACCGATGATGCCGCTGTCCTGACCCCGCCTGAGGGCAAAGATCTGGTTTTTACCAAAGATGCGCTTATCGCGGATGTCCATTTTTTTGCAGATGACCCGCCGGACTTTATTGCCCGTAAAGCCATGCGGGTCAATCTTTCAGATTTAGCCGCGATGGGCGCGGAGCCGCTGGGCTATCTTCTGGCGCTTGCTTTTCCAAATGACATGGAAAATATTGACGGTTTTATGGCCAAATTTTCCAGCGGTCTGAAACGGGATCAGGAAGAATTTGGCTGGTCTTTATATGGCGGTGATACCGTATCAACATCCGGGCCGCTGATGATTTCATTGACGGCTATTGGCATTGTGAACAGGGGGCAGGCCTTAAGGCGGCGCGGCGCGAAACCCGGGGACAATATATATGTGTCGGGAACGTTGGGGGATGGTGCCTTTGGACTTAAATGCCTTAAGGATGAATTTAGGGCAGCAAAAACATCTGTCACCCAGCCGCTGATTGATCGTTATCACTTGCCCCGCCCAAGGCTGGAGCTCGGGCAAAGACTATGGGGAATAGCCACATCCACCATGGATATTTCGGATGGGATGGCCGGGGATTTACGCCATATTTGTGACTTGGGCGGCTTTGGTGCAGAAATTGACGCTGAATTAATTCCACTTTCCGACGAGGTTGGTAAGCTTTTAGAAAGTTTCCCGGCGTATAAAAAGCTTGTCTGGAATGGCGGCGACGATTATGAGCTGCTTTTTACCGCACCGAAAGATATGGACGGTAAAATTGAAAAAACAGCGCGGGATATTAATCTTGCCTTAACAAAAATTGGCCATGTCACCACAAAAAAAAATGTGATTATAAAGAACCGAGACGGCATAAATTTATTACAAGATGATGATCAGGGATTTAGGCATTTTTGATATAAGCAGCAGGATTTCGAAATGGCAAAAGAAGAAGATAAAAAAGCAGAGAATGAAGATACCCCGATAGAAGAAAAACCAAAGGGCGGCAGTAAGAAACTTCTTGTCATCGGTCTGCTGCTTGGTCTTTTGCTTGGCGGCGGGGGCGGATTTGGGGCATTTATGATGTTAAGCGGATCTGATGCGCCAGCTGAGCAGGTCGAAGAAATCATCGTAAAAGAAGAAGAGCCAAAGATAGACGCACAGTTTGTCAAAGTGGAACGGGTGAATATTCCTCTTGTATCTAACGGGCGTGTCGTTGGCAATCTTCTGGCGGATTTTTCAATTAAAGTTGATGGTGATGATAATAAAATGGAGGTCATTGTTAATATGCCAGAGATCAGGGACGCCATTTTGCGCCATTTCAGCGGAAAATCCATTGGCAAGAAAGATAACCCTCACAGTATTGATTATCCAATGTTAAAGAGCGACATAAAGGATATCAGCAATAAAATTCTTGAAAAACCACTGGTGCTGGATGTCATGGTCGTGCAGGTCAAGCAATTCTAGGCCTCAATTGCCGGGCTGGACATTTGAAGGGCCGCCGGCTCCAAAACGACCAATATTGCCGAACAACTCTTGAATAAAGCTCAGCTCACGGCCATGGGTTTTTGTCGTATCGCCGACCGGGCTGATGTCATTGTGATCATCAAGGGTATAATTATCAACAGAGGTCACATAGCCATCTTCATCAAAACGAACGGCGATAATATTCAGTTCTGTGATTTTTTCTTTGAAAAAGGCCAGGCTTTCTGATTTTTTGGAATAATAATACCAGTTGTCATTATCGAAAGTCGCGGTTGTAGACGGGCTGCCGAGCATTTGTTTGACGCTTTCG
>JALSHF010000136.1 GCA_026982375.1 Emcibacter sp. | reverse complement strand
ATCCCCGAGCCGGTCGGCGGCGCCCACCGGGATCACGCCCTTGCCATGAAGGCGATCCGAAAGTCACTGGAAGCATCCCTCAGCGAACTTTCCGCCCTTAGCGGCGAAAAACTCAAAACCCTCCGCCGCGAAAAATTCCTCAACATGGGCCTAAATTTAGGCAAGGTCGGGTTGTAATCTAGCCGTTATTAGCTAAGGCCGACAGGCAACTCCCACGAGAGCGCTACAACGCCCCGTGGCAATGTTTGTATTTTTTGCCGCTGTCGCAGGGGCAGGGGTCGTTGCGGCCGACTTTGGGGACGACTTTTCCGTGGCAATGTTTGTATTTCTTGCCGCTGCGGCAAGGACAGGGTGCATTGCGCGGGACATTTCCCCATGACTTTGGATCATTGGGATTGAGAGCAGTATTTTCACCGGTGGCGGCGTCCTTGTGGCTCGTATTTAACACGGAAAGATCGGGTTCTTTCAGCTCGGGCACGGGCTGTTCTGTTTGAATTTCAATATGGGACAGCAGCATGACCACATTATCACGGGTTTCCTCCAGCATGGTTTCAAACATGGCGAAGGCTTCTGTTTTATATTCATTGAGCGGGTCACGCTGGCCGTAAGCGCGCAGCTGAATAACCTGACGCAGATGATCCAGTTGCGCCAGATGGTCTTTCCAGTAACGGTCAATGGCCTGAAGCAAAATACTGCGTTCTACCTGCCGCATGATATCCGGCCCGAAATCGGCCGCGCGTTTTGCCATAAAACGATCCGTCTCGTCAATCAGGCGGTCTTCAAAGCCATCCGCGTCGATACCCTCTTCCTTGACCCATTCTTTGAGTCCGAAGTCCCGGCTGAAAATCCGGGTGGCTTCGATGCTCATGCCAGCTATATCCCAATCCTGGGGATAGGCCCGGGGCGGGATATATTTTGTCACGAGATCATCAACCACCTGAACGCGCATATCGGTTAATGTTTCGGTCAAGTCATCGCTGACCATCACATCGCGGCGCTGGTCATAGATGGCTTTGCGCTGATCATTCATCACATTATCGAATTTCAGCAAGTTTTTACGGATTTCATAGTTGCGGGCTTCGACTTTTTCCTGTGACTTTTCAACAGCCCGATTGAGCCAGGGATGAACCAGAGATTCCCCCTCCTCAAACCCGAATTTCTGCATGAGGCCATCCATGCGCTCTCCGCCAAAAATCCGCATTAAATCATCTTCCATGCTGAGGAAGAATTTTGAATGTCCGGGATCACCCTGACGGCCGGACCGGCCGCGCAGCTGGTTATCAATGCGGCGGCTTTCATGGCGCTCTGTCCCCAAAACATAAAGCCCGCCGGCCTCCAGAACCCTGCGTTTTTCTTCGGCGACTTCTGCCGTGATTCTTTCGGCAGATTTTTTTCGCGCGGCCTCGTCAATGTCATCAATTTCCGCTTCGAGCCGCATATCAAGATTGCCGCCGAGCTGAATATCGGTTCCGCGCCCGGCCATATTGGTGGCGATTGTCACTGCGTTAAACCGTCCGGCCTGTCCAATGATATAGGCTTCCTGCTCATGGAATTTTGCATTCAGCACCTTATGGACAATTTTGCGCTCATTCAGCATATCGGACAGATATTCAGACCGTTCAATACTGACGGTACCGACCAGAATGGGTTGGCCGGCTTTTTGGCAAATTTCGATTTGATTGACAATGGCCTCAAATTTTTCTGTGGCGGTGCGGTAAATTTCATCGTCATCATCCTGCCGTCCAACGGGAAGATGGGTTGGGATTTCCACAACATCAAGGCCATAAATCTCGCCAAATTCCGCCGCCTCTGTGGCCGCCGTCCCGGTCATGCCGGATAATTTCGGGTAAAGCCTGAAATAATTCTGGAATGTAACAGAGGCCAACGTTTGATTTTCCGTCTGAATTTCCACGCCTTCCTTGGCTTCCAGCGCCTGATGCAGGCCATCGGAATACCGCCGGCCTTCCATCATGCGTCCGGTAAATTCATCAATGATGATAACCTCGTTATCCTTGACGATATAATCTTTTTCGCGGGTGAATAATGTATGCGCCTTCAGGGCCTGATTCACATGATGAACCACGGCCACATTGCCGAAATCATACATATTATCGCCCTTGATCAATTCGTGCTTGATGAGAATCTGCTCCAGATTCTCCATCCCCTCTTCCGTTAACGAGACAGATTTTGCTTTTTCATCAACCTCATAATCTTCTGCGGCCAGCTCGGGAATGATTTTATTGACGGAGACATAAAGCTCTGACTTATCCTCGGTCGGGCCGGAAATCACCAGCGGCGTGCGCGCCTCGTCAATAAGAATACTGTCGACCTCGTCCACGATGGCAAAGGCGGGCGGCCTTTGAACCATGGCATCGGGGTGGAACTTCATATTATCACGCAGATAATCAAAACCAAGCTCATTATTGGTTGCATAGGTAATATCCGCAGCATAGGCGGCTTTGCGGTCTTCATCGCTCATATTCGGGACGATGCAGCCCGTGGTCAGGCCCATGAAATTAAAGACCTGTCCCATCCAGTCCGCATCACGGCGGGCCAGATAGTCATTGACGGTGACGATATGAACGCCCTTGCCGGGCAAGGCGTTCAGGTAACCAGCCAATGTGGAGACAAGGGTTTTACCCTCGCCGGTTTTCATTTCGGAAATTTTTCCGCCATTAAGAACGATACCGCCAATCAGCTGCACATCATAATGGCGCTGGCCCAGAGAGCGCTTGGCCCCCTCGCGCACGGCGGCAAAGGCTTCTATCAGGAGGCTGTTCAGGCTGGCCCCTTCTTTCAGGCGGTCGCGAAATTCGTCTGTTTTGGCCCGAAGTTCATCATCAGACAGTTTCTGCATGTCTTCTTCAAGGGCATTAATTGCCCTGACCTGCGGTTGCAGAGATTTGATATAGCGGTCGTTGGCGGTTCCAAAAATCTTTTTGGCAATCTTAACCATTCCCAACATTTTAATTCCTTACTCGGGTTGTGTGGCCAGTCTATAGTTTTTCCTGGGCGACTATATCTTTAGGCTATAAATATTACCTAAGAACAGATAAGAGCGTCCATGCAGTCTGTCAATGACAGATCGCCATATTGCGGTATAATAAATCATAAAGGTCATTATTTTACCAGAAGATGCGGTAAATAATGGACAATATTCTCTCTGGCCGCTTATATAATGCAATAAAGAAGGTAAAGATTTAAAAATGACCAAAATTGATGCGATTTCCCCTCTTGCGCCAGCGGGCCTGCCGGATTTTCCGGAAATTGACGGGGTGATGCTTTCCACGGCGGCGACAGAGACAAAATACCGGGGCCGGGATGATTTGCTTTGTGTTTCTTTTGAGGGCGGGGCGGTTGTGGCCGGTGTGCTGACGCGGTCCCGCACCGCCTCGGCCCCCGTTGGGCTATGCCGAAAACATCTTGCCACCGGAAAAATGGCGCGCGGGCTTTTGGTGAATGCGGGAAATGCCAATGCCTTTACCGGCAAAGCCGGGGACAAGGCCATGATGTCAACGGTTCATGCCCTTGCCCGCAAAATCGGTTGCGCAGCGGACGAGATTTATATTTCTTCTACCGGCGTGATCGGGGAATTACTGGATGACCAGAAAATAAATGATCATTTACAGAAAATTGTTGAAAATCTTTCGGAGGATAATTGGCCGGCGGCAGCAAAGGCTATTCTGACCACGGATACCTTTGCCAAGGGGGCGGTGCGCACCGCGCTTGTCAATGGGGCTGAGGTTAAAATCAATGGATTTGCCAAGGGCTCCGGCATGATTGCGCCCGACATGGCGACCATGCTGGCTTATGTCTTTACCGATGCGGATATATCACAGGATATTTTACAGGCCATTCTTGTGGAGGCCGCCGATAAATCCTTTAATGCCATTACCGTGGATAGCGATACCTCGACGTCTGATACGCTTTTGGCCTTTGCAACGGGCGCGGTCTCTGTCGGCACCATTACGGACGCCAATGACTCGGCGCTCGTGGACTTCAGGCGGGCTTTTCAGGATCTGCTCCGTGATCTTGCCCATCAGGTGGTGCGCGACGGCGAAGGGGCGACAAAATTTATTGAAATTACCGTAACCGGTGCAGAAGATAATCGCGCGGCCAAAGTCATCGCCTTCAGCATCGCCAATTCACCGCTGGTTAAAACCGCCATCGCGGGCGAAGATGCCAACTGGGGCCGCATCGTCATGGCCGTGGGCAAGGCGGGGGAGGCCGCCGATCGGGATGCCCTCAAAATTGTCATTGGCGGCCAGAAAGTCACCGAGCAGGGCATGGCAGCCACAGGCTATGACGAAGCCGCCTGTACAAACCATCTGAAAGGTCAGGATATTATCCTGTCGGTTGATGTGGGTATCGCCGATGGGTCGGCCACCGTCTGGACCTGTGACTTGACCCACGGCTATATTGACATCAATGCGGATTATCGGAGCTGAGGCATGGGTTTTCCAGAAAGGATAGAGACGGCGCGGCTGATTTTGCGGCCCTTTGAGCCAAAAGACCGGGACGGACTTGTGGAAATCTTTGGCAATTGGCAGGTCACCCAATGGCTGTCTACCAATGTGCCTTTTCCCTATACGGCCAAAGATGCCGAGACATTTATCACGAAAGCCGTTGCTGAATTTACAGAGGGCAGCGCGTTCTGTTATGCCATAGAAGACAAGGAAACAGGCCGGCTGGCGGGCAATATAGGCATATTTTCACCAACAGAAGAAACCGAAATTGGCTATGCATTAGGCCCGGATTTTTGGGGGCGCGGCCTTGGCACCGAAATATTAAATGCGGTCACAAAGGCGGCCTTTAAGACGGGAGTTATCACCCGTATTGTCGCGCAGACGGCCACCGATAATATCGGGTCACAGAAGATTCTGGAGAAGGCCGGCTTTAAACAGGCCGGCATGTCGCCGCCGGAATATGTGCGCTGCGGTCATAAGCAGGGCTGCAGCGAATTTTATGCCCTTAGGATTGAAGACTGGAAAAACATATGAGCAAGCTTTGTCCCGACATACCAAACCGCGCTGCGGGCCCTGTGAAGCTGGTTCTGGTCTCTGCGGTGATCATGATTGATATTGATGGCCGTATTTTGCTGGCCCAAAGACCCAAAGGCAAAAGCATGGCCGGCCTGTGGGAATTCCCGGGCGGCAAGATAGAGGCCGGGGAAACACCCGAGCGGGCGTTAATCCGCGAATTGACCGAAGAACTCAATATCGATGTGACCGAGGCCTGTCTGGCTCCCTTTGTCTTTGCCTCCCATACTTATGAAGATTTCCATTTGCTCATGCCCACTTTCCTCTGCCGCCAGTGGGACGGCATCCTCACCGCGAGGGAAGGCCAAAATCTGAAATGGGTCAAAATACAGGACCTGCCAAAATACCCCATGCCCCCCGCCGACGAACCCCTCATCCCCATGATCCGCGATTTTTTGTGAAAGGATTATTTATGTTTTTGATTGTCTTGTGAATTAGATGAAGTATTTACATTCGGACGGTATGTTTTTTCAGCTTCTCGCTGCATAGATTCTTTTTTCCGTGTATCCCAAGTATCAACCTCTTTTTGAGCACCATCAATAACCTTATCCAACCAGTTTTTAGTAGTCATAATGTTCTCCGATATTTAAGTATCATATTAGTATAACTATAATTAATTTAATTGGAATCCCCTAAATTAACAATATGTGCAATTTCTGACATTATATATTCGCGAGCAGGTGTTATTATAGGTTTAGTATTTGTGGGGGTCCATTTTTTCACAGTTCCAGTTGAATCTTTTATTTTACCTTTCATTTTAAAGAAATGCATATAACGTTCTGGGGAAATTCCGACAAAAGAATAAAAAAGAACCGCGTCATTATCATGTTCGTCATCATGGTCTACGTTAACAGATTTTTTATATAATTCTTTAGTCATACTTTTTGGATATGGCTCTATATATATAATTTTTTTAATTCCAGAAGCGATGATATGTCGGGCGCAAATATGACAAGGAAATGTTGTACAGTAAAGTCGCATATTTCTTGTTGAAATTCCACGTCTTGCAGCTTCGGTGATAGCAGTCATTTCTGCATGTACTACCTTGCCAAATTCTAATAAACTTGTAGCTCGTACAGAATATAGTGGCCCAACCTTTTCTGAAGCCGATTCTTTCATAAGGGCCTGTTTAGTTAACTCTATATTAGTTAATTCTTGTTTGTCTTTAGACAGCCAATTATGCTCTTTAAGTTGTTCAAAAATTTCCATGAAAATTTCATTTTTGATTCTCGCATTAGAATCATATCCTTCCTGAAAGTCTCTATAATCACAGCTTTGTTTGTATTCAGGGCCTTCCCAAACAGAATTTCCATTAGATTTAGGTACTTCGTTGCAGCCACTTGAAAGGAACTCTCCTTCATCCGTTGTTATTAAAGCACCAACCTGTCGCGATAAATCGGACGACCGTAAGGCTATTGAAAAGGCATGAAACATACCATATTCGTCAACTGTTGGTGTTATAAAAGGGTTGCCAAAAAGTAATTCGATAAATCGTTGGATTTGAATTTTTATAGTTTTTTCATGTTCTGTAGCATCAATGAAGACATCACCCATAGGAAAAGTATCACGTACATTTTGCCCTAAATCATTATTAGCTTCTTTTTCATCTCTTTTAATAAGTTTTTCCGCAGAGGGATAAAAATCATCGTAATTCCTTTTTTTACGAGAATGCATGATCAGTTTTGCAAGGTTCTCTTTTCTTTTAATTTTAGGCTCATAGACAGATATTACAAAAAGTGCATCACCATAAATTGTTCTTAAAGTTTTTATTTCGGAAGGATGTTTTAAGGAATTTAAAATATATGCCTTTTGTGGGATAGGCATAGGTTTACTATCAGGCATTGTTTGAGCTTCAAGTATTTTGGAAATACCCAATCGAATGACTGCATCGCCATTCCTTTTTAACTTTCTAAAAGAATCCCCAGCGTCCATAAAGGCATTAATTCTATCGTCTTCAAACTCTAATGATGTTGATTTTAAATTTTTTCCAACATGGGTATCGGCAATTAAACCACTTATTTTTATATGCTTAGACGCGTAATTTACTTTTTGTAACTCATCCTCTAGAATTTTTTGTATTTTATTCAGATCCGTACCCACCGCACCAACAAGTGCGAATATTAATTCTGGGTAATCATCGGAATTAATGGTTGGCAGCATAAACTTTCCCTCCCTAAAAATTATTCTATAACCATATTATTTTAATTGGGTATTTTTTCAACTTAAAACTGTGTTACTTAACTCTTTTCCCCAAATACATCCGTCAAATTAACCTTGCCCTGCCCCGGCCTTAAAGGTTGTTGTTGGCTTTTGTGGGGGGACCAGCCCATGAGGTATATGATGTCGAAGCTTGCGGTGATGCGTCCTCGGGAATCGCTGAATTTTTCGTGATAGATTTTGGCGCATTCCATCATCAGGCGGCGTGACGTCAAACCCCGGGGCCGTTTGAGGAGGATATTCCCCTCGCCCATGCCTTTTAATTCCTGCATCAGTTTGAAAGCATTTTCGTAGGTGACGGTGATCCGGTCGACCTCCGCCACGGGCAGGGCAAATCCGGCCCGCTGCAACAGGCTGCCGCCGCTGCGCACATCCATAAAGGGCGAGACACGCGGGCTGGCCCCGCCCCGGATATTCATTTCGGCTTCCATCATAACCCGGCGCAGCTCGCTTAAGGTCTCCCCGCCTAGCAGACTGGCCAGAAACAGGCCGTCCGGCTTTAAGGTCTGCATGATTTGGGCAAGGCAACCCGGCAGATCATTGACCCAATGCAGGCTTAAATTGCTGATGACCAGATCCAGCGATTGCGGGCGGTAGGGCAGCTGTTCCTCATCCGCCTGCACTCTTGCGCCAGAGGATTGGGCCGCCTTTTGCAAAAATCCGCGGGATAAATCCTGACTGATGACAAATTTATCTTTCAGCAGGCGCGCCATTTCCCCCTCATGACAGCCAAGGTCCAATATATGATGAAAATTTCGCGTTATATCCAGATATTTATCATGGAGCCGCGCGGCGACCTCCTGCACGAGAAAATTATGGTCGGCAAAATTCCTTGAGGCACGGTCCCGGTTTTTTCTTAGGGCCGCGCGGTCAAAGATAAAGGCCGGATTGTCAGGGGGCTCTGTTTTTGTCATACTGTGTATATGGCATTTTTGCCGGGCGGGGAAAAGACCCAATGGCGTTAATTTTAAAAAGTAATCTAAAACAACATGTTTCGCACTGGGGGGCGAGGCTCCTTGACCATCTTTTGCCGCCGAGATGCCTGTCCTGCGGGACGGGCGCGCAGGATGCGGGGCGGGTCTGTGCCAATTGCTGGAAAAAGCTGACATTCATTCAAGGGCCGATCTGCCGGTGTTGTGGATACCCGTTTGATTTTGATCACCTGATGGAACATTCCTTATGCGGATCATGCTGCGTTAAAATGCCGGCATTTGATTTGGCGCGGGCGGCCTTGCGCTATGATGATGGGTCGCGGCGCATGATCCTTTCTTTCAAGCATGGCGACCGGACGGAATATGCAGATTTCTTTGCCCGGCTTTTGATACAGGCCAGTCATCAGCTTGATCTGTCAAATGCCCTTGTTATTCCTGTGCCGCTACATAAGCAAAGGCTTCGCGCCCGCCGGTATAATCAGGCCGCGCTGATCGCGAAGGTTTTTGCTGAAAAAAAGGCGCTGCCCTATTGCCCGGATATGATTATTCGTGAAAAACACACGCCGCCCCAGCAAGGCAACTATAGCCTGCGAAAGAAAAATCTGGCGGGGGCTTTCAGGATTAAGGATATATATAAAAATGATTTCGGGGGTAAAAATGATTTCAGGGGCCGCAAAATCATCCTGATCGATGATGTTTATACCACAGGCGCCACGGCGGGGGCTTGTGCGCGGATTTTAAAGCGCGGTGGCTGCGGCCCTGTGACAATTTTGACAGTAACCAGAATCTGTTGAAAGAATCTGTTGAAAATGAACATTGAATTTTAACCCGTTCGCCCTAATATACCAGTCATAGTAAATGCTCAACCCACAAAGAACAGAAACGGCTCACCATGAAAAAAATTACCCTTTATACCAAAATGCTCTGCCCCTATTGCGCCGGTGCGAAAAGCCTGTTGAAAGATAAGGGCCAACAGTATGAAGAAATTGATATTGGCCGAAATCCGGATCAGCGGGCGGAAATGATAAAACGGGCGCGCGGTGCCAGCACCGTGCCGCAAATATTCATTGGGGATGATCATGTGGGCGGCTGTGATGATCTTTATGCGCTTGAACGCAGCGGCAAGCTGGATGAAATGTTGGTATGACGCCCCAAATATCACCACAAAATAAATTTAACATAGGCCTTGTTCAGATGTCCAGCGGCAATGATCCGGCGGAAAATATGGCCTCTGCCGAAAGCCTGATCCGCCGCGCGGCAGCCGGGGGCGCCCAAATGGTGATAACGCCTGAAATGACAACCCTGATCGAGAGGGGGCGCGGCGCGCTTCTGGCCAAAATATATTTTGAAGAAAATGATCCGGGTTTGCCGGTTTTTCAGGCTTTGGCAGAGGAGCTGGACATATGGCTCGTGATCGGCTCCATGGCGGTGAAGGTACAAGATCAATCACAAGACCAATTAAAAGGTCAGGCAAAAGATAAAATCGCCAACCGCTGTTATGTTATTTCCCCGGATGGCCATATTGCGGCCCGTTATGACAAGATCCATATGTTTGATGTGGATCTTCCGGGCGGTGAGTCATACCGGGAATCCCAGGCCTATTCAGCGGGCGAACGGGCTGTGCTGGCGGAAACGCCCTGGGGCCCCATGGGGCTGACGATTTGTTATGATGTGCGCTTTCCCGACTTATACAGAAAGCTTGCGCAGGCCGGGGCAAGCATGTTAACAGTGCCGGCCGCCTTTACAGAAGTGACCGGACAGGCTCATTGGCATATATTACTGCGATCCCGGGCCATAGAAAACGGGGCTTTTATATTTGCTCCGGCGCAAACCGGAAGTCATGTGAGCGCCAGCGGGGATAGCCGAAAAACATATGGTCATTCACTAATTGTTGACCCTTGGGGCAATATAATAGATGATGGCGGATGTGATGTGGGGGTTACATTGGCGCAAATCGACCTGACGTTGGCTGAAAAAGCAAGATCACGGATACCGTCACTGCGCCATGATCGTCAGTTTAAGTTGGGTGAGTAATCATTCAAAAGTAATTATTTGTGGGATTTAAGTATGATAGTTTTTGACCTGAGATGTGAAGATAACCATGTATTTGAAGCATGGTTTCAGAACAGCGAGGCCTATGAAACGCAGGCCAAAAAAAATCAGGTTGAATGCCCCTTTTGCGGCAACAACAATATTTCCAAATCACTTATGTCGCCAAATATTGCCGCCAAGGGTAATGTTGCGGCCATAGACGTGGCGGACTTCTCTCATATTGACCAGCTTGAAAACCATATGGTGGCAGCCAGTGCAAATGTCCCGGAAACCATGGAAGCCAGTGCGGATGATGTGAAACGCGCTCTTGATCATATGCATAACACCATGAAAAAATATCGCAACCATGTGAAAAAAGAATGTGAATATGTTGGTGATAAATTTGCCAAGGAAGCCCGGGCCATCCATGATGGTGATGCGGAGGTTCGCGGCATTTACGGGGAAGCAACGCTGAAAGAAACAGAAGATCTTTTGAATGACGGCGTTGATATTCTTCCTGTGCCGGGCCTTGGAAAACTGGACAGCTAGGGTAATGTCAGACCTCTTTTGCCAAGATGACTTCAAGGCATTGGGGGTGATCATCGCCGGCGGGAAATCCCGGCGTTTCAACGCGCCGGCAGGAAAGTCTTCCGCCCATAGCCGTCCCACAACCCAAAGTGACAAGTTTTTAATGCCTTTCGGCTCGTCCAGCCTGTTGGGTCACATCATTGACCGGGCGCAAAAACAAGTGGATCGTCTGGTCTTGAATATCAACGGTGA
The DNA here is from genome assembly GCA_026982375.1 of Emcibacter sp. Classification (GTDB taxonomy): domain Bacteria; phylum Pseudomonadota; class Alphaproteobacteria; order Sphingomonadales; family Emcibacteraceae; genus Paremcibacter. The sequence goes on along the minus strand of JALSHF010000136.1, from coordinate 5,699 downwards.
CGCGGCCCGCTTGCCGGCCCAGGTAACGGCGCTTGGTCTGGAAATCATTTTTGATGAGATAAAAGACATTGGACCCCTTGGCGGCATATTAACGGCCATGAGGCTGGCCTTAAAAAACGACTTTAGCCATATCATCACCTTTTCCGGCGACAGCCCGTTTTTTCCGGATGATTATGTGGCGCGGCTGATAGAGGCGGTGCGGACGGGCGATACCAAAATTACTATTTGTCAATCAAGAGGTGCTGACGGCGAAATTCACCGGCACCCAACAATGGGCATTTATAATGCAGATTTGAAAGATGATCTTGCGGCTTATATCCACGGCGGCGGGCGGCGGGTTATGGCATGGATTGCAGGGCAGCCCCATAAAGAAATTGTCTGGGACAACATATCTCCCGACCCGTTTTTCAACATCAACAGACGAGAAGATTTAGCGACAGCCGAAAAATATCTATAGAATTACCCGGCTTGTCGGATCACAATAGATATTCATACCCTCTTTGCGAGTAAAGGCGATCAGGGTTAACCCGGCTTCTTCTGCCAAAGTCACGGCCAAGCCAGTGGTGGCGGAAACAGCAGCCAGAAGGGGAATGCCAAAGGTTGCGCATTTATGAACCATCTCGAAACTGCAGCGGCTTGTGATCAGGGCGAAACCATCTGCCGGGTTTATTTTTTTCTGCATCATATGGCCGATCAGCTTATCCAGCGCATTATGACGGCCAATATCTTCCCGAACACTGAGAATTTCACCATCAGCCGTGACAAAGGCGGCGGCGTGCAAGGCACCGGTTTCTTTATTTTTAACCTGTCGTTCTGATAGATTCTGCATACTTCTATAGACAACTTCAGCATCAACTTTAAGTTGGCTTTTTACGCGACCTAAAGGCCGGATGACATGATCAAGACGATCTGTTCCGCAAATACCACACCCGGTTCGCCCGGCCATGGTTCGGTTAAATTTATCCAGACGGGCAAAACAGTCAGGGCTAATTTCCAGCGCGGCAACAAGGCCCTTGTCTTTTTTATCAATGGAGAGGTCAATGATATTCTCCAGTCCGTCAACGATCCCTTCCGTCAGGCTAAAGCCAATGGCGAAGTCCTTAATATCAAAGGGAGATATCATCATTACGGCATGGCTGATGCAATTATATTCCAGGGCCAGGGGAACTTCGCTGGCCACATGTCTTTCTTCGGTTTTTTGACTGCCGGGCCGCCAGATTAGCGGATGATATTTTTTTATGGCGCTACGCATTAGGGGTCTTTTGCGCAAGAACCAGATAATTTACGGTAAAATCCTTGTCATCCAGCGACCATTGGCCGGATAAAGGGTGATAGACCATACCTGTGATATCGTTGGTGTCAAACCCGCTGTTGCGCAGCGCGCGCGCAAGCTCTGAAGGTTTCAGGAATTTATGCCAGTCGTGGGTACCCTTTGGCAGCCACCGCATGATATATTCTGCGCCCGCGATGGCCATGGCCCATGATTTGGCCGTTCTGTTTAACGTTGACAGCAGCATACAGCCCTCATCCTTTAACAGGCTGTGACAGGCGTTGAGGAAAGAAGGGATGTCGGCCACATGCTCAATGACTTCCATATTTAAAATGGCGTCAAATGTTTCGCCGGCTTCGGCCAATGTTTCGGCGGTGATATTTTTATAGTCGATATCAAGGCCCATTTCGGTCGCATGGGCCTGCGCGGTTTTAATGTTTTTTTCTGAGGCATCGGCCCCGACGACGGTCGCGCCAAGGCGGCACATGGGCTCGGACAAAAGCCCGCCGCCGCAGCCAATATCTAAAATACGCAGGCCTCTCAAGGGCAGATTGATTTGCGGATCCCGCCCAAAATGGCGGCACAGGGCATTTTTTGCATAGGCAATGCGGGTCGGGTTTAATTTATGGAGCGGCTTGAACGGGCCATTGGGATCCCACCAAGTGGCGGCCATTGCTGAAAAATGAGCCACTTCATCAGGATCGACAGAGGCAGAAATATTTTCAGGATCGGGCTCAAAATCAGGCTCAGAATCGGGATGTTTTTGTTTTTTTGTCATTTTTTACGTCAGGTCAATTCTGGTTACAGGTCACATTATTTTTGATTGTCAGCAAGGGAACTTGTCCTTAATTTAACCAAAGTTTCATCTTATTCCAGTGAAAATCAAATTATATTTTATATTGTCTACTTGCACGACAGTAGCATAAACATATATGTATAGCGCGGTTTAGTCTGCCCACCATTATACGCCCAGGCCAAGGATACAGGCAAAAAAGAGTTAAATATGTCACGAATAGTTATGAAATTTGGCGGAACATCGGTTGCTGATATTGATCGCATACGCATTGTTGCCGCGCGCGTTAAAGAGGAAACCCGCGCCGGAAATCAGGTTGCCGTTGTGGTTTCTGCCATGTCAGGAACGACAGATCAGCTGATTAAATGGGCCACGCAGGCCTCCCCCCTGCATGATGCGCGGGAATATGATACGGTTGTTTCGGCCGGGGAACAGATTACGGCGGGACTATTGGCTATGGCCCTGCAGGATATGGGGGTATCGGCGCGGTCGTGGCTTGGCTGGCAAGTGCCGTTTCATACCAATAATATTCACAGTTCTGCGCGTATTGAAAATATTGATACAGCTCAGATGATTGACAGGCTCGAAGATAATATCGTCTGTGTCATGGCCGGTTTTCAGGGAATATCGTCTGACAACCGAATCACCACATTGGGCCGGGGCGGCTCGGATACATCTGCGGTGGCTCTTGCTGCGGCCCTTGGGGCGGATCGATGTGATATATATACGGATGTGGAGGGGGTCTATACGACCGACCCCCGCATTGTTCCTTCGGCGCGCAAGCTGGATAAAATTACCTATGAAGAAATGCTCGAAATGGCGTCTCTGGGAGCAAAAATATTACAAACCCGTTCCGTTGCCATGGCCATGAATCATGGTGTGCGGGTTCAGGTGCTGTCAAGTTTTACAAATACACCAGGAACGCTGGTTGTTGATGAGGAAGAAATTGTGGAAAAGCAAGTCGTCAGTGGCATAGCCTATGCCAAAAATGAAGCTAAAATCACTCTGGTCGGTGTGGAAAATACGCCCGGTATTGCGGGAGAAATTTTCGGACCGCTCGCATCGGGTCACGTGAATGTGGATATGATTGTTCAGAATATATCCGAGGACGGCAAGAAAACGGACCTGACCTTCACCGTGCCGGAAGGCGACGTGGAAAAGGCTGTGGCCATTCTGAAGGCGAGCGGCCATGTGAAATATGCCAAACTTATGGCGGACAAAGAGGTTGTCAAAATTTCTGTTATTGGCGTTGGCATGCGATCACATGCCGGTGTTGCGGCGCGTATGTTCGAGACTTTGGCAGAAAAAGGCATTAATATTCAGGTTATTTCGACCTCCGAGATTAAAATCAGCGTTTTAATCGGGGCGGAATATAATGAACTTGCTGTTCGGGCGTTGCATACCGCTTTTGGTCTTGATTCTGAATAATAACAAACAATAAACAAGGAAAAGAATAAGGGAATGGGAATGAATACGTCAGCTATGGGGCGATTGGCAGAATTATCGCAAAGGGGAAAAGACTTCCTTGGCACGGAGCAGGCTATTATGGGCGGTGCCATGAGCTGGGTTTCTGAACGAAATCTGGTGGCGGCCATATCCAATGCGGGCGGTTTTGGCGTGATTGCCTGTGGCAGCATGACTCCGGATTTGCTGGATGATGAAATTACGGCGACCAAAGAGATGACCCGCAAACCCTTTGCGGTTAACCTGATCACCATGCATCCCATGATCAGTGATCTTATCGATGTTTGCCTGCGTCAGAAGATATCTCATGTGGTGTTGGCCGGCGGCATTCCCGCTGCGGCTGATATCAAGCGGATCAAAGAGGGCGGCGCCAAGGTTATTTGTTTTGCGCCGGCGCTCATTCTGGCAAAAAAACTAATCCGGTCTGGCGCGGACGCGCTTGTGATTGAAGGGTCAGAGGCCGGCGGTCATATCGGGCCTGTTTCAACATCGGTTTTGGCGCAGGAAATTCTGCCCCATATCAAAGAGGTCCCGGTTTTTGTGGCGGGCGGTATCGGGCGGGGCGATGTTATGGCGTCTTATCTTGAGATGGGCGCGTCTGGCGTACAGCTTGGCACGCTTTTTGTCTGTGCGACAGAATCCATTGCCCATGAAAATTTTAAAAAGGCTTTTCTGCGCGGTAACAGCCGGGATGCGATAACATCTGTACAGCTCGACCCGCGTTTTCCGGTGATTCCTGTGCGGGCCCTGAAAAACAAGGCCTCAGAGTCATTTCTGGAGGCACAGCGCAGCGTCATTGCCAAACATCAGGCCGGGCAGATGGATATGAAAGAAGCGCAGCTTGAAATTGAACATTATTGGGCCGGTGCCTTGCGGCGGGCCGCGATTGACGGTGATGTGGAGGGCGGCTCTTTAATGGCCGGTCAGATTGTTGGGCTGGTAAAGACGCAGCAGTCCACGCAGGAAATTATTGACGGGCTTGTAGAGCAGGCCACGGATTATTTAAGTGATAATTTATCCGTTAAGTGATGTGATATAATATATAATACATCTTTAAGAGTTTTTTGGGGGGGTATGAGACAATCTCGAGGAGGGGAATAGTGGCTCCGACAAATAATGCGCCGCGTCAGTTATTAAGACGGTTGCATGGAATTATGGCGAGTGCCGATAATGCCGAGCAACGCCTGACGCAGATTGTGCGCCTTGTCGCCAACAATATGATAGCCGAAGTCTGTTCGGTTTATTTTATGCGCGGCGGTGAAATTCTTGAGCTGTTTGCCACCGAAGGATTGAATAAATCCGCCATTCACAAGACAAGGCTGCGTGTGGGTGAGGGGCTGGTAGGATATGTAGCGGCCACAGCAATGCCTCTGAATTTATCCAATGCCAAGAAACATCCCAAATATGTTTATCGCCCGGAAACCGGAGAAGAAATTTACCATTCCCTGATGGGGGTTCCGATTTTACGGTCTGGTAAAGTTGTTGGCGTTCTGGTGATTCAAAATAAAACCCAGCGTCACTATATACAGGAAGAAGAAGAATCATTGCAGACGGTGGCGATGGTTTTGGCGGAACTGGTGGCCAGCGGTGATCTGTTTAGCCCGCAGGAGCGTCAGGAGGCAACGCTGGAGCGTGCGGCAACATCCCGGTTTGTCGGCAGCGTTTTTGCCGAGGGCATGGCCGAAGGGGTGGCGGTATTCCACGAACCCAAAATTGAAGTGATCAAACATTTAACGGATAATGTCCCCGCCGAGAAAATACGCCTTGAGGGCGCGCTGGATTCCCTGCAGAAGCAGATAGAGAAAATGATGTCAGCGGAAGATGTCCGCCATCAGGGGGAACATCGCGAAATCCTGGATGTTTACATGCTGTTTGCCAAGGATAAAGGCTGGAAAGAAAAAATAGAAGATATCATTGATTCCGGATTGACCGCAGAAGCCGCCGTGGAAAAAGTTCAGCTGAATAACAAGGTGCGCATGCAGAAAATATCAGACCCCTATCTTCGGGAACGTCTGAGCGATCTGGATGATCTGGCCAATCGGTTAAATCGGCATCTCATGGGGCTGGCCGGCACGGCGGCGTCAAAAACATTGCCGGACAAGGCTATTCTGATTGCCGAAAATATGGGCCCGGCGGATTTGCTTGACTATGACCGGGAAAGGCTGTGCGGCG
>JALSHF010000135.1 GCA_026982375.1 Emcibacter sp. | reverse complement strand
CATGACGACCAGCTACCGGGAAGAAGGTGACGCGCTTATTCTGAATGGCTGCAAGACATGGATTTCTAACGGCGGCATTGCGGATTATTATACGGTTTTTGCCCGAGAAGAGAAAAGTGAAGGCACCAAAGGCATTTCGGCGATCATCGTGGATGCCAAAACCACAGGGCTTGCCATTGCGGAAAAGATCGAGGTCACCGCCCCCCACCCTCTGGCCAAAATTACCTTCACAGAATGCCGGGTGCCAAAATCGGCCTTGATCGGAGAAGAGGGGCGCGGCTTTAAATATGCCATGGCGACGCTGGATGTGTTCCGCACCACCGTTGGCGCGGCATCCATGGGCTTTGCCAAGCGGGCCATGGACGAAGCCATGAAGCGGGCCACAAGCCGGAAGATGTTCGGCGGGCTGATGACAGATTTGCAGATCATACAGAGCAAACTTGGCGATATGGCGCTGAATATTGATGCCAGTGGCTTGCTGATTTATCGGGCCGCATGGGCCAAGGACTGTGCGGCGGACCGCATCACCCGCGAGGCGGCCATGGCGAAGCTTTACGCTACGGAAGCCTCGCAAAAGATCATTGATGACGCCATTCAGATTTTTGGCGGGCAGGGCGTGGTTTTTGGCGAAGTGGTGGAGCGACTATACCGGGAAGTCCGCAGTCTGCGCATTTATGAAGGCGCGTCGGAAGTACAGAAAATAATTATTGCAGGGCAAGCCTTAATCCCTTATCAATATGCAAAATAAGCTGTAAAATTACGGCAAAAGGCGGCGGATCAAAAAAACGGCAGTATCAGCAAAGAAGGAGCTTGATATATGTCTGAGCTAACGGCCTATGCAGATCAATTCGCGGCGGATAATATGCCGGATGAGGATGATCTGCCAGATTTCACCTATGATTTTACCGAGCTTGAATTTCCGGGCAGGCTGAATGCGGCTTGCCAATTGCTGGATAAAAATATGGCGGCGGGGCGCGGCGATAAAATCGCGATCAGAACCCCCCATGAAAGCTGGACGTACCGCGAGATTTTCGAAAAATCCAATCAGATTGCCCATGTTCTGGTTGAGGATATGGGGCTGATCACGGGCAATCGGGTTTTGTTGCGGTCCGCGAATAATCCCATGATGGTTGCCTGCTGGTTTGCGGTTTTAAAAGCGGGCGGCATTGCCGTGGCCACCATGCCTTTATTGAGGGCGCGGGATTTGATCCCTGTGATCACGAAAGCTGAAGTCGCCCTTTGTTTATGTGACGCGCGCTTGGCAGAGGAACTGGAAACGGCAAAAGCCGCTGCACCGTTTTTAAAGCAACTGTTATATTTCAATGGCCAAGATGCCGCGCTTGATAAGCTCATGAGGGGTAAATCCACAGAATTTGACCCTGTGGATACCGCCGCCAAGGATATTGCCCTGATCGCCTTTACCAGCGGCACCACGGGAAATCCCAAAGGCACCATGCATTATCATCAGGACATCATGTCCATGTGTCATTGTGTGGGAGACCGCTTGCTTGGCATTGGGGAAGATGATGTAATCATCGGCAGCCCGCCCTTGGCTTTTACCTTTGGGCTTGGTGCCTTGCTGGCCTTTCCGTTTCATGCAGGGGCGACCACGGTTTTGCTGGAGGCGGGCACGCCGGATGTTTATCTGGCATCCATCGAACGTTTTCGCGCGACATGGAGCTTCACCGCGCCGACAGCCTACCGCGCCATGCTTGCGAGTGCGCCGGATCATGATTTATCAAGTCTGAAGGCCTGCGTATCTGCCGGGGAACATTTGCCCTTGCCGACGTTTAACGCCTGGGAGGCGGCCACGGGGCTGCGGCTTATTGATGGCATCGGGGCGACGGAGATGATTCATATTTTCATATCGGCGGCGGGGGAGGGTATTCGCCCGGGCGCCACGGGCAAAGTCATTGCCGGTTATCAAGCCTGTATTCTGGATCAGGATGATAACCCCTTGCCAGCGGGCGAGATCGGACGTTTGGCGGTAAAAGGCCCGACAGGATGCAAATATCTGAATGATAATCGCCAGTCGGTTTATGTCAGGGGTGGATGGAATGTGACCGGTGATGCCTATAAAATGGATGAGGATGGTTATTTCTGGTTTCAGGCCCGGGATGACGATATGATTGTCTCATCGGGCTATAATATTGGTGGGCCGGAAGTGGAAGAAGCCCTGATGGATCATCCGGCCGTGGCAGAATGCGCCGTTGTGGCCGCGCCGGATGCGGATCGGGGCCAGATCGTCAAAGCTTTTATTCTTTTGGCGTCCGGTTATGAGGCGGGGGATGATTTGATCAAGGAATTGCAGGCATTCGTCAAGCAGGCCATCGCGCCCTATAAATATCCGCGCGCAATTTCATTCGTTGATAATCTGCCAAAAACCGAAACCGGCAAAATCCAGAGATTCATTTTGCGCCAGCGGGCGTTGAATATGTAAACGCCCCCTGCTCTATAAGGAAATATCTTCGGCTTCGTCCAGCAGGAAGCCTTCCATTTTTGCGCGTATGTCATCCGGGATCATGGCGGATTTGATTGTTTTATGATTGACCCAGACAATGCTCTGGCGGGTGAGGAAGCGGACTTCATCCTTGCAGGTCGTGACAATGGACAGATCAATGCGGCTGCGGCCAATCTTGGTAACCCCCAGAGCAAATGTCAGCCTGTCGTTAAGGTAGCTGGGGTTTTTAAAGCTGCTTTCCAGATGAGCCAGGGGCACGGCCCAGCCCTCGGCGAACATTTTTGGATAGGGATAAGCCAGGGCTTCTTCAAACCAGATTTCACTTGCCTGATTGATCATTTCATAATATCGGGGGTAATATACAATGCCCGCAGGATCGACATGATTGAAACGAACGACTATTTCTGTTGTGAAGCGTGGCATTACTCTGTAATTTCCTGCATAATAGAATTGATGATAAAACCATAACCTTAAAGACGGTAAAGATGAAGAATATTTTCGTACAGATTAAATGTGAACTTGGCAAGGTTTATGACGTTGCTGAATGTATAGTGGACAGCCTTGAAGAGACAGAAGAGGTTTATTCGGTCTCCGGCGCTTTTGATTTGATGATCAAGCTTCATCTGGAAGAAGACGAAGATATTGGCCGTTATATCAATGACCGGGTGCAGACCATTCCCGGCATTAAAGATACTTTCACAATGATGGCTTATAAGGCCTTTATGTAGCCCCTTATCCTTAAACTTGTGAAACTTCAGGGAATTTTCTTGATCTGGATCAGGGTTTTCTGCGTCAGTCGTGGCATATGGATCAGTATGACAATAAACCGTAAAAAATCACAAACAGCGAATGTGCCGCGCCGGTTGCCGCGTTATACCAGCTATCCGACGGCGCTGGAATTTGATGGGCTTGACCCCGGGCTTTATGCGCAGTGGCTTGAGAACTTGCCAGAGGGCCAGCCGGTCAGCCTTTATTTTCATATTCCTTTTTGTGAAAAGCTCTGTTGGTTCTGCGGCTGTTTTACCAAGATTTCCAATAGTATGGCACCTGTTCAGCAATATCTGGAGGTTTTGCGCAAGGAAATTCACTTGATCAGCGGCATTGCCGGCCAAAAGAAAATCAGCCATATTCATTTTGGCGGCGGCTCGCCAACCATCATTGATGCCGGCTCTTTCACGAGCCTGATGAATTTGGTGCGGGAGTCTTTTGATATTTTGCCGGATGCAGAAATTGCGATCGAGGTTGACCCGCGCACCTGCTCTGAAGACAAGGTAAAGGCCTATGCAAAAAGCGGCGTTAACCGCGCAAGTTTTGGCATACAGGATTTTAATCCTCATGTTCAGGAGGCCATAAACCGGGTTCAGCCCGATGCGCTTATTACGGATAATATACGCTGGTTCAAGGCTGCGGGGATCACGGATATTAATTTTGATCTGATTTACGGCATGCCCCGGCAGACTTTGGAGACCATCGAGGAAACCGTGGTTAAGACCAATGAATATCGCCCGTCCCGCATCGCGCTTTTCGGCTATGCCCATGTACCGTGGATGAAAAAACATCAGCAGATGATGGACAGGCATCACTTGCCAGAACAAACCGAGCGGCAAGCCATGTTTGAACTGGCAAGCCGGAAATTACAGGAATTTGGCTATCAGGCCATCGGACTGGATCATTTTGCCTTGCCGGACGACAGTCTGATCACCGCCCGCAAGGAAGGCCGCATGAAACGTAATTTTCAGGGCTATAGCGCGGACCCCGCAACGACGATGATCGGTTTTGGAGCCTCTGCCATTGGTTCCCTGCCGGAGGGTTATGTCCAGAACAGCCCGGATATCAAGTCTTATGTGGGTTCCCTTGAGAAGGGCATTCTTCCGGCGCGGCGTGGCCTGAAAGTTGATGCCATGGATATTATGTACCGCGAGATTATATCCACCCTGATGAGCGTTTTTGCTGTTGACCCGTGGGCCATTGCCGAAAAGCATAATATTGCGCATGACTTTGCCGCTGAGAAAGTTGATTTGGAGAGGTTAGTATCCGTGGGTTATCTTGACCGCGAAGGGAGGGAATATGGCCTGACAGAGGCCGGACGGCCTTACCTTCGGGCTATTGCCACCCTGTTTGATCAGTATTTCCCGCAGAATTCAGATATTGTTGATCGCTGCGTTCACGAGAGCGAGGGTTAAGGTTTAACCGCTGTCACATGGCGGGTTAACTTGTCGAGGATCTGGCTGAGCTGCCCCTGCTCTTGCTTCGTTAATATGGCCAGCAAGGCATTTTCATAATCGGTGACCAGCGGGGCGATCTTATGGAATAACTTTGTGCCTTCGCCCGTAAGATTCAACATGGAACGCCGTTTGTCCTCTGGGGAGAATATTTTGTGAAGCAGGTTTTTTTCAGATAATCCTTTCACGGCCCGGCTGACGGCCACCTTGTCCATGGCGGTTTTTTCACCGGCATGGGCCGCAGAAATATTAGGGTAACGATTAAGAATCGCCAGAATTTTCCATTCATGGGGCGTGATATCAAATTGCGTCGTATAAAGCCGGGCCAGCTGATGGCTGATAATATTGGTGAGATATGACAGCCGGTACGGTAAAAAATTTTCCAGAACCAGCATTTTATCTTTATGATCTGTCATATGGGATTACCCGCCTTTTTATATTTTAGTTCTTAAATATCTTGAAATAAGTTTCATTTGTAACTATAAATATATATTATATTAAAGCCAAAGTGTAAAATAACCTTAGTTTGCGCTTTGTGTCACCTGATTTTTAAGTCATAATTCCCAATTGACGCGGGAAGATATTTAACGGAATGGAACAGAGATATGAAATTAGCCTCATTAAAGCATGAACGTGACGGGAAATTGGTCGTGGTTTCCAAAGACCTGAGCCGTTATGTATCCGCAGAAGCCGTCGCCCCCACCCTTCAGGCGGCCCTTGATAACTGGGCGGAAGCCGAACCAAAGCTGATCGCCATTTATGATGATTTACAAGCGGGCAAACTGGACGGCGAAGCTTTTGTCCCGGCGGCCTGTGATTCACCGTTGCCCCGGGCCTATCACTGGGTTGATGGCAGCGCTTATGTGACCCATGTGGAGTTGGTGCGCAAAGCGCGCGGCGCGGAATTGCCGGAAAGCTTCTGGAATGATCCCCTTGTTTATATGGGCGCGTCCGATGCCTTCATTGGTCCGCGCGATGATATCGAGGTGGAATCCGAAGCATGGGGCATAGATTTTGAGGCCGAAGTGGCCGTGATCACCGATGATGTTCCGGCTGGTGTGACCACGGAAAACGCCAAGGGGCATATCAAGCTGATCAGTATTTTGAATGATGTTTCCTTGCGAAATTTAATCCCTGCGGAATTGGGCAAGCAATTTGGTTTTTACCAGTCCAAACCCTGGACGGCTTTTTCACCGGTATTTGTTACGCCCGATGAATTGGGCGACGCCTGGGATGGGACAAAATTGCATCTGCCGCTTCATGCGATCCTCAATGGTACCACTGTTGGATCCCCCAATGCCGGGGTGGATATGACTTTTGATTTTGCCCAGCTGATCAATCATGTGGCAAAAACGCGCTCTCTTATGGCGGGCACAGTGATCGGCGGCGGCACCGTATCCAATGAAGGCTCGAAAGACGGTTCTTGCTGTCTGGCGGAGGTGCGCTGCCTTGAAACCATCAAGGACGGCAAGCCCTCTACACCCTTTATGAGCTTTGGCGACCGGGTGGAAATTGATATGTTCGACGCTGAGGGCAAGACCATCTTTGGCCGCATTGATCAGGTCGTCACGCAATATACACCCTGAGGGAAAAAGCATGGAACTTTATGGATATTTCAGATCTTCAACCGCCTACCGGGTGCGAATTGCCCTGAATGTCAAGGGGCTGGATTGCACGCATATCCCCCTGTCCATTTTGGCGGGCGAGCATAAGGCGGCGGCATATCTGGAAAAGAATCCTCAAGGATTTGTGCCGTATTTTACCGATGGTGATGTGGCCATGGGCCAGTCCATGGCCATGCTGGAATATCTGGAAGAAGAATATCCGCACCCGGCCCTGCTGCCGGAAGATGCCGCGGGCCGCGCGCGGGTGCGCCAGCTGTCCGGCATCATAGCCTGTGATATTCATCCGGTGGATAATCTGCGGGTACTGAAATATATCACGGCTGAACTTGGTGCCAGTGACGCGCAAAAAACCGCTTGGTACCACCATTGGATTCTGGAAGGATTCAAGGCCTTTGAAATCCTGCTTCAGGACGGAAAATCCGGTGACTTCTGCCATGGCGATCAGGTGACTTTTGCGGATTTATGTCTGGTGCCGCAGGTTTACAATGCCCGGCGGTTTAACTGTCCCATGGATGATTTCCCCAATATCAACCGCATTGTGGATAAGTGCAATGAGCGGCAAGCTTTCATTCAGGCCCTGCCGGAAAATCAAGAGGATGCCACATGAAAAATCTATTCGATGTTTCCGGGAAAATAGCGGTGGTAACCGGTGGCTCGCGCGGTATCGGGGCCATGATTGCGGCGGGATATGTGGAAAATGGCGTTAAAACCTACATCTGTTCCCGCAATATTGAACAGGCAGAAGAAACCGCAAAAATATTATCGGAAAAGGGCATATGTATCGCCCTGCAAGCAGATTTGGCCACAAGCGAGGGCATTGAAAAATTTGTCGCCGAAATTTCCAGCCGCGAGGAAAAGCTTGATATTCTCGTCAATAATGCCGGCGCGGTCTGGGCTGCGCCCATTGATGATTTTCCCGAAAGCGGCTGGGATAAGGTCATGGATATAAATGTCAAATCAGTTTTTTTCCTGACGCAGAAACTCTTGCCCCTGTTGCGGGCATCAACCACAGAAGGAAATACAGATAAGAATTTGGCCCGTATTATCAATATCGCCTCGGTTGACGGCCTGTCGGTTCCCCGTTTTGAAACCTATAGCTATTCCGCCAGCAAAGCCGCCGTTATCCATATGACCAAGGTTCTGGCCAAGCGGTTGTCGCGCGATAAAATCACGGTAAATGCCATTGCGCCCGGGGCATTCCCCAGTGAAATGACCAAAGTTGTTTTGCAGGATCATAAACAAATGATGCTTGATCAGGTGCCTTTGGGCCGCATTGGCGAGGCCGAAGACATGGCGGCCGCCGCCATTTATCTTGCCTGCCCCGCCAGCAGTTATGTCACGGGCGTTACCTTGACCGTTGATGGTGGTTGGGCTACGACTCTATAATCTTTTCCTATAATCTTTTCCTATAATCTGGTAATGACCGCCGCGATAGCATCCAGATTTGCGTGGCCTAATTTGCGGCAGCGCTCCGGTGACCAGCCGGTTTGTGGGTTTGGCGTATCAACGGTATCTTTAAAGGGCATCTCAAGGGTCAAAGAAACCGCCTGATAGCGATGTGCCAGCTGATTGGTCCCTATGGTCATATTGGCGGTGCCTGCGGGGGGCTTGGGATAGCCTTTTTCTGTTTGAAAATCCGGATTTAGCTGCATCAGGCATTGTTGATAGTCATAGGCAAGATCAAGGCGGGCAATATCTATATCAGGAATGCCTTCAAAACAGGCGATGAAATTATAGGGCAAGTCTTCGTCACCATGGACATCAAGGACAAGGTCAATCCCCGTTTCATCCATTTTTCCGCGCACGTAAAAAACTTCGGGACAATTCTCGACGGAGGGATTTTCCCATTCACGATTTAAGTTTGCGCCGGCCGCATTGGTGCGCAGATGGCCGCGCCGGCTGCCATCCGGATTCATATTGGGCACCACATAAAAGACCGCCTTTTCAAGAAGGCTTCGGCTGAGGGCGTCTTCGTGATCCAGCAATCTTTCAAGGAAACCTTCCACAAACCATTCTGCCATGGTCTCTCCGGGATGTTGGCGGGCGATGACCCAAATGACTTTTTTGCCGACCGCCATTTCCCCGATGGTAAGCAAGTCCAGATCCTGACCGTCGAGCGTTTCACCAATAGCGTTCAGATGGACACGTTCATCTACTGCGGCCTGAGAGACCAGGTCATGATGACGTTCCATGCTATAGGGCGCAAAATAGGCGTAATAGACGCTGTCGCTTTCCGGAATATGCTGAATGGTGATCTCGCCATCATGGTAAATCGTGCTGACTCTGAACCATTCTTCGCGATCATAAGAGGCGACGGCCTGATAATTTTCCCAGCCATCCGGATAGGCGGCACCAGCAGCATTTTCAATAGTCATGGCGCAGAGCTGGCCCCTGGCCCCGCTGAGGCGAAAATAAAACCACTGGTAAAAATCTGAATTATGATCCTTGCGAATACGCAGCCGGATATTGCCCGTATTTTCTGCCTCAATGACCTCTATATTACCCGCATCAAAATTACTGCTGATCTTAACCATTATGTTATCCCTATTATTCTTTCTTATTATTTGGCTTATTATTTGGCCCATTATTTAGACCGACAGTTTGATGGCCATTTGTATATGATCTTTTATATGGCGGTTTAAGGGGGGTGTAAATTACTTGCAAAATAAAAATACTTTGAAAAACAAAGTTATTTGTGTAATAAATGTTTTGTCATGATTCGCAGGTGAATATGGCGGTAAATTAAGAAGCTGATTTTAAGGAATTTTAATATGACACAACAGAATTTTACAGCCGAAGAAAATTTGGCCTTCATCCGCAGCGTTATGGAACAAACCCGCAGGAAAACCACTCAGGCCGGATCATTCCTTGCCGTATGGGGCAGTTTAAGTGCCTTCGTAACCTTTTTTCAATATCTTGCCATAGCGGGAAACTTCCCATTTGCCTATATGCCCTATCTATGGGCTTTCTTTGTTATATCAGGGGTGTTCTATACGGTTGTTCGGGGGAAACAATTGTCCCGGGAACAAGGCGCGGCTTTCGGCAATGAATTAATTACATCAAATCTTTTTTCCGGGATAGGCATAACGCTTGGGGTGTATTTTTTTGCTAATATTTTGGCGATCATGACCGGCTCACTGGATTATATAGGGATAGAAGTCTGTTACGTGATTTCTCTGGTCATGGCCATTGCCTTTTATGGGGCCTCTTATAGCACGGGGATCAAATGGTTTCGTCTTGTGGCTGTTGGTTGGTGGGCGGCGGTGATTTTATTCGTCACAAAACCCTTTGCCGATGAATATCTGTTGCTGACCATTGCCATACTGGATTTTCTGCTGCTTGCCTTGCCGGGCTTTATGTTGATGGCCCAGGCTAAAAAAGATCAGGCTAAAAAAGATCAGGCAAAAAAAGATCAGGCAGAAAAAGAAAGCGCATAGGGAGGAAAATGTGTCCAATTTTGACCATAAAGAAATAAATGATGTTATCCATGGCAGGGTGCGGCTCGCTATTATGTCTTGTCTTGCCAGTAATATGGCCAGTAATATGGCCAGTAATATGGCCAGTAATATGACCAGTAATATGACCAATGACCCTGATGATGGCGAAGGAAATACGATTGATTTTACTCATTTGAAAAAATCAATCAATGTATCCGACGGCAATCTGTCCACGCATCTGAGCAAGCTGGAGGCGGCGGGATATCTGAAAGTGATAAAACATTTCAAGGGTAAAAGACCTCAAACATTATGCCAGCTTACCGCAGAAGGACTGGCGGCTTTCAAGGCATATCTCAGCCATTTGGAAAGTATGCTGCCGTAAAATAATGACCAAAGTTTAAACGATTCTGGCGGCGGCAAAAAGAAAATACAGGAACATAGCATGAATATGATAAATAATATTTCCGTGAAGGGCGGTTCCGTAGAATATTCTGCTTTTTTTAAATGATGACCTTAACAAATGATGACAGATGTTTCCTTTTCTGCCAGACTGCACAACTTTATAACATAATGATAAAAAACAATGTGAATAGTTAAGGGGACAATCATGTCTGATACCGCAATGGCCGCCAAAGCCGCGCCCGAAGAATTTCTTGGTCATCCAAAAGGGTTATTTGTTTTGTTCTTCACAGAAATGTGGGAACGTTTTAGTTACTATGGTATGCGGGGGCTGCTGATATTCTATCTGACCCAGCATTTCCTGTTTTCCGATCAAAAAAGTTACGCCATTTACGGGGCATATACCGCGCTTGTTTATCTTGCGCCTGTATTGGGCGGTGCTTTATCGGATCGCTATCTGGGGGCCAGAAAGTCGGTGACTCTGGGGGCCATATTACTGGTTCTGGGTCATATTGGCATGGCGGTCGAAGGCTTGCCCGCCACCATGGCCATGATTAACGGCGTTGAAACGGTGGTGCGCGATGAATTTTATCTTCAGATATTTTATCTGTCACTGGCCTTGATTATTACTGGTGTCGGCTTTTTGAAAGCGAATATATCGACAATCGTTGGATCGCTTTACGAACAGGATGACCCAAGGCGCGACAGCGGGTTCACCATCTTTTATATGGGCATTAATCTGGGGTCTTTTGCGGCGGCTTTGCTGTGTGGTTACCTTGGCCAGACCGTTGGCTGGTGGGCCGGTTTTGGCGCGGCGGGCGTTGGCATGCTCTTTGGCCTGATCGTATTTCTCAAATGGCAGGGCCTTCTTCTTGGTAAGGCAGAGCCTCGTAATCCGGCGGAACTGAAGGAAAAGATTTTTGCCGGACTGAGCCGCGAAGTCATGATTTATATTGGTGCCGCAGGCGCCGTATTGGTCTTCTGGCAACTGGTTCAGCATCAGGCGCTGGTCGGTCAACTGCTCGGGGGCTTTGGGGCC
Source organism: Emcibacter sp. (assembly GCA_026982375.1). Taxonomy (GTDB): domain Bacteria; phylum Pseudomonadota; class Alphaproteobacteria; order Sphingomonadales; family Emcibacteraceae; genus Paremcibacter. The sequence continues at coordinate 5,570 of JALSHF010000135.1, read as the reverse complement.
ATTGTCCTGATCATCATTCTGGCCTATTCCTTCCTTAAATGCAGCAAGGAAGAGCGCGATAGAATGTTTGTGGTGTCCTTCCTGATCTTCATGTCGGTCATTTTCTGGGCGCTTTTTGAGCAAGCGGGCAGCTCCTTAAATCTTTTGGCGGACAGAAGTGTTGACCGCGATGTATTGGGCATGACCGTACAGGCGTCACAATTACAATCCCTGAATGCGTTATTCATCTTTACGCTGGCCCCGTTTTTCGCCATGCTCTGGGTGTATTTGGCCCGTAAGGGATGGGAGCCTAACACGCCCATGAAATTCTCCCTTGCCATCGCGCAGGTGGGGCTTGGTTTTCTGGTTCTGGTTTATGGCGCGGGTTTGGCAGACGGCGGCAAAATCGCCCTGATCTGGATTGTGCTGCTTTATTTACTGCATACGACAGGTGAATTATGTTTGTCGCCTGTTGGCCTGTCCGTGGTGACAAAATTGTCTGTGGCTAAAATGGTTGGCTTTATGATGGGCGTGTGGTTTCTTGCCTCCGCAGCGGCCAATTATATCGCCGGCATGATCGCCAAAATGACCAGCAGCGCGAACGGCGTGAGCAATGCCGAGGCTTTGTCGCTCAAAATGGATGTCTATACCAATGTTGGCCTTTTGGCCCTTGGTATTGCCCTGGCCCTTGCGGTGCTGTCACCGCTGCTGAAAAAAGGCATGCATGGGGTTCATTAGGATCTGAATATCAGTCAGGTAAAATGCCGCATAAGATGACTTATGCGGCATTTTTCATGGAAAAAACAAAAAATATTACCCCCTTAAAAATATTAACCTTGTATTTCTTCACGCAATAGTTCCAGCTCCAGCCATTCTTCTTCTTTTGCGGCAAGATCCGATTGGGCCTGTTCCATGGCGGCATTGATTTTGTGAAACCCCTCAGGGTCTTTATTGTAAAAGCCTGTTTCCGCCAGCTTTGCCTGATATTTGGCAATGGTTTTTTCCAGCGCCGCAATTTCCCTGGGGATATTCTCCAGGCTATGCTGATGCTTAAAGCTCAGCTTTGCGCTGCGCTTCTGAGGGGCCGCGACCTTGCCGGCTTTTTTTTGCGCAGAGACGAGAGCTTCTTCGGTTTTACGGCTTGCGCGCTGGCGGATATAATCTTTATAGCCGCCGGGATATTCAGTGACCTTGCCGTCGCCTTCGAGCACAAGGGAAGAGGTCACAATCCGGTCGAGGAAATCCCGGTCATGGCTGACCAGAATAAGGGTGCCATCATACTCGCCGAGCATATCCTGCAATAAATCAAGGGTATCCATGTCCAGATCATTGGTCGGTTCGTCCAGAATCAGAAAGTTGGTGGGCAGAGCCAGAGATTTGGCCAGCACAAGGCGGTTTTTCTCGCCGCCGGACAGGGAGCTGATCGGGCTTCTGGCTTGTCCCGCATCAAATAGAAAATCCTTGAGATAGGATATGATATGTTTGGAATGACCGCGCACCATAAGGTGATCGCCGCCGTCACTAAGGAAATCCCACAGGGTTTGTTCTTCATCAAGGGAGGTGCGCTTCTGGTCAAGGAAGGTGATCTTCAGGTTGGTGCCGTGGGTTACGGATCCCGTATCAGATGTTAATTGTTTGGTCAGCACTTTTAACAAGGTGGTTTTACCCACCCCGTTCGGCCCGATGATGCCAATACGATCCCCGCGCATGATCCGCAGGGAAAAATCATCAAATATTACTTTGTCACCAAAGGCTTTGGAAATATTTTTGGCTTCAATGACTTTTTTGCCTGCGGCCTTGCCGCTTTCCAGCCCAAGCTTTGCCTGACCGGTGACGGCGATCTGGCCCGCCCTTTGTTCACGCAAGGCCCAAAGCGCGCGCATACGGCCCATATTTCTTTTGCGCCGGGCGGTGATGCCCTTATGGGACCAGTCGGTTTCTTTATCAATCAGCTTGTCAAGCTTTGCCCGCTCTACCCGTTCTTGTTCAAGGATTGTTTCTGACCATTCATCGAAATGCTTAAAGCCTTTATCCAGCCGCCGAACCCGCCCCCGGTCAAGCCAGAAGGTGGTGTTGGTCACATTGGCAAGGAAGGTACGGTCATGGCTGATGATCACAAGGCCGCCGCGATAGCTTTTCAGGCTTTCTTCCAGCCATTCGATGGTTGCAATATCCAGATGGTTGGTGGGCTCGTCCAGTAAAAGTATATCGGCATCACTGATCAAGGCCCGGGCCAGGGCGGCTCTTCTGGCTTCTCCGCCTGACAATGTCATGGGGTCAAGGCCCGGGCGCAAGAATATTTCTTCCAATATAATATCAACGCGGTAGCTCTCGTCTTCGGCGGCGAGAGTCAAGCCGCTGGCCACATAATCATGAAGGGTCGCAAAGCCGGACAGGTCTGGTTCCTGATCCAGATAGGTCACATGACAGCCGGGTTGCAGGAACCTCTCCCCGCGATCGGCCTCGACACTGCCACTGATCACTTTCATCAGGGTGGATTTGCCCGAGCCATTGCGCCCGACAAGGCTGATCCGATCCCGTTCACCAATGGCAAGCTCCATGCCGTCAAACAGCGGGTTTTCGCCGAATCGCAGAGCCATATCGGTTATTGTCAATAGGGGAGGCGCCATGTTGTTCCTTAATATATTTATATTTCTTTATATTTCTTTATATTTCAGGCATGTGATAGCGGATTCTCTCGTAAACGTGAAGCGCTGTTATTGGATTCTTTCGAACATGGCCTGTATGGTTGCTAAAGATCAAGGAGCAACAGGGCCATGTTATTTAAATTTTTAAAATCATCGGATGTGAAAACCCGCGAGATCACTTCAGAGAAAACCTATAGGGGCCGCCGGACATTCCTGCAGGATAGCGTCAAAATTGGTGCAGCTGCGGCCAGTCTGGCGGCCTTTGGCGGCGGGCTCATTGGGGCATCCCCTGCCAGAGCCGCCAGAGTGGATGGCCGGAAACTGGAAAATATCACGCGCAGCGGACTCTATGACACGGATGAGCGGCAAACATCCTATAAGGCGGTGACGAGCTATAATAATTTTTATGAATTCGGCACGGGCAAAGATGACCCTGCGCGCTATGCCCATCGTATGAAAGTGCGGCCATGGACGGTCAGGGTCGATGGTCATGTGGATCATCCGGGCGACTATGATCTGGATGATTTGATCCGGCCCCATGCGCTTCAGGAACGGATATACCGTATGCGCTGTGTTGAGGCATGGTCGATGGTGATCCCGTGGGTAGGTATTCCGCTATCTGATATTATCAAGCGGCTTTCCCCGACCGCAAAAGCCAAATATATCCGTTTTGAAACTCTGGTTGACAAGAAACAAATGCCCGGCCAGTCGCGCGGGACGATCAAATGGCCCTATACCGAAGGGCTGCGCATGGATGAGGCGATGAATCCATTGACCCTGATGGCGGTGGGGTTATATGGGGAAACGCTGCCCAATCAGAACGGCGCGCCGCTCAGGCTTGTGGTGCCGTGGAAATATGGCTTCAAGGGGATTAAATCCATTGTCCGGATAAGTTTTGTCAGCAAAAGGCCTAACAACAGTTGGCGGCAACTTGCGGCCCATGAATATGGTTTTTATGCCAATGTGAATCCGGCTGTGGATCATCCGCGCTGGACACAGGCCAACGAACGGCGCATCGGCGAATTCAGGCGGCGGGATACCTTGATGTTCAACGGCTACGGCGATGAGGTCGCCCATATGTATGCCGGCATGAATCTGAAAAAATATTATTGATGAGAATTTTTCTGCATATATTGGCGATGTCGCCGGCCTTGTGGCTCATGTGGCAAGGCTGGTTGCTGTATGATTTTCAGGATAATATGCTGACCGCCAATCCCATTAAATATATTCATCATTATACGGGCGAATGGGCCATAAGATTCATTCTTATCGGCCTTGCCATTTCGCCGTTACGTCACATTATAAAATGGCCCCATATTATCAAATATCGCCGGATGATCGGATTATACGGGTTCTTTTATGTGATGCTGCATCTGGTGAATTTTGTGGCGCTGGATTATTATTTTGACTGGGCGATTATTTTAAAGGAGATCATCAAACGGCCCGCCATAACGTTTGGGATGGCGGCGGCGGTGTTATTATTGCCGCTGGCCCTTACATCCACCAGGGGCTGGATCAGGCGGCTGGGTAAAAATTGGCGGCGGCTTCACAGGGTGATATATGTGATTGCTCCCTTGGCGGTGATTCATAATTTCATGATGGTCAAGGCCGATATTCTTGTGCCGCTGATTCATCTGATAATCTTGATTCTATTGCTTGGATACAGACTTGCCCCCAAGCCGGGTTTTTCCTATACTCGCGCCTAAATGATCCTGACCTTAAGGAAAATACCATGGACTATACGTCATTCACCCTTGAAATTGCCGACCATATTGCGAAGATCACCTTGAGCAATCCGCAAAAAGCCAATGCCCTTGGCGAAGAATTCTGGACGGAATTTGCCCAGGTGTTTGAACATATCAATGACGACCCGGATGTTCGGGTTGCGGTGGTGGCGTCCATGGGCAAACATTTTACCTCAGGGATTGACCTTGGCTATTTGCAATCCACCATGCCTTCGCCGGATGTGGATCCCGCCCGCGCTATGGAGAAGCTGCGCCGGCATGTGAAGTTTTTGCAGGCCCCGTTTGTGGCCATTGATAAATGCCGCGTGCCCGTTCTGGCCGCTGTTCAGGGGGGCTGTTTCGGCGCCGGCGTTGATCTGGTATCGGCCTGTGATGTGCGTTATGTGAGCCGGGATGCGTTTTTTATTATTCAGGAAATCAACATTGGCATGGTGGCCGATCTTGGCACCCTGCAACGTATGCCCCGCCAGATCCCCGATGGCCTGATGCGGGAATTGGCCTATACGGGCCGGAAGTTTCTGGCGGATGAGGCGTTCAATAGCGGCTATGTCACCCATGTGGCCCCTGATCATGACACGCTTTTGGCCCATGTTATGACCATTGCCGGGCAAATTGCCGCCCAGTCACCCTTGGCCATATCGGGCAGCAAGGAGATGCTCAATCACACGCGGGATCATGCTGTGGCCGCGGGTCTGGATTATATTGCTTCGTGGAATGCAGGTATGTTGTCCTTTCCGGATGTGGTCAAAGGCGCAACAGCCGCCCTGACCAAAGGCAAGGCAGAATTTGATGATCTGTTATGATGATGTAATATTTTTATAAATAATAAATAAAGGGAAGAGGAAAATATGGAAATTGTGACGATTGTCATCGCATTGGCTTTGATGGAATATGTTGTTTTTAGTTTTTTGGTCGGCATGGCGCGCGGTAAATATGGCATTGCTGCCCCCGCCGTCACGGGGGACCCGATTTTTGAGCGCTATTACCGGGTGCAGGAAAATACGCTTGAACTGTTGATTTTCTTCATTCCCGGCATGGTGATGTTTGCCTATTATGTCCGGCCTGATGCGGCGGCTGGCTTGGGGGTGATTTTCATCATTGGCCGGGTTTTATATTTTAAAAGTTATATTGCCGATCCCGAAAAACGAACCCTTGGGTTTTTCTTTAGTTTTTTCCCGTCCCTGATTCTCGTTCTGGG
>JALSHF010000134.1 GCA_026982375.1 Emcibacter sp. | reverse complement strand
TTTTATTGTGTGTTTTCACCCGGATTTTTATCCCTATATTGAAGAACTGGGCGCATCTTATGTGATGTTTCATATCTATGATTTATTTCATAAATTCAGCAACACAAAGGAAAAATCTTCCCAGATTGGCAGCCTGGTTAAACAGGCCAATCTTATAACGGCGTCTTCTGAGGCTGTATGGGAGGAAACTATTGATAATAAAGACCTTGCCCCTAATATTATCTATAATGCGGTTGACTTCTCTTCGTTTGAGAAAAAAACTTATGTTAAAGGGGCTGCTTTCAATAAAATCGAAAAGTTGCCGGCACCTAGGATTGGTTATCTTGGTGCCATAAACAGGAAATTGGATTTTGAAATACTCGATGGATTAGCTGAAAAATTTCCTGCGGTGCAATTTGTGATGATTGGATCAAAAGGCGAAGCTTCAGTTCAAAAAGATGCATCCCTATTTAATTTCTATAAAAAATACTTTGGCCGACTTAATGTGCATCATATTGATCGTATTAAAAGCGAAGAAATCCCCGGCTGTTTAGATCTGATGGATGTAACCATCGCGCCCTACAACATGGATGATTCTGCATGGGCATATGCCGCCTACCCCTTAAAAATAAATGAATATTTAGCCGCAGGAAAACCTGTCGTCGCGGCCTCGTCCCCATCTATGGTAAAATATTTTGATGATATCATCATAAACTGCCATACAATAGATGAATGGGCAGACGCCATAAGAAAGTCACTTATGGGCAATGGTAAGGGCACAGTTGAAACTAGGGTTGGCTTTGCAAAATCTAATGATTGGGCAGTCAGGGTAGATAAATTGGAAAAACTAATGTCAAAAATGCTTAAAGTTTGAGTATTAAACAAAGAAGCTAAAGAGAGAAAAATGGAAACTATAATACTACTTACCTTAATTATAAATATTGCTATTCTTTTGATTATATTCAGGAAAATTAAGAAAATTCATTCTTTTTGCTGGACGCTTAAAGATGAAATTTCCGAAAAATCTATCAGCACGGTCAGAAATATTGAATCTCTTGACGCTTTATATCGCGGTTTGGATTTCCCAAAAGTTTTGCCGCCCACATTGGGGTTTGCCGCGTCGCCTGATTTTTTGAGGTTGGTCGCGGATTATGTTTCTGGTGATGATGTGGAGAATATACTGGAGTGCAGTTCGGGAATATCTACTATTGTCATAGCTCAGGTTCTTAAATTAAAAGGCAAAGGCCATGTCTACAGTCTCGAAAATTCGCCTGAATATGCGGACATTACGCGAAATAATCTTAAAAGCTATGGTTTGGAAGGTTGGGCCACCGTCATTACGGCACCGCTTGTGGATATAAAAATCAATGACAGCTTGTATAGCTGGTATGATATTGATGGGAAAATCCCGGAACTGAGTTTCGATGGTCTTGTCATTGACGGCCCACCATGGTCGGTATCAAAAAATGCCCGTTATCCAGCAGGGCCTCTTTTATTCAAACACCTCAAAGGCGGGGCACATATTTTTCTTGATGATTATATACGCGAGGAAGAACAGAATGCTGTTAAAATATGGATGGATGAAAATGCGGGTATGACCCTTATTAATCATCGCTTTATGAAGGGATGTGCTGAATTAATAAAAGCCTCATGAAGCTTGATCCAAAAAATTATCCCATTAAAGAAAGTCCCCCATAGTGAAAATACTCATCATCGCCGGATATTTCCCGCCCTATAGTCCGGCATCGGCAAGCCGGGTGAACAAGCTGGCTAAATATCTGGAGGATCAGGGGGAAGATGTGCGGGTTTTATGTCCCCGGAATGACATGTTTGAGCCTGTGTTAGTACCGGAAGTTTCCCGGGAAAATATTTATTATATAGATTCCTCCAACGTGAATGACTTTCCGTCAAGGGTCAAGGACAGCCTGAAGTCCGTTTTTGGCCAAAGAAAAAACAATGCGGCGGCAGAAAAAAATACCCCTGAGCCAGATCAGATCAAAGGTCAATCAGGCAAAGAATCAAAAATAAGCATCCTCTACCGGCGGCTGACGAATATCCCCGATGACCTTGTGGGCTGGTACTGTCCGGCGGTTCGCGCCGGAAAGAAGATGTTTCAGGACTGGAGCCCCGATATTATCTTTGCCACCTTGCCGCCCTTCACCCCCATGCTGGTGGCCAGCAGACTGGGGCGCATGATTGACGTGCCGGTTATCTATGACTACCGTGATTTATGGACCGACCACCCCTATTATGACAGCAGGGGCCTGCGCCGCCATGTTGACCATTTTCTGGAAAACCGTGCCTTGAAAGATTGCGCGGGGCTTGTGACCGTGACACAGACCTGGGCGGAACATCTAAAAAAGTCACGGGATATTCCGGTTGAATTTGTTATGAATGGTTTCGATCCGGCAGACTTTAATTCTGAAAACCGCAAAAGCTATGATGATGCGAAAATCACCCTGCTTTATGCCGGCTATCTATACGGTGATAAACGCGATCCGTCTGTGGTGTTCGAGGCTCTGGGAAAGCTGGGGCCAGCCGCGCAGAACTTCAATGTCCTGCTGTACACACCGTCTGGTATAGGGGATTTGAATGATCAGCAAAAGGCGCTGATT
>JALSHF010000133.1 GCA_026982375.1 Emcibacter sp. | reverse complement strand
CATGAAGAGGTTCCATTTTGTTTCTGCTGTTTCAAAAATTCACTTTTACGCATTTTTTCTGATTCAGATTTTAATTGCCCGCAGGCCGCTAAAATATCTTCTCCGCGCGGCGCGCGAATGGGCGCCGAAATGCCCTGATCAAAAACATAGGTCGAAAACCTCTTGATTTGTTCCTCATCGGAACGCTGATAATCAGACCCCGGCCACGGATTAAACGGGATAAGATTTACCTTGCCGTGAATATCATATTCTTTCAGCAGCCGGACAAGATTTCGGGCGTCTTCATCGCTGTCATTTATATCTTTGAGCATGACATATTCAAAGGTAATCCGCCGCGACGCCTTGGCCCCCGGATAATCCCGGCAGGCAGCGAGCAATTCTTCCAGCGGGTATTTCCTGTTAATGGGCATGATTTCATCGCGCACTTCGTTGTTCACCGCATGCAGAGAAACCGCCAGATTAACGCCGAGCTCCTCGCCGCAGCGTTTCATTTCCGGCACGACACCCGACGTCGATAACGTAATCCGCCGGCGCGACAGGCTGATGCCCTGCTCATCCATGATGATTTTAAGGGCTTTTTTCACATTGTCGAAATTATACAGCGGCTCGCCCATACCCATCATGACCACACTGGACAGCACCCTGCCCTCGGACGGCGTGGGCCATTCGCCCAAATGATCCCGCGCCACCAGAAACTGCATGACAATCTCGGCGGGGGTTAAATTGCGCACCAGTCGCTGCGTTCCGGTATGACAGAATTTACAGGTCAGGGTACAGCCAACCTGAGATGACACGCACAGGGTGCCGCGATCTCTTGTCTCATCGGGAATGAAGACGGTTTCCACCTCGTTACCATCAGGAAATTTCATCAGCCATTTACGGGTGCCGTCTTTGGAGACCAAAGCCTCAATAATTTCAGGCCGGCCAATGGTGAAGTTATCTTCAAGCTTTTCGCGCATATCCCTGGACACATTAAGCATCTCATCAAAGCTTTTCACGCCCCGGTAATACATCCAGTGCCAGACTTGGCTCACGCGCATTTTGATTTGTTTTTCGGGAATGCCGATGCGGCGCAGGCGGTCCATGATTTCTGACCGGTCAAGGCCAACCATCGTTTTCTCCACATCAAGTGCAGGGCGTTTTACAACAGTCGGTTCTGTTCCAAGGGGTAATGTGCGCATTTTTTAAAAGCCTTCGGCCCCCTAAAAAGTTATTCTTTTGGGGGAATATTTTATCTACAGGCCTTTGTAATCGCGTTATGGGCCGCCGTAAAGCCCGAAAGTGAAAAACGGTAGCTGGTGGCATTGCCGCGCCCGCTTGCGCCGCTCATGACAAGGTTGCTGCCCCGTTTCATGGCTTGCGTCATGGCATTGTCACTTTTGACGTCATCACCCCATGCCCCGTCACCTTCAGTGAACAGGCGATAAGTTTTGCGTTTATCCACTTTCATGGTGACCCGTGAATTTCTCTTGAAATTATAACCGACAACAAAATTAACTTCATTTTGAATTTTTCGGGCTGGCTTATGTGATACCGTCAGAAAAGGATTGCCATGTTTAAGGCTTTTGGGATGAGATGACTTTGGTATTGAGATCATATAACAGACCTTTTCCCCATTGTTTTTTTTCAACATAAAGGCATCCCAGTCCCGGTACGTCCCCAGCAATTGACGGCTATCCGCCAAAGCAAGATTCGTGGTTAAAATAATTCCCATCAGGGAAGATAAAAATAGGCAAAAAAATCTTTTCAACTGGCAACCTCAAAAAAACATTAAATATTACGCTGCACATTAACAAAATCATGCGGCAGCTTCAAGGCAAGGGTAATAATATTTTATTGATGACGCGTTAAATTACAAGACCGCGTAATAATAGAATAATCTTCCCAACACCAAAGTCTTGGTTGATTTCTATCTGTCATATGGGGTAGAAGTTTGGCATCCAGACAGTTTTACCCAAGAGAGAAACCAATATGAAAAAACCACATCCAGATGCAACATCCGCATTAGAAGGGGTTTTGTTTGATGGTATGACCATCATGGCCGGCGGGTTCGGCTTATGCGGCATTCCGGAAAATCTGATCACGGCCCTTCGCGATAGCGGCACCCAGAATATCACCGCCATCAGCAATAACGCGGGGATCGATGATTTTGGCTTGGGGCTTTTGCTGCAAACCCGGCAAATAAAAAAAATGATTTCCTCCTATGTGGGGGAAAATAAAGAATTTGAGCGTCAATATCTGGCAAAGGAGCTGGCACTTGAATTCAACCCCCAGGGCACTCTGGCCGAGCGCATTCGGGCCGGCGGCGCGGGCATTCCGGGCTTTTACACCAAAACGGGCGTTGGCACATTGATTGCCGAGGGCAAAGAACATAAAGATTTCAACGGCGAGACATATATTCTGGAAACAGGCCTCATCGCGGATGTATCACTGGTAAAGGCATGGAAGGGCGATAAGGAAGGCAATCTTGTTTTCCGCAAAACCGCCCGCAATTTCAACCCCATGATGGCCACCGCAGGAAAAATCACCATTGCAGAGGTCGAGGAATTGGTGGAAACAGGCGAGCTTGACCCAGACCAAATCCACACCCCCGGCATTTTTGTTCAAC
>JALSHF010000132.1 GCA_026982375.1 Emcibacter sp. | reverse complement strand
GGTCGCAAAAAGTATTATATGAGATATTGCATGGTCGTTTGTTGGGGATCACGCACCGGGGCGCAGCCTTTATCGGGCTGGCCCTTTATATTTGTTACGGCGGCGTTCCCGGCGAAAGCGGAACAGCCAAGGTCGAAACCTTGTTGGAACCCGGCGATATTCAATATGCCAATAAGGTTGGCCTTGCCTTGCGATTGGTACAAAGGATTTCCGGGGGAACTGAAAAGGGTCTTAAATCAGGTTCCCTGATGGTTGAGGACGGTATTCTGTATCTTGACATTCGTAAAAAAGATGAAGCGATTATCAATGAAGTGGTCATGAAGCGGTTCAGCAAAGTCGCCCGGGAATTTGATTTAACAGAAAAAGTCAGAATCATTGACCAAAATCATTGAATAGGCCTTAATTCTCTCTTTTTCGTCAGCTTCTCAAGAATTATCGGATGGTTCATTCAAGGGAATCAGGGTGACGGTGCCATCTTTCATGGCAAAGGCCAATTCCCCGTGTTTTACGGCAAGAGCAGGCTTGCCAAACAGATCATATCGCCAGCCGGATAATGCGGGTATGTCCGCCGCGTCATTTTCGGCCAGTTTTTCAAGATCATCGACAGTGGCGATGAGTTTTGGGGCGACATTTTCATACTGACAGATCATTTTCAACAGAACTTTCAATAATTCCATCACGGGGTCCGTATTTTGCGCGGGGGGCCTTTTGTGACTTAGAACCGGCAGGCTTTCAGCCGGCAGCGCCATAACATCTTTGACAATGGCGAGAACCTGCGCCCCATATTTGCTTTGGCTGAACTGCGGGGAAAGGCCGCGTATGCTGCCCAGGGCATTGGTATGTTCAGGCCGTACAGCAGATATTTCGAGGAGAACCTCGTCTCTCATTACGCGGTTTCTCGGGATGTCACGGCTTTGGGCCTGTGTTTCACGCCACTCGGCCAGTGCGCGTGCGATGCCGTTGAACAGGCGGTTGCTGCTTCTGATCTTTAGTCTTTTCCAGGCGTTCTCAGGCCTGATGATAAAGGTATCCGGATTTGTCAAATCAGCCATTTCTGAGTCGAGCCAGTGGCTGCGATTGCTTTTGTCGAGCTGTTCTCTCAGGTTTTTGTATATTACGCGAAGATGGGTAACATCCCCCAAAGCATAATCAATCTGTCTTTGGGTAAGGGGGCGGCGGGACCAATCGGTGATACGTGTGCTTTTATCAAGGGTCGCGTCTGCCATTCCCGCCACGAGTTTTTCATAACCAATACTGTCACCGTAACCACAAACCATGGCCGCCACCTGAGAATCAAATAATGGTTTTGGGACAACGCCTTTTTCATTGACGAAAATTTCGATATCCTGACGGCAAGCATGAAAAACCTTAAGGATATTCTCATTTTGCATCAGGTCATAGAAGGGATCCAGATCAATGCCGGGCGCCAACGTATCAATGGCATGATATTCTTCTTCATTGGCGACCTGTATCAGGCATAATTTGGAATAATAGGTGCGCGTTCTTAAAAACTCTGTATCAACGGTGATATATTCTGATTTCTCCAACCGTGCGCATAAGGCAACTAATTGGTCATTGGTGGTAATTACGCTCATAAAATCTCTTACCTAGAAGTTTGTTATTGGCCTAGAAGTTTGTTATTGGCTCAATTTTGAAGGAGCCACACAAAGAATAACTTGACAAGTGGGCAATAAAGCACAAAAACACCATGAATTACATATTAAAATTAGATGATTTACATTTAGAAGATTTACCATGCACGAATATAGAACACATACATGCGAAGCCCTGCGCGAAGAGAATGTCGGGGAAGTCGTTTTGCTCTCTGGCTGGGTTCACCGGAAACGGGATCATGGCGGCCTTTTGTTCATTGACCTCAGGGATCATTACGGACTGACCCAATGCGTGATTGATACGGATAATTCAGGCTTTAAAGTTGCCGAGGCTTTAAAGGCAGAATCTGTCATTCGTTTGAAGGGTAAGGTGGTGTCCCGCAGCGCGGACACCATAAATAAAAATCTTCCGACCGGTCATATTGAGTTATTCATTGAGGAGCTGGATGTTCTGTCAACAGCGGACGAGCTTCCTTTGCCGGTATTTGGCGAACAGGATTATCCCGAGGATGTTCGGCTGACCTATCGTTATCTGGATTTGAGAAGAGACAGGCTTCACAAAAATATTGTGTTGAGGTCCGACATTATTTCCAGCATGAGACGCCGCATGGTGGATCTTGGCTTTCGGGAATATCAGACCCCAATCCTGACCGCAAGTTCACCGGAAGGCGCCCGCGATTTTCTGGTGCCGAGCCGGCTTCATCCCGGGAAATTTTATGCGCTGCCACAGGCGCCGCAACAGTTTAAACAATTGTTGATGATTGCGGGTTTTGATCGTTATTTTCAGATTGCCCCGTGTTTTCGGGACGAAGACGCCCGCGCGGATCGCTCGCCGGGGGAATTTTATCAGCTTGATGTGGAAATGTCTTTTGTCACGCAAGAAGATATCTTTGCGGCAATTGAGCCATTGATGATTGGTTTGTTTGAAGAATTCAATAGCAAAAAAGTGACCCAGACACCATTCCCGCGCATTCCTTTTAAGGAAAGCATGTTGAAATATGGCAACGACAAGCCTGACCTGAGAAACCCCATCGAAATTCGTGATGTGACAGAGGTTTTCCGGGGTTCCGGCTTTGGTATTTTTGCCGGCGCCATTGAAAAAGGCTCCGTCGTACGCGCAATCCCGGCGCCGGGGGCAGGGGGCGCGCAAGCCCGCAGTTTCTTTGATAAAATGAATGACTGGGCGCGCTCGGAAGGCTTCGCCGGTCTGGGCTATATACGTTTCAAGGATGGGGAAGCCTTGGGGCCGATCGCCAAAAACCTTGATGATGATCGTCTGGCGAGCCTTAAAGAAGTTGCTGAGTTAAGCGAAAATGACGGCGTATTCTTTGCTTGCGGGAAAGCAGAAGAGGCGGCCAAGCTTGCGGGATTGGCCCGCACCAAGGTCGGCGTTGATTTGGACCTGATCCGTGATGATGAGTTTAAATTCTGCTGGATTGTTGACTTTCCCATGTATGAATATGACGAAGTTGAAAAGAAACTTGATTTCAGCCATAATCCTTTTTCCATGCCGCAGGGGGGAATGGAGGCCTTGGAAAATATGAATCCGGAAGATATTCTGGGCTATCAATATGATATCGTCTGTAATGGTATTGAATTGTCATCTGGTGCCATTCGAAACCATAAACCGGAAATCATGTATAAGGCCTTTGAACTTGCGGGCTATGGCCCGGAAGTGGTCGAAGAACGTTTTTCAGGCATGCTTAATGCCTTGAAATACGGTGCGCCGCCCCATGGCGGGATTGCGCCCGGTGTTGATCGTATTGTGATGTTGCTGGCCAATGAGCCCAATATTCGTGAGGTAATTATATTCCCGATGAATCAAAAAGCGGAAGATCTTATGATGAAAGCCCCCAGCGAAGTTTCCAATAAACAATTAAGGGAATTGCATTTACGGACGATTGTTCCCGATGCGGATAAGAAATCATAATATAGGAATATTATGCCGGAAACTATTAAAGGCATGAAGCGAAAGCTTGTGCCTTTATTCATTTAAAAATCATTTTTTCAAGAAGAATATGCCTTTAGAATATTGAGGGCAGAATATTGAGGGCGCTAGGCGCGTACATCAACATTCTTGCCGACATCGGGGGCCGTGCTGGATTCGACTTCTTTGCGTTCAATCGTTGAGTCTTCTGCTGAATTTGACAGTGTTTCTCTCACAGTAGCTATATTCTCCTGGCTGCTGCCTCGATCAACTTGTACTTGATTAGATGTGCTGCTGGCGGACGCGATATCAATCATATTCTGATCCTTTTCTGTTTTCTACATACCACAAGCTATAACATAGTTTTTAATAAATCTTTAACTTTTGGTGAAAATTTTATCTAATGATATGCTGGTTATGATTTACGCTTCGATGTATGGTATATCATAAATTTAATGCAGTGATACTAACGGGGCTATCATGATTCAGAAATTTTCAAGAACTATCATTTTACTTATTGGCTGTGCTATGCTGGCTTCTTGCGCCGGGGAGCGCCGGGTTGATGGTGAAATGGCTTTTGATTCTGGTTCGCTGATGAATATGGCGGAAAGCTTTCTGAAAGCCGGAGATTATGGCAATGCCATGCGATTGTATCAACGTGCGGCCAATGAAAACCCCAAACATATTGCGTCTCGTTTAGGGCTGGCTAAAACATATCAGGCTATTGGGGCATCTGATGCGGCGATTAATTTTTATGAACAGGTTCTGCAACTTGATCCGGGCAATATGGATGCACAAATGGGCAGCGGCCAGATGCTCATCACTAAAAATCGACCTGAAGAGGCTATTCCTTATTTAACGGCGTTATCAAAACAGGATCCAAAAAATTACCGTATTTTTAACATGCTGGGCCTTGCGCATGATCTTAAAGGAGAACAGGAAGAGGCCCAGATGAATTATGGCAGGGGGCTGGAGCTTGCCAAAAACAATATTTCATTACTGAATAATCTGGCTTTGTCATTTGCCTTTGAAGAACAATATGCACCGGCCATAAAATTGTTAAGCAAGGCCATAAATCTTGATTATTCTGTGACCAAAGCACAGCAAAATCTGGTTCTGGTTTATGTGTTATCCGGAGAGGAGGCCGCCGCGCGCAAGATTGGCAGTTCTCTTATGACCGAAGAGGAAATGAATAATAATATCCGGCATTACAAATGGGTGAGGAGCCTGAAGGCCAGTCAGCGGGCGCAGGCGATCTTTCTGGGCATTAAAAATTTCCCGAATGGTGACCCCAAGGCTCAAATTGACCGAAAACCGATCACTGCCCCGATCACTGCCCCGATCACTGCCCCGATCACGGCCCCGGTCATAACAAAAGATCCCAAAAAACGCCAGCTCATGAAATTGCTGGAGCAGGAGAATTCGCAAAATGACAGGGTGCCAGCTCATACGCAAAAGCCGGTGGATATAGCACAGGACGTTAACCGGAAAGAAAACTATAATACCCCCAAGAAGATATACAGGTTGCAGCTGGCATCCTATCCAAATCTAAAAATGGCCAATAGGGGCTGGATTAAAATCCAAAAACGCAGCAAGGGCATTCTCGAATCTTATGAACCATTGATAAAATTGGTAACGTTAGCCAATGGGAAGACCCTCTTCCGGCTTTTTGTGGACGGCATTGAAGAGAGAGCCATTGCAAAGTCCGTCTGTGATGACCTTAGGGACAAGGCAATAGATTGTCTGGTTCTTAAGACGAACAGAAATTAATTAGCTTAAAGTAAGATTGCCAAAGAAGTTTCTCTTTCATATCTTGGTTAACTGGATTATGCATGCCCTCTAAATGCAGTTTTCGTAGGAACAAACATGAGCGCCCATAAAGTTTTTAGTGATAAAAGAAAAAATATTGATTATTCAGTGACGAAATGCGCCAACATGCCTGACCTGCGCGATGAGATTGATCAACTAGATCGTATGATCGTTGAATTGTTGAGTATTCGGCAGGGGTTTATGGAACAGGCCGCCCATATCAAACAGGATAGAAATCTTGTTCGGGATGAAGCGCGTATCGAAGATGTGGTGGCCAAGGCCATAGCGCATGCCAATAAAGTAGGGGCGCATCCTGACTTGGTAGAAAAACTATACCGCGATATGATTGAATGGTGCATTAATTATGAAATGGGCGTGTTTGATACGTTAAAGCCATAGCCTCTGCCCCTTAGGCGGTAAATTCATAAATTCGGGGTATTTCACATGAAGTTTGATGGCCGCTCTTATCCGTTCTGTGGGATATAAATTGTCTATTGAATTCTGAAAAAATATCCCGCATGCCCATGAATAAAATATATGTCATAAATGGTATGAAGACGAGTCCCGTTAAATGTAGCATTATATCCATAAATAGCCTCCTTGTTCTTAATTTGTTCTACACCCGAAGGGGGCGTTGGTCAAGAACAAAAGAGAACAAAGTAAGAATACTTCGGTATAAGTTATTATTTTCCTTTAAATAGGGCGGGTCTTTTTTGCAAAAATGCGGTGATGCCTTCTATAAAGTCATCCGATTGGGCCGCTTTTTGCTGGGCGATTGCTTCGGCCTCAAGTTGCTCGGGCAGGGTATTTTGTTCTGAGGCATCCAGAAGATGACGAATTTCAATAACGGCCTGCGTCGGCATTGATGCCAGTTTTTTGGCAAGGCCCAGGGCGTCATTATATAAGCTATCCTTGTCAACGACCTTTGCAATTATACCATAATCAAGCGCCATCTCAGCCGTGAGGGATTCGCCGAGCATCATGAGCTGGGCGGCCCTTGCCCGCCCGACAAGGCGCGGCAGAAAATAGGTGCTGCCCGCATCAGGCACAAGAGCAATATTGACAAAAGCCTGAATAAAATAAGCCTGTTTCTCTGCAATGGTAATGTCACATGCGCATACGAGACTCATGCCCGCGCCGGCGACGGCGCCGTTTACGGCGGCAATTGTTGGCATGGGTAATTTTTTTAACCGTGTGATAAGGGGATTATAATTGCGCCGCAGCATATCCCCAAGATTGGGCGGCATGTCGCCCGTTTGCTCTTTTAGATCTGCCCCCGAACAAAAGCCTTTTCCTTCGGCTTGGATAAGGAGCGCGCGCGCAGAATTTTCCGGGCGGAAAAGTTCAGATAATATATTTTGGAAGTCTTCAAAAAACTGGCGGTTCATGGCGTTCATGGCTTCAGGACGTGATAATGTCAGGATGGCGACAGTATCATCATAGTCAAGTTTCATCGTTTGACATGATAGGGCCGTGGTTGAAGATGTCATAGGCTTTTCCTGATTTCCGGATATAAATCTTTGGGAAAAGCCTATTTTAAATTAAAATGATCGCTTGTAAAGTGTAATAGTTATAGCAGCTTCCTATAGTTTCTCACAATCAGGCAATTTTAACAACATTTGCCTGGGATTCATCTTCTGTTGTGACAATATTTCTGCCATTGGCTTTTGATTTGTAAAGCGCGGCATCTGCCCGCTCGATAAAATCATCGCGATGTTCGTTTATACGATATTTTGCCACCCCGAAGGAGCAGGTTATCTTGCCAATACTTTCGCCGGTACTTTTGCGTTTCATGCTGCGCTTGGAAATTGAAATACGGATATTATCCGCAATTTCCCGCGCTTTTTCCAGGGAGGTATTTGGCAGAAGTATGACAAATTCCTCTCCGCCATAGCGGGCTGTTGTTCCCATATCCCCAATACGGGTTTTCATGGAATGGGCCACAGCCTTTAGAACCTGATCCCCCACATGATGGCCCCATGTATCGTTAAACTTCTTAAAATGATCAATATCACCAATAACAAGGCACATTTCGTTATCTGCCGAGATGGTTTGTTCAATGGCGATTTTTAAATTTTCTTCGAATGATTTGCGGTTCCCTATGTTGGTTAACATATCGGTCAGGCTTTCCTGCCTGACCGCCTCAAGGGCCACTTGAAGTTTTTGAACGGTTTTGGCTGATTCCTGTAATTTCTGTTGGGCGGAATTATTACCGTTCGTCATTTCTGTTGTATTTGTCACAAGCACAGAGATTATACTTTTAAGTTCAGAGCAGCCCGGAATATTATCCATACCGCGCAACCCGTCATTTAATGTCGCACTGAATTTGGCTGTACCCTTGTTCATTTCACTCACGGCTTTGGCAATTTTGGTGAGTTCGGTCTGTAACCCGTCTCCCGTATTTTTGACGGCCGATTGTTCCTGATCATTGGAAAAGAAACGTTCGTAAATATTATTGCTGATTTTAGAGGTGAATGATTTCTTTTTCTTAATCATGTCATCGATGGTTTTATTCAGAGTCAAATTCTCTTCGCTGGTATATTGATACCAGACTTGATAATTTGATGGCGAGGGTATGACATTATGCATAGACATAAGGTCCAGTGCCTTATCTGAGGTTTCTCTTATATACTCCACATCCAATTTGTCTTTTAAGTAGGTCATTTTCTGTTCCGCCTGTAAATTATATTTTTTTATCACAGAAGGGCCTGCGTATTCTTCTGCGTATGATTTTAAGATAGCAGAATTATACTAATGAATAGCTAAAGAGGGTGGTTAATATTTGGTAAAGAGACGGTTTTTACGGCGTCAATCTTTTTTGTCGTTCAGGGATTCATAGCTCAGTAGAAAAGCGGGCGTATGATCGCCCATGCCAACGACAGGTTCTGATTTTTGATGTCGATCAGGTTTGTTCTTCGGTTGCTTGTTTGTATGCGGTATTTTTTTCTTGTTTTCTTTTTGTGCGGTTTCTTTTTCTTGGGGGCTTGGCGCTACATCAGCAGAATCGTTTGACGGCGTCTTCTTAGAGGTGTTTTTCTCTGGTGCTTTTTTCTTATGAACCGCTGCCTGACGCTCGGTCGCCTGAACCGTTGTTTGGCCAGGCAGTTCATGAAGCTGAATTTCTTTACCCAGGAATTTATGCAGGAAACCCAGGTTTTTCTTTTCCGCAGGGCTGGTCAGGGTAAAAGAACTGCCCGCGCGGCCCGCGCGGCCTGTGCGCCCGATACGATGGACATAATCTTCAGGGTTATTGGGGATTTCAAAATTGAAAACATGGCTCACATCGGGAATATCCAAGCCCCGCGCCGCCACATCACTGGCGACCAAAAGCTGAATTTCGTCATTTTTAAATTTTGCCAATGTTTCTGTACGGATGGATTGAACCATGTCGCCGTGTAATTCTCCGACACTATAGCCATGTACCGCCAAAGATTTGGCAAGAACTTTAACAACCGATTTCCGGTTGCAGAAAATTATCGCATTCTTGATTTTTTCCGATTTTAAAAGCTGCCGTAACGCCCCGCGTTTTTCCTTTTCACCGCCCTTAACCATACAGAGGCGCTGCGTTATCGTCTGGGCGGTTGATGCCGGGGCGGATACCTCGATCTCTTTGGGGTCTTTCAGAAATCTATCGGTAAGCCGTTTGATTTCTTTGGGCATCGTCGCCGAAAAAAACAGCGATTGTATTTTTTGCGGCATGGCCTGACAAATTTTCTCGACATCGGGGATAAAACCCATGTCAAGCATACGGTCGGCTTCGTCCACCACAAGGATCTCGACGCCGTTCAGCATCACCTTGCCGCGCTGCATATGGTCCATCAGGCGGCCAGGGGTCGCAATCAGCACATCAACGCCGCGATCAAGTTTCTGCTCCTGATCCTTAAAGGCAACACCGCCGATGAGCAGCGCCATAGTCAGTTTTGATTTCGCCCCGTATTTTTCGAAACTTTCTGATACCTGTGTCGCAAGCTCGCGCGTGGGTTCCAGAATCAAAGAACGCGGCATTCTTGCCCTTGCGCGGCCTTGCGAGAGAATATCGATCATGGGCAGGGTAAAGGAGGCTGTTTTTCCGGTTCCGGTCTGGGCAATGCCCAGAATATCACGCCCTTGCAAGGTGGCAGGAATGGCTTTCGCCTGAATAGGCGTGGGCGTAGTATAGCCTGATTTCTCAACTATAGTTAACAGATCTTCGCTTAATCCTAAATAATCAAAACCCATAAGGTATCGTACCGCTTCCTAAATAAAAATATAACTTGCGCTGCACAATAAGCAAAATGATAAAGATGTCAATCTTTGACAGGCTTTGCTATAGTTTCTAACATAAAAAAACAGCAAAAAAGGTGCCCTATGAGTAAAAATCTGGTTTTAGTGCCGGGATTATTATGCAGTTATGATTTATGGCTTGATCAGATCGGTGCATTTGAAGAAGACTATGACCTGATGATCTTTGATCATACCCAACATGATAATCTGCCGGATATGGTGCGCCATTTTCTGGTTGATGCGCCGGACAGCTTTAATTTGGCCGGCCTGTCCATGGGCGGCTATATTGCGTTTGAAATTATGAGGCAAGCACCGCAAAGGGCGGCGAAGCTTATCCTGCTGGATACAAATGCGCGGGCAGACCGCCAGCCACAGATTGATATGCGCGAGGCCCTGATCAAACGGGCCGCTGCAGAAGATATTCGCAGCATAGCGCAGGAATTAACACCATATCTTATCCATCCAGACCGTTTAAATGACGCGGAATTATGCGAGCGGATATTGGATATGGCATCGGATGTGGGGGGCGAGGGGTTCCAAAGGCAGCAACGGGCCTTGATTGCGCGGCCAGATTCGCGGCAGGCATTGCCCGGCATTGCCTGCCCAACGCTGATCATCTGCGGTCAGGACGACAGGCTCACCCCGCCTAAAGTACATCAGGAGATGGCCGATCTTATCCCCGGCGCCCAATATCACTCTATCCCCGATTGCGGGCACCTCAGTACCATGGAATGCCCGGAAGAGGTCAATGGATTGATGCGCGCGTTTTTAGGTTGATTTAGGTTTTAATGCGCCAGGTCATGTCAAAATCCATACCAAGCGGCAGGGGAATAATCGTCTGATCGCCGACCTTTAACGGCTGGACATTCTCAGGCTTTTTTTCGAGAGTAAAAGTCTCTTCCGGCTCCGGCAGGCCGTAAAATTCCTGTCCGATGGTGCAGAGAAATTTTTTAAAGATCGCCTGTCCGGCCTGATTGCTCAGGTCTGTGCCGGCCATTTCAAAAGCCTGTGCGTAAAGCTGCGGCGCGATACCGCCGGTATAGCAGCCAGCGGCGCAGCCGCATGGGGTCATTTTTTGGACATGGGGCGCACTGTCCGTTCCGGCAAAAAACTTGCTATTATTGGGGGCCGTGGCGGCTTTTCTCAAGGCCGCGCGATCTTCGCTATATTTCACCAAAGGCAGGCAATAGAGATGATATTTAAGGCCTTTGAGCAGATGGCCGATCGTATAGATTAAATGTTGCGGTGTGATGTTGCCTTTGACATGGGACGGGGCATCCAGAATGAAATCTACAGCGGTTTTTGTGGTCAAATGCTCGCCGACAATACGCAAACCGGGGAATTGATCGACAAGGCGTGGCATGCGCTCCTGATAAAAAATCATTTCGGCATTCTCGCCGCGATCAAAATAACGTTCAGGGTCAAGGCCATGTTCCTCGCCATGAACGCAGAGGGTCACGCCGGTATCCGCCATGGCCTGAAAGACACCATTTTTCATATATGTATCAAGCGGTGCGCCGGATTCCGCGCCGGTTGTGCCGTGGGGCGGGTAATATTTGCAGGCCTTGAGTATGCCGGATGCGGCGCCTTTTTCAATCATATCGGCTGTGGTATCTTTTGTGAGATAAAGCGGCACGATGACCTCTTTGAAACGGCCATCAGAGGCAGCAAGAATTTCAGCGTGATATTGTTCAATACTTTTATAATTGCCAGTTTTATCGGCTTCGAACAATTTGCCAACGGGGGGGGCGGTATTGGGCATCGCCAAAGCGCCGGCACAATGCATATGGACATGATCCTTTACCGTGGCCTGCAATGTTTCATCCTGGCGGAAATGAGTATGCAGGTCATACCAATGGGGCAGGGTGAATTCTGTGGCCATCAGGCGCTCTTTCTGTCAGAAAATATATATTGTCAACAAATCTCATCAGATGATTTCTAGGGGAAAACGCGCCGATCATCAACCAGAAAACCGGCCTGTGGTGATAAATTAATTGAGAGCAAATAAATTCCCCAATGAGATTTTACTTGCTTGCGCGCGGAAATTAATTATAAGAAACATAATAAAAAACCTTTTATGTTATGGAACCCTATGGGTAAATTTGCCGCTATATGTGCCGTATTTTCGTTATTATTCATTCAGTTAGCACATGCTTCCGGGGTGGAGGATGACCATACGCACCTGAGTTTTCAAACCATAGAGGTCAACGATACCCATCATAAAAACCACATTTCTGAAGCCCATAATAAATTGTCACACGACCAGCATAAGTTGTCTCACGACTATCATAATCTGGTACATGATAATAATAATATAGTATTTTTTGACGGTTGCATGACGCCCATTGTCATGTCGTATGAGGCCGATCGATCGTCGCCTGTTTTTGACCTTCGGCTGGGACTTTCCCTGTCGCCGCCTGTGCCGCCCCCCTTATCATAATCTCCCGATAAATATTTTACCTGTAAATATTTTTTGAATG
Organism: Emcibacter sp.; assembly: GCA_026982375.1. Taxonomy (GTDB): domain Bacteria; phylum Pseudomonadota; class Alphaproteobacteria; order Sphingomonadales; family Emcibacteraceae; genus Paremcibacter. Next base: position 4,956 of record JALSHF010000132.1, on the reverse strand, counting down.
ATCCGGCCTACTGCCGGATCAAGACATATTTTATTTCTTTATCGCGAGACTGAAAATGAAAATTTTGATCGCGGCCTGCGCTGCCGCATTTGTATATGGCTTGACATTTCAAGCCTGGGCGCAAAATGATATTCCCGATAAGCTGTTACCGGTAGTGACCCTTGAAGTGGCCTTGGCCCGCGCTCTCGAGGCGGCCCCTGCTATAAAAGCCCGCAATGAGGCCATGAATGCCAGTGCAGGCGCGCTGGAGCAGGCCGGGATCCGGCCAACGCCGTCCTTTTCTCTTGAAGCGGAGAATTTTTTAGGGACAGGGATATTCAACGGCTTTAACCAAACAGAGACGACATTCAGTCTGGATCAAAAAATAGAGCGCGGCGGGAAACGCGGTGCGCGGATCGGGCTGGCTGAAACCGAACGCCATATGAGGCGATTATCCGCCGTGATCACACGCCAAAATGTTATTTTTGAAGTCCGCAAAGCCTATATCGATGCGATGACATCTGCCGCTGTATTGAAAAATGCTCGAGGCCGTGCAGAAACCACGCAAAAATTCATAGAGGTTGTTAAGCTTCGCGTGCGTTCGGCGCGGGATTCTTCTGCTGCGGGGGAGCGGCTCACTGCCCGTATTATGGCTGAAAACGCTGATGTTGCCCAAGCAGAATACGCCCTTAATAACGCGAAACGGCGTTTGTCGGCTTTATGGGGCGATGGGTCATATGATTTCACGATTGATAAAAAATCTTTTTATGACGCACGGTATCAAGCCAGGCCTGCGCAATTAAATCACAGGGTATCCGCACCGGAGCTGCGTCTGGCAGAGGCCGCAGAGGATAATGCGTCAGCGGCCCTTATTCTGGAGCAGGCCAATTCAAAATTGGACCCGACCGTTAGGTTAGGGCTGCGCCAGTTCCAGCAATCGGGTGACGTTGCGGCAGTTGTGTCTTTTTCCATGCCGTTTTCTTTTTCCAACAGCAATCGCGGAAATATCGCCCGCGCCGCCGCGGAACGCCGGCGCAGCATGTGGCTTGTCCGCGATGCCAAAATGAAATTTGATCGGGATTATAACAGCAATCTGGAGATACTTCGCGCGGCCCGTGCAGAAATTGATGCCTTTCGCAATGGGATCATTCCTCAGGCAAAATCTGCGCTTGACAAGACCCGTATCGGTTATGGCAGGGGGGCTTTTATATATCTTGACGTCATGGAGGCACAAAGGACATTGCAGGAATATATGACCCGGGAAACCTTGGCCCTGCGGCGGTTCCATCTGGCCGCCGCCGCCCTTGACCGTCTGAGCGCCGCCTATGAAGACCCCCTATCCGTTGAAGGAAACATACAATGAATATTTTGAGAAAATTACGCTTGAGCCCCCTGAAATTGTTGGGCGTGCTTATGACAGTGATAACGCTTGCGGCCTGCGATATTAATCCGGAGCCTAAAAGCGCAGAAAAACATGCCGATTCGGGGGAATATGAGCGCGGCCCAAATGGGGGCCGGCTACTCGAAAGTGGCCGGTTTTCCCTTGAAATAACAATTTTTGAAGCCGGAGCGCCGCCGCAATTTCGCGTCTTTCCTTATGTGGATGGACAGCCTGTCAATCCTGAGAATATTGACGTAACCATCGAGCTGGGACGGCTTGGCGGCCCCATTGATCATTTTGTCTTTCATCCTGAAAATACCTATCTTACCAGTGATGGAATCGTGGTTGAGCCTCATTCATTTGATGTGCGGGTGACGGCGATATACGGCGGCAGAAAAATTGACTGGGCCTATGAATCCCATGAAGGCCGGACGACGATCGACCGTAAAACCGCCCAAACCATCGGTATTGAGGTTGAGGCTGCCGGCCCGGCGATCATAGAGGAAATGATTGATGTTCTGGGCCGTGTTGATTTGGCGCCGGGGGCCGAAGTAAAATTACGCGCCCGTTATCCGGGACAGGTTATTGCCGTGTATAAAACAGTTGGTGATAACGTCCGCGCCGGAGAACGTCTGGCCCGTATCGAGAGTAATGAGAGCCTTCAGGCCTATGATGTGATCTCGCCCATCAACGGGGTTGTTCTTGAACGTATGACCAATGTGGGGGATGTTTCGGGACTGAATGCCTTGTTCATTGTCGGTGACCTGACGCAATTACGGGTGGATTTTCATGTCTTTCCGAAAGATCTGCACCGCGTGAAACCGGGCCAACAGGTGAATATTACCTCAATTGATGACCGGTTAACCGCAGCGACAAAAATCAATATTTTCCTGCCGACGAAAGAGCTGGAGACTCAAACGGTGATCGCGCGGGCATCTTTGCCCAATCCGGATAAAATCTGGATGCCCGGCATGACCGTGCGCGGGGACATTATTATTAAAAAAGAAGAAGTCCCGCTGGCCGTTCGTACCGAGGCCTTGCAACGCTTCAGGGATTTCACGGTTGTCTTCGCCAGAGTTGGTGAGACCTATGAGGTCCGAATGCTGGAACTTGGCCGCGTTACCCCCCATTGGGCAGAGGTGCTGGGCGGCATAAGGGCCGGTCAGGATTATGTCACGAAAAACAGTTTCCTCATAAAAGCCGACATCGAAAAGTCCGGCGCATCTCACGATCATTAGGAATAAAATATGCTTGAGAAAATAATCCGTTTTTCGATCAGACAACGCTGGTTGGTGCTGGTCATTGTTCTGGGAATATCTGCGTTGGGAATATATAACTTTGGCCGGCTCAATATTGATGCGGTGCCGGATATCACCAATGTTCAGGTGCAGATTAATACCGAAGCCCCCGGCTATTCACCGCTGGAAGCTGAGCAGAGAATCACCTTTCCCATTGAAACGGCCATATCCGGCCTGCCGAACCTTGATTATACCCGGTCAATTTCGCGTTATGGCCTTAGTCAGGTCACTGTTGTTTTCAAGGACGGCTCGGACGTATTTCTTGCGCGCCAGCTTGTGGCCGAAAGATTGCAGTCTGTTCGCGGCCAATTGCCGATGGGCATAGAGCCGGAAATGGGCCCCATTGCCACGGGGCTTGGGGAAATATTCATGTATACCGTTGATGTTCTGCCCGGCGGGCTTAAGGAGGACGGCAGCCCATGGACACCGACTGATTTGCGCACGCTGCAAGACTGGGTCGTGAAACCCCAGCTTGTCACGGTACCGGGCGTGACCGAGGTAAACACCATCGGTGGCTATGAGAAACAATTTCATGTGACCCCCTGGCCGCACCGGCTGGAATCCTATGGACTTGGTCTGGCTGATATCATTCATGCGCTGGAGCGGAATAACGCCAATATGGGCGCGGGTTATATCGAGCGATCCGGAGAGCAGTATCTCGTACGGGTGCCGGGGCAAGCCGAAACACTGGACGATTTGCGCCAGATCATTATCACCCAGAGACACGGCGTATCCGTGCGAATTTCTGATGTGGCAGAAGTGCTTATGGGAAAAGAGCTTCGGACAGGGGCCGCGACAGAGAATGGTCATGAGGTGGTTCTTGGTACCGTTTTCATGCTGATTGGCGAGAATAGCCGAACGGTGTCAAAAGCCGTTGCCGCCAGATTAGAGATTATTAACCGCAGCTTGCCGGAAGGGATCATTGCAGCGGCGGTATATGACCGGACAACGCTTGTGGAGAAAACAATCAAGACGGTTGAGAAAAATCTGGTTGAGGGGGCGCTGCTGGTTATCGTGGTGCTTTTCCTGCTATTGGGTAATTTTCGCGCCGCTCTTATTACGGCATCTGTTATCCCCATTGCCATGTTGATGACCATTACCGGTATGGTGCAAAACCGCGTTTCCGGAAATCTGATGAGCCTTGGGGCTTTGGACTTTGGCCTTATTGTTGACGGGGCGGTGATCATTATTGAAAATTGTCTGCGCCGTTTTGGGGAGGAACAAAAGCGTCTGGGCCGATTATTATCAAGAGACGAAAGATTTGATCTGGCCGCATCTGCCACGGCTGAGGTTATCAAACCGAGCCTGTTCGGGGTTATGATCATCACGATTGTTTATATCCCGATCTTTGCTCTGACAGGTGTTGAGGGGAAAATGTTCCATCCCATGGCCTTTACCGTGGTTGTTGCATTATTATCCGCGCTGGTTTTATCGCTGGTGTTTGTTCCTGCGGCGACAGCCATATTTCTGGGCGGCAAAGTGCGTGAAAAAGACTCAATCCTGATTTCCGGCGCAAAGTCATTATATAAGCCATTGTTGGTTATCGTACTGAAATGGCGTATCGCCTTTGTTGCGGCGGCCACAGCTCTGGTGATCGTGACGGTGATATCCTTGCCGCGCCTTGGCGCCGAATTTGCGCCGCAACTGGATGAAGGCGATATTGCCATGCATGCTTTGCGTATTCCCGGAACCAGCCTGTCTCAGGCCATTGACATGCAGACCGTTCTGGAGGCCCGCCTGCGTGAATTTCCCGAGGTCGACCGGGTGGTGACAAAGATTGGCACCGCCGATATTGCAACGGATCCCATGCCGCCCAATGTGGCGGATACCTTCATTATCATGAAAGAACGACAGCAATGGCCGGATCCGCGCAAGACCAAAGATGACCTTGTGGCCGAGATCGAGCGGGCGATGCTGAAAATTCCCGGTAATAAATATGAGTTCACTCAGCCGATCGAAATGCGTTTTAACGAATTGATCGCCGGCGTACGCAGTGATCTGGCCGTTAAAATATTTGGCGATGATCTGAATATTCTTCTGGAGCTTGGTCAGGCCATCGAAAAGGCCGTGAAACAAGTCGAAGGCGCGGCTGATATTGGTGTGGAACAGGTCACGGGCCTGCCATTGCTATCGATCGTTCCGGACCGCGAAGCCCTCGCGCGATATGGGTTAAATATTGCCGATATTCAGGATGTGATTTCAACCTCCGTCGGAGGGCAGGTTGTCGGGCAGATATTCGAAGGCGATCGCCGGTTTGATATCGTGGTACGTATGCCGGAGAATTTACGGGATAATGTG
>JALSHF010000131.1 GCA_026982375.1 Emcibacter sp. | reverse complement strand
GCTCACTTCCAGAACCTCTTCCGGGGTCATGGGCGGCAATATGCCCGGCAATCGTGCCGCCAGCATGGATTTTCCCGACCCCGGAGGACCTGTCATGCAAAGGTTATGGCCGCCTGCGGCAACAATCTCCAGCGCCCGTTTCGCGGTTTCCTGTCCTTTAATATCCCGAAGATCAAACAGGTCACTTTCGTCCATGGCAATTTCAGCTTTTGGCGGGTTAAGGAGCTGACGGCCCTTCAAATGATTGATCAGACCAAGCAGGTTACTGGCCGCAATAATTTCAACCTCCCCCGCCCAGGCCGCTTCGCCGCCAGAGGCTGCGGCGCAAATCAGGCCGCAATCCATTTCAGCGGCCTTCAGCGCTGCGGGCAATACGCCGGGCACCGGCTGAATAGCGCCGTCAAGTCCAAGCTCTCCCAAAACAATGTAAGATTCAACCGTGTCACTGGCCACCGCCTCCATCGCCACCAAAACGCCAAGGGCAATGGCAAGATCATAATGGCTGCCTTCTTTGGGCAGGTCAGCCGGCGCCAGATTGACGGTGATTCTTTTGGGCGGCAATGACAGGCCGATGGCACCAAGGGCCGCCCTCACCCGCTCCCGGGATTCAGCCACGGCCTTGTCCGGCAATCCAACGATGGTAAAAGAAGGTAATCCTGAAGCGACCTGAACCTGCACATCAACAAGTCTTGCCTCTATGCCCACAAATGCAACTGTTCCGATATGTGCAACCATCCCCATCCTTTACAGAAATTATATTATATGTTCATAACTTAGCAGTAAAGGGGTAGAGAGAAAAGGTTAGATTCTTGGATTAGTGAAAGAGTCCCGGATTCGTAAAAGAGTAAGGGGAATATGGCGACCATTAAATCCAGAAAAAGGCTTCTGTTGTGTTTCTATTACCGCTTTTTTCGTCAAGCTCAATAATATCTTCCTTGTCGCAGCTGTCGCTTTTCGAAAGATTCATAAGGGATCTGTCATTATTTCGAGAAAATATTACGGATAGACTTTCAATTTCCTGCAGGTTCTTTTCAGCCTTCTGCAATTGCAATTCCAGATTAAACAAAATATTTTCTTTGAGCGCACTCGGGATCGCTGCCTTATATGAAATTTCTTCAATGGTTTCGCTTATTGTCTCTACCGCGCTTAACCTGATTTCCATTAATCTTTCAAAATGTTCCATCTTTATGGCGTGTAACAATAAAGACGGCTGAACAGATTGGACGCCCGCCCCACCTGTTTCCGTGATAATATCAAAGTCCTTATTCACTTGGTGTGACAATAAGTTTGAATGGCTGGATGATACAGCGCTGGTAATTTTATCACTGCGGAAGTCCTGAGCCATCATTGTCGCCGCGCCCAACATCACCGCAAGCCCGAGGCCCGCGCCGGAAAGCTTTACCAACAATCTTTTATAACTTCCTTTTTCCATTTAAAGCCTTCATGAGATATTATCTTCATATATTACTGCTTATATACTACAAATGATACAATATTGCAATTACTGATGGATAAAGGTTGGCCTCTGTTGGAAATAACAGGATCAGAAATATCTGGCTAATCTGATTTGGAAGAAATCATCCCGGGACAGGGGGTATATGGGATCCCTCACGGGAACCCCCATAAAAAATCTGGCGTCCAGCGTTATTTTCCAATCATCTCCAATGCGGCGGCTGCCTTCGACATTAATAAATTTGGCTGAAGAATTCAGATCAAAAATGGCCCCAACAAGCAATTGCGTACTGTCGATATCATTTGCCGCCCAGCGCATTCCCAGGAATAGATCATCTTCAAATGACGTGGTGGCTTGCGGGCCGCGATCATCGTAAAGATATTCTGCCAGCAGACCAATATCTGAATCACCGCCGCCTATTCCATAAAAACTATATTCAATACCGCCGGTCATCGCCCAATAATCCTGCCTTATTCCTAAAGTTTGGCCAGATAAGTTACCAAACCTGTGAATGGCTTCAAACTTGATCAGGACATCATCGAAAGTACCCTGTAAATCCAGACCCGTTTGATCAATAAGGTTATAGCGCGGGATCAGAATAGCATTATTGTTAACATCAGTTCCAGGGATCAATTCCGGCTCCCGGCTGGTTCCCTTGAAATGATAAAGACCCACATCAATATTTCCGATCACATGAGTCCAGCGAACCGCAAAGTCCGGACGCCATTTTCCTGAGGCCGACTCATATTGCGTCTGCGTATAATCAACCAGCAGCGGCAACCGCAGCCGGCCATTGGCCCCCGGAAAACGCATTTCCCGGAAGTACGTCATCACATAGGCCGAAAAAACCCCAAAACTGCTGTCATAAGAGGCCGAAATCATAGGCTGCCCAAGCTTGTCTTCCTGATCGATATCCTCAAGATTATCATTCTGGTTTATAATATCCACCAGATGGCTGGCCTCTGTTACGCCCCAGAATACCGTATCAATACCTACGGTCACCTGCCAGCGATCCGCAGTTCCGGTCCAGTTTAATTCCCGAATATCAAAATGTCTGCGGCCCTTGTCATTAACATCAAACCGCCCGAAAGGCCGGAACATAACTTGAGAATCCCCGGAATCCGAAACATATTCCAGCAGAGGTTCCAAAGCGAAAGATACCGTCCAGTCCTTTGGCTCC
>JALSHF010000130.1 GCA_026982375.1 Emcibacter sp. | reverse complement strand
TTGACCTGCGCCCCAAGTTTCTACCATTTCTTCGTAGAGTCCTTTGCTAAGTTATGAGTTAATGTTTGGTCATTTGCAATCATTATATGGGCATGCCCATATAATGATTTTTCGTTTTTATTTTTCAGTGCTTCCATTGGGCTTTGGCCGTTCAATGATGAATGTGGCCTGACGTGGTTATAATCATGTCGCCAGTCAGCCAGAATATGGCGCACATGATGAAGATCTTCAAACAGGGTCTCGTTCAAAACATTCATCACGTAATTTACCATTAAAGCTTTCGATGAAGCCATTCTGCATGGGTTTGCCCGGCGCTATATAATGCCAGTTTATTTTTGTGTCTTCCTGCCACTTTAACATAATATTTGAGGTCATTTCCGTACCATTATCGCTGACTATCGTATGGGGTTTGCCCCGTGTGCTGATGACCTGGTCCAACTCCCTTGCTAAACGATGTCCACCAATGGACGTGTCAGCCACCAGCGCCAAACATTCGCGGCTATGATCGTCAACCACACAAAGCATACGAAAGCGCCTGCCGTCCATAAAGCTGTCACTGACAAAGTCCAGCGACCAGCGTTCATTCACTCTTGAGGGCACCGCAATGGGCGCACGGGTACCGATGGCCCGTTTGCGACCATTACGCTTGCGTACTGCCAAGCCTTCTTCTTTGTACAATCGCCGTAACTTCTTGTGGTTGAGATGGAAGCCCTCGCGCGCCAACAGAATATGCAGGCGGCGATAGCCAAAGCGTTTGCGTTCCACAGACAAGACCCGCAGACGGGCCCGAATATGGTCATCCGTCGGGCGAACCGATTGATAGCGAACCAGGGAACGGTCAATATTTAAACTCCGGCACGCCCGCCGTTCACTCACCTCAAAGGCTTCCCTGAGATGAGTGATCACATCTCGCTTGCCAGCGGGCGTCACCACTTTTTTGAGGCCACATCTTTCAGCATCGATATATCCAAGTGCGCCTCGGCAAGCAGCGACTTAAGGCGGCGGTTCTCATCCTCTAGAGCGGTTTCGTTTTAATTGTATTCATATCCGGCATGTTTGAAATAGTTTGAGCACTCATGAGGCTTGAACTGTGCGAGGCTTTCTCCAATTTTTCTCCACAGGCCTTCCATTGTTCTTTCTTCTGCTTTACGCAGGATCGTCTTGAGTTTTGAGAAAGCCATTTCGATGGGCTGAAACGATAAGAGAAATGATCCTGTGAATCATTTTTCCAGTGTAAGGGTCTGGTGAATATGGCGGTAAATACAGGAGTTTTGCCCCGACGCGCTCAATGGCCTCGCGGATGCCGGCCACCTTATGTGCGGGTAGATTGTCCATGATCACAATATCGCCGGCTTTCAGGGTCGGGGCGAGGAATTGTTCAATATAAGCCTTGAACGCAAGGCCGTTCATCGGGCCATCAAGCACTAAGGGGGCTGTAAAGCCACTGGTGCGCAAGCCACCGATGAATGTTGTTGTCTTCCAATGTCCATGAGGCACAGCAGCCACCAGCCGTTCGCCTTTTTGTGCGCGACCACGGGGTCGGCTCATTTTAGTGCTGGTACCTGTTTTGCTGCTCCGCGCTGCCCTTCGGGTCATCAAGAAAAACAAGGCAATCCGGATTGAGGTCTTTCTGCATGATCCGCCAGTTTTCTCTGGCAAGAGCTACATCCTCTCGCTCTTGCTCTGCTGCATGTGCTGTCTTTTTTTATATGTCAGGCCGTTGTGCTGAAGGAAGCGCCAAATCGTGTTCGAAACGACCATAACACCGCGCTCCTGAAGGTGATGCCGGATTTCCCTGAGCGTCATGTCTGGTGTTGATGAAACAAGGCCTAAAACCCAGTCGGCATGATCTGCCAGAATACAGGGCCTGTAGCCGCCAACCTGTTTGGGCGAAGGGCTGCCCGTGTCGCGCCAGCGACGGACCCACTTGATCGCTGCCGCCTCGCTTACGCCAAAACGACGACCAGAACTTCTCGCACTTTCCCCTGCCTCAACGGCCTTGATAACGCGATCGCGTAAATCTTGTGAATAGGCTCGCGCCATAAAAATTCTCCCTTTGCTTTCAATGCAAAGAGTGAATCACAAATGAACCAAAAAGGGAATCCCTAAAATGAATCTATTTAAACCGAAACCGCTCTAGCGAAAAAAGCCCTGGGAAAGCACGTTCGTCAGACTTGTACGGTTTTGTACTTTCACTTTGGCATAAATCGCACAGAGATGATTTTCCACAGTACGTATGCTGATCCCCAGCTTTTCCGCAATTTGTATATTGGTAAGTCCAAGGGTGATCTGGCAGGCGATATCTTTTTGCCGGTCCGTTAAATGGCTGCGTTCCATAACCTTCTCATTCACCTTAAAGCCATTTTCTTCTGAACTATAGATAATGAAGCGTAACCCGTTATCCGCAGTAATTGCTTTAATATTGCAAGTCAGCTTGTTGTTCTTAAACGATATCTTTTGATGAAGGCTGTGTTCATTCATCTGGTGATTTTGCGTGGCAAGCTCTGAAAGCTCATTTTTCATTTTCTGGCAGATTTGAAAAATCTTCGGCGGCAGATTGGCTGAGGAAATATCTTGACCTTTCTGTCCAAAATGATGCCTGAACAGGGTTGATTGATGCAAGATATCCATTCTGTCATTCAATATCATTAATCCGGAGTCATGCATATCTTCGCCGAGGCTCTGGATGATTGTCTGGCGCTCATGCAACAGGGCGCGGGAGGTCAAATTACCCATGGCCCCCGTTAAGGTGGGGAGCAATAATTTTGCTCTGGCCAGATCTTTTTCGGAAAAAGCGCCTTTTTTTTCGGGGCGATGAATGCCGATGAGCAGATCGTTATCCTCATCCGGCCTTAACGCAATTTTCATGAGTATAAGGTGATGAATATCCAGCGGACGCAGGAAAGCATTATAAAAGAAACCTGCCGTAAAATGATCATAATCGACATGATTTTCCAATGATATTACTTTTGATCTGTTGGGGCAATCAAGGTAATATTTGGACTGGCTATCGAACAGCAAGGCCACAGCAGGATCTTTCTCAAAAAAGCCATTGACGTAATCCTTATGCATTTTTGAAGAAACCCCATAAGAACAATTAAAGCCAATATTCATCTTTTCACGCGTGGAAAAAGTCAATAATGTCCCCGTCTCAGCCCCCAGAAAGCGGGTAATGTCTTCTAAAGCCTCATCTCTGAAAAAATCCAGATCGCGGCAGGAAGCAAGCTTGTCGCCCAAGTCTATAACCTGCTGAATATCATGGGCATTTAGCATGTTATACTGGTTCAAAATAATCACCCTTTCTGGTTGTAAAGGACCAATTTTCAACTGTTCTGAAACTGCATAATTTAAACTGCAAAGCCTGCCTGACATAGTCAAACTTATGCCAGAGATGGAATATTATTTTCCTCTATATAGCAGTCTCACCAATTAGTTTATACTATTATTCATCATAAAAAACCAGTCTATTCAACATTTTGAGAGACGGTCAATGTCTATACAAAGTTTATACAAAAAATTAACCTCACCGTGCAATAACAAAAAAACAGCAAGAATCATATTTTGAAAACCCGCTGTTTAAGTGAAGAAGAAATGACACAGAATTTTAAAGCACAAACTTTCTACCGCGATTTTTTATTTATTAATCTCTGGTATTAATATCTTCTTAAGGTGGCTTTTCTATTCTTTCTTCTCTTGGAACGATATTGATTAATATTTAAAAATGAGGTTTTGGGTATGCCCTCCCCAAAGTTGCGAGTCCTGATTGTTGAAGATAGTAAATTCTTTGCGGTTGCCATTCGCCATCGTTTGAAAGTATTTGAAAATCTTGAGTGCGTTTTTATAGAAAATTATGCGGATGCAAAAAAGTTGTTAAAGCAACAGGGTAGCGAATATTTTGTGGCTCTTCTAGATTTATGCCTTCCTGATGCACGTGAGGGCGAGATCGTTGAACTCATGCATAAATACGACATTCCCTCTATTATTTTCAGCAATAATTTTGATCGGGAATTCCTTAACCGTTATTATGCTATGGGGGTTATTGATTGCGTCCCCAAAGATTCACCCGCCAGTCTTGACTATTTTATTTATCTTGTTAACCGGCTCATGCTTAACCACGAGATTAATATATTGGTGGTTGAAGATTCAGTCACAGCCCGGAAAATACTTTGTACGCAATTAATCCGGCAACAAGTCAATGTGATTGAAGCTCGCGATGGAAAAGAAGCCCTGGAATTGATGGAAACACACCACCCTATTCACCTTGTGCTTACCGATTATAATATGCCGAATATGGATGGTTTTGAATTGACGCGCAAATTGCGCCGTAAATATTCCAAGGATCAACTGCCTATCATTGGCATGAGCAGCCATGCCGAAGGTGAATATGTGGTGCAGTTTCTGAAACTTGGGGCCAATGACTTCATTCATAAACCATTTAGTTATGAAGAGCTCCTGTGCCGCGTTTCGCAGAATTTAGATATCTACGGTTTGATTGAGGAATTAAAGAAGAGCGTCTATATCGACGCCCTGACCGGATTGAATAACCGGCGGTTTTTATTGGAATATGGTGACGAACTTTTTAGTGATAAAGACAATAAGGCAGAAGGCCTGACGGTCGCGATGGTGGATATTGACCATTTTAAAAATATTAACGACACTTATGGTCACCATATGGGAGACGACATTCTGGCCAGGGTCTCTAAAAATCTGCAACGTCACCTTGTGGATAAAGATATGGTGGCGCGTATTGGCGGGGAAGAATTTTGTGTGATATTACATGATAAAAATGTCGATGAAGCTATGAATATTCTAGAGAAAATTCGCATGACTGTTGCGCAAGACAGCGTTAGTCTCAGCGAAAAAGAGATCAAGGTAACGGTCAGTATCGGTATGTGTAACCACCCTAAAGAAGACTTTGGAACCATGCTGAAGGTGGCCGACGAGGCCTTATATAAGGCCAAAGATCATGGCCGGAACTGCCTGAGGGTTGCGTGATTACACTCATAAAAAAATAACGCGATAATATTTAGCCGGAAATATTTAGCCGGAAATATTTAGGTTGGCAGTAGGTCATTCTGTTCCAGAATATGCCCCGCAAGATATAATGACCCGCAGATCAGAACGCGAGCGGCCTCGCCTTGTGATGTAATTTCTTTCAGGGCATCTTCTGCAGAGCTGGCTCCTGTTGAACGTATGCCGGCTTGCTGCGCTATTTCTGCAATTATGCTCGCGGAATAGCTGTCTTCGCCGATGATCGTGATGCCGTAAAATTTTGTCACAAAAGGGCTGAGCGGCTTTAGGAAACCCGCCGCGTCCTTGGCCGTCAGCATACCGCAAATTAAATAAAACGGCGTATCTCTGTCTTGTGAGAAATGATTGGCAAGAATTTCCCCCGCGGCCGGATTATGGCCGCCGTCAAGCCAAAGCCGGCTGCCTTTGGGTAATAGGCGGCCATAAGGACTTTGGGAAATATCCTGAAGCCGCGCGGGCCAACAGGCCGACGTGATCCCCTTTTTGATATGGTCAATAGTGACGGTAAATTTATCCTGATGGCGCAGGCAGGCAATGGCCAGCCCCGCATTGGCCATTTGATGGGGGCCATGCAGATTTGGTTTCGGAAGCGAAATAATGCCCTCCCCGTCCTGATAATCAAAACCGTTAGCTGTCTTGGTTATCGCCCAGACCCCATAACAAACGGGTTTTGCGCCGACGCTATGGCTATGGGTTAAAATGGCCGCCTTGGCGGCGGGCAATTGGTCTGCCATGATTAAGGGGACATCTGATTTGGCTATGCCGGCCTTCTCATGGGCGATGGCGCTGATGGTATTTCCCAAAAACTGTTGATGATCCATGGACAGGGGCGTGATGATTGTGGACAGCGGCTGATCAATTACATTGGTGGCATCCAATCGCCCGCCAAGCCCGACTTCCAGCAGCAGCACATCGGCAGGATTTTCAGCAAAGGCTTTAAAGGCGATAGCGGTGGTAATCTCAAAATAGGTGATCGGGCTGCCCCCATTGATTTTTTCGCAGTCCAATAAATATTCCAGGAGGCGATCTTCATCTATGAGTTTTCCGCCAAGCCGAATACGTTCGGCAAAACGCACCAGATGAGGCGATGTATAGACATGAGTGCTGAGGCCGGCAGCCTCCAGAATCGCCCGCAGATAGGCGATGGTTGACCCCTTGCCATTGGTGCCGGCAATATGAATGACCGGCGGCAATTTCCGTTCAGGATGATCAAGTTTGGCCAGCAGGTCATGCATACGCGTCAGGCTAAGGTCGATCTTTTTCGGGTGGTGCTGTTGCAGCCGCGCGAGGACCTGATCCGTATGATGTTTCATGGGCGGATTACGCGGCCTTGGTTTGCTTCATTAACAAACCAAGAAGCTGTATCAGATTATCACGCATTTCGTGACGATGAACAATCATATCGACCATGCCATGATCCAGCAGATATTCTGACCGTTGAAAGCCTTCGGGTAATTCTTCGCGGATTGTATCCTTGATGACCCGAGGGCCGGCAAAACAGATCAGCGCGTTGGGTTCTGCAATCTGAACATCCCCCAACATGGCATAAGAGGCGGTCACGCCGCCCGTGGTGGGGTCAGTCAGAACGACAATATAAGGCAGTCCGGCATCCTTAACCATTTCAACGGCCACCGTTGTTCGGGGCATTTGCATGAGCGACAGGATACCTTCCTGCATTCGCGCCCCGCCGGCGGCGGAAAAGAGTACGAGCGGTGCCTTTTTTGCCACGGCATGTTCGGCGGCGGCAATGATACCATTGCCCACACCCATACCCATGGAACCACCCATGAACAGGAAATTCTGTGCAGCTATCACAGCGTTGATGCTGCCTATTTGACCATAGGCAACGGAGATGGCATCTTTCGTTTCACTTTTGGCGCGGGCGGCCTTCAGACGATCGGTATATTTCTTTTGATCTTTAAATTTTAACGGATCTTCATTGGCTTTCGGCAGGTCAATCAGGGCATATTCACCCTTGTTGAATAAATGTTTGAAGCGGGTTTTTGGCTCAATGCGGCCATGGAAACCACAATTGGGGCAGACCGATTGAACTTCCAGATAATCTTTTAAATAGAGCAGCTGGCCGCAGCCGCTGCATTTATGCCATAGGTTGTCGGGCGTATCTTTTTTATTTTCAAGAACCGCCTGAATTTTTGGGCGGACAAAATTGGTAATCCAGTTCATTCTTCACCTTCTGATATTTTTGCTTTACGCACGCCGGCCTTAAGCATCTTAACAAAGTCAAGGACTCTAGCTTCTAGCGCGGGATTTGCAAGCCCTTCTTGATCAATATTATCCGCAATTATGTTAACAATTGCCGAACCGACAACAACCGCATCAGAAAAATCCGCAAAACTGCGGGCATTTTCCGGTGTTTTTATGCCAAAGCCGACGGCAATGGGCAGGTCGGTCTGCTTGCGAATCATCTCAATGGCGGCGCGGACAGACTCAAGATCCGGTTCCTGCGTGCCGGTGATTCCGGCAATGGAGACATAATAAAGAAAGCCGGACGCATTCTTTAAAATGTTTGTCAGCCGCGCGGGATCGGTTGTCGGGGTTGCCAGATGAATGCAGCCCATTTGGGCGGCTTTGGCGGGAATGGCCAGTTCGCTATCTTCTTCGGGCGGCAGGTCAACAATGATCAAGCCATCCACACCGGCTTTCAGGGCATCTTCAAGGAATTTATCAACGCCGTAAATATAGATCGGATTATAATAACCCATCAGGATAATCGGGGTTTCCCTGTCTGTTTTTCGAAATTCTGCGACCATTTGCAAAAGCTTTCGGCTGGTCATGCCGCCCTTTAAGGCGCGAATGCTGCCGGCCTGAATGGCGGGGCCATCGGCCATGGGGTCGGAAAATGGCATGCCAAGTTCGATAATATCAGCGCCCGCAGACGGCAGGTCTTTCAGAATATTCAGCGCCGTATCATAATCTGGATCGCCCGCTGTCGTGAAGGTTACGAGGGCGCAACGACCTTGTTTTTTCAATTGGGCAAATTTTTGATCAATGCGGGAAACCGCCATTTTTATCTCCTGAATTTTCGCAGCTTAAATGTTGTCACGCTAGATTTTAGCACCAAGGGCGTCCGCGACGGTGAAAATATCCTTATCACCGCGCCCGCTTAAATTCATCACCATAAGGTGATCCTTTGGTAATGTGGGAGCAAATTTTAAGACATAAGCGATGGCATGGGCGCTTTCCAGCGCGGGAATAATGCCTTCATATTGGGTGCAAATCTGGAAGGCTTCGAGCGCTTCCTGATCTGTGACGGGAACATATTTCACCCTTTTCACCTCATGAAGCCAGCTATGCTCCGGGCCAATGCCGGGGTAATCCAGCCCGGCGGAGATGGAATGGGCTTCTTCGATCTGCCCGTCATCATCCATAAGAAGATAGGTGCGATTGCCATGCAAAACCCCGGGCTTGCCGCCGGCGAGAGAGGCGGCATGTTTGTCCGTGTCAAGGCCATATCCTGCCGCTTCGACCCCATACATATCAATATCATCATCTAAAAAGGGATGAAACAGACCAATTGCGTTGGAGCCGCCGCCGACACAGGCCACAAGACTGTCGGGCAGGCGACCTTCTTTGGCGAGGATTTGTTCGCGGCTCTCAATGCCGATCACGGACTGGAAATCACGCACCAGTTCGGGGTAGGGATGCGGGCCGGCCGCCGTACCGATAATGTAAAAAGTATCTGCCACATTGGCGACCCAGTCGCGCATGGCTTCATTCATGGCATCTTTCAGGCTTTGGGAACCGCAAGTGACCGGAATGATTTCCGCGCCCAGTAATTTCATGCGGAATACATTGGGCTTTTGCCGTTCAATATCTTTTTCCCCCATATAAATCACGCATTTCATGCCAAAACGCGCGCAGACCGTGGCGGTGGCAACCCCATGTTGTCCGGCGCCTGTTTCGGCTATGATTCGGCTTTTCCCCATTCTTCGTGCGAGCAGAATCTGGCCGATGCAATTGTTGATTTTATGGGCGCCGGTATGGTTCAGCTCTTCCCGTTTGAAATAGATCTTTGCGCCGCCCAGATATTCCGTCAAACGTTCCGCATAATACAGCGGGCTGGGCCGACCAACAAATTCCGCCAGCAAGCCGTCAAATTCAGCCTTAAAGGCCGGATCTTTTTTTGAGGCCCGGTATGCTTCTTCCAGATCAAGAATTAACGGCATCAAAGTTTCGGCGACGAACCGGCCGCCGAATTTGCCAAAACGACCCTCATTATCCGGACCGGATTTAAAAGTATTCTTATGTGGGGTCATCTATTGTCCTTATTTATTATCGCTAAGAAGGCGTTTATTTTGGGGATGCTTTTCTCGCCGGGATGATTTTCAACGCCGCTGGATACATCAAAGATGGCCGCGCCGCTAATGGCTATGGCGGTTTCGAGGTTACCCGCATCAAGTCCGCCGGATAACATCCACGGTATATGCCATTGGTGGCCTTTCATGAGCTGCCAGTCAAATCGCAGGCCATTGCCGCCGGGCAGGGCATTTTCTTGATCCGGTTCAGGTCTGGCATCGAAAAGCAGTATATCAACCGTATTTTCATAGGCTTTGGCCGCTGTGATATCCTGCGCGGCCGTGACGGCAATGGCTTTCATCACCGGACGCTTGAAGTGATTTTTAATCTCCTGGCACCGCCGGGGGCTTTCTTGGCCGTGCAATTGAATAAGGTCAAGGGGGATATGAGCCAGCGTAGATCGAAGCTGTTCATCCGACGGATTAACAAAAACGCCGCATTGTGTCACAGAGGCCGGAATTTCAGCGGCAAGTTCAGCCGCCCGCACCGGCGAGATATTGCGCGGGGATTTTTCATAAAAAACAAAACCAATATAGGATGCCCCTGCGCTGACGGCGGCCCGGACAGTTTCCGGGGTGGTTAATCCACATATTTTGGCTTTAAGAGGCATTCTTATCACTCCAATTTCTGGTTTGTCACTCCAATTCCCGGGCAATATCCTGTGCGGCCTTGATGGGGTCGTCGGCCTCTGTGATGGGGCGGCCAATGACGATGTAATCTGCGCCGCGCGCAACGGCGTCCCGGGGCGTCATGGTGCGTTTCTGATCGCCTTTGCTGCTGCCGGTGGGCCGGATGCCGGGGACAATAAGTTTAAAATCAGGGCCGCAAGCCTCGCGCAGGGCGGTAATCTCGAAAGGCGAGCAGACCACGCCGTCAAGCCCGCTTTTCTTTGCCAGACGGGCCATGCGCACCACTTGGGATTCTACGGGGGGGGAGAGGCCAACATCGCGCAAGTCACTATCATCCATGCTGGTCAAGATGGTTACGCCGACAATGATCGGCCTGACATAATTGATATTGTTGCCATCGACATTCTTCGCCGCCTCTGTTGCCGCCTGTGCCGCCGCCGTCATCATGGCCGCGCCGCCGCTGGTATGGATGGTCATGATATGGGGGCGCAGTGGCATTAACGCGCTGATGGCCTTGGCCACGGTATTGGGAATGTCATGCAGCTTCAGATCCAGAAAAATGGGCATGCCTGACTGCGCAACATGATCAAATCCTGCTGGGCCGCAAGCGCCAAAATACTCAAGGCCAAGCTTTACGCCGCCCACATGATCACGCAATTTTTCAGCCAGATCAAAAGCCACCTGTGGATCTGTGGTATCCAAAGCGCATAATATGCGTTGTGACGGGGTTAAATCGTTCATAAGAATCATCCTTACTATAGGGCTGTTTTTTCTCACGAACCGAAGGCGATGACAAGGTATTTTATCTGGATTCTAAGAAAGTTGTTTCTTGTCCTGTGGTATTTCATCCGCGCTTTCGGCGGGGGCCAGGTCCTTTGTTTGGTCTTTTATCTGTTTTTCCAATTTTTGGATAATTTTTCTTTGCGCGCGGTTATGACGGGCGTGCCGGACTGATTTCATGATAACAACCAATGAACCGGCCCCAAGGCCGATGAAAATTCCGGCAAAAAGAAGAATATATAAAGGCAGGTCCCAGACAAAAGGCAGGGGGGCAAGGCTGAAGGTCACCTCCACCCTGTTGGCCACAGCCACAATGATACAAAAGGCCGTGAAGATGATAAAAGCTGCGAGGGTGATCATTCGCATAATAAATTCATTTCAGATTTGGTAAAAGCCTGGGGCAAATTTAGGGCAAGAGGGAGAAAAAACCGGAATTTAAACAGGGGGAGTTATTTTTTATTGAGCCGTTCCCGAAGGTCTTTACCTGTTTTAAAATAGGGCACAAATTTTTCCGGCACATCAACCGTATCTCCGGTGCGCGGGTTTCGGCCGATTCTGCTGGGGCGATGCTTTACCGAGAAAGCGCCAAAGCCCCGAAGTTCGACCCGGTTTCCCGCCGCAAGGGCATTGGTGATTTCTTCAAAGATCGTATTCACGATCCGTTCAACGTCACGTTGATAGAGATGTGGGTTGGCTTCGACCAGCCGTGAAATCAGCTCTGACTTTATCATCACATTATTCCCTATTATATTTCTGCTAAAATTTTTTCTCATGACAGGGTGCCAGAGACTTTTTGTCCCGTCAAGGTTAAGTCCCTAAAAAACAGGCATTTTTTGTGATTTAAGGGTTTTTTATGGGGAATCAGGATAAAAAACCCGTCTGGTGGCCCAGACGGGTTTTAAAATAAGCTATAATCCGAAGTTATCCGGTTTATTTTTTGTCTTTCTTCGCTGCCAAGGCCGCGCCCAGAATATCACCGAGGCTCGCGCCGCTGTCAGAAGAGCCATATTGTTTAACAGCTTCTTTTTCTTCTGTGATTTCCAGGGCCTTGATGCTCAGGGTGACTTTGCGGCTTTTCTTGTCGAAGTTGGTGACCATAGCGTCTATCTTGTCGCCGACAGAGAAACGTTCAGGGCGTTGTTCTGAACGATCACGGCTAAGGTCAGCGCGGCGGATAAAGGCTTCCATCGGCTTGTCATCTTCGCCGATCGTAACTTCAAGGCCGTTTTCGGTAACATTGGTAATTGTGCAAGTGACCGTACCACCTTTTTTCAGGCCTTCAACACCAACAATCGGGTCGGATGTCAATTGCTTGATACCAAGGGAAATACGTTCTTTCTCAATATCAATATCCAGAATAACCGCTTTGGTCATATCGCCTTTTTTATATTCCGCAAGGGCAACATCACCGGATTTATTCCAATCCAGATCAGACAAATGAACCATGCCATCAACATCACCATCGGCCAGTCCAATGAACATACCAAATTCTGTGATATTTTTGATTTCGCCTTCGATTTCAGAACCAATCGGGAATTTCTCGGCAAAAGCATCCCAGGGGTTATCAAGGCATTGTTTCAGGCCAAGGCTGATACGGCGTTTTTCAGGATCAATTTCCAGCACCATAACCTCGACTTCCTGACTGGTGGAAACGATTTTACCCGGATGGATGTTTTTCTTAACCCAGCTCATTTCGGAAACATGGACCAAGCCTTCGATACCTTCTTCAAGTTCAACAAAGGCACCATAATCGGTAATATTGGTAATGCGACCTTTAAGCTTGGTGTTGATGGGGAATTTCTGTTCAACAACGGTCCATGGGTCTTCGAGCAATTGTTTCATACCCAGTGAAATACGTTGCGTTTCAGGATTCAGGCGAATGACCTGAACATTGATGGTATCCCCGATATTCAAGACTTCGGATGGGTGGTTGATACGTTTCCATGAAATGTCGGTAACATGCAACAAACCATCAATGCCGCCCAAGTCGACAAAGGCACCATAATCGGTGATATTTTTAACAATACCTTCGACAACCTGACCATCGGCCAGTGACGTGATCAGTTCTGCACGTTGCTCGGCGCGGGTTTCTTCAAGAATGGCGCGGCGTGAAACAACGATGTTGCCGCGCTTGCGATCCATTTTGAGGATTTGGAAAGGCTGTGATATATTCATCAAAGGCGTGACATCGCGTATGGGGCGAACATCAACCTGAGACCCGGGCAAAAAGGCCACGGCGCCGTTAAGGTCAACGGTGAAACCACCCTTGACGCGGCCAAAGATGACGCCTTCAACACGCTCTTCGGCTTCATAGGATTTTTCCAGAAGTGTCCATGACTCTTCCCGGCGAGCTTTTTCTCTGGACAGGATGGCTTCGCCAGTGGCGTTTTCGATGCGTTCGACAAAAATGTCTACTTTATCACCGACAGCAAGCTCTGCAGGCTGGCCGGGGGTGCCAAATTCTTTTAACAGGACACGGCCTTCAGCTTTCAGGCCAATGTCAATCGTCGCGGCTTCTTTATCGATTGCGATGATGGTTCCGGTAACAACTTTACCGTCAAATTTTTCGTTTTCACCAAAAACTTCGTTCAGCATTGCTTCGAAATCTTCGGTACTTGGTGCCGTTTGTTCAATGTTCATTTAATATATTCTCTTTCAATTCATGGTTTTTATCAGGCCAGCCGGTTGTCTCCGGCGGTCTTTCGCTAAGGCAAAACAGGTTAATAGAATGCAGAATGCCTGACTTTTTTATAACTTAAATTAAGTCAGGCCTTTCTCATTCTGTTCGAAAAAAGCGCTAGCGCCTGTTCGAACACGGCTTCTATATCTGAATTTGTTGTATCAAGCAAGTGTGCGTTTTTGGCGGCTTTCAAGGGGGATGAGGCGCGGTTTGTATCACGCGCGTCTCTTTGGATCAGATCATTCAGGATGGTTTGAAATTCAATGTCACTGGCCCCTGTGCCATATTGCTCTAAAACCCGCCGTTTTGCACGGGTTTCCACGTCCGCAATGATGAATAATTTTAGGGTTGCCTCCGGACAGACGACGGTGCCAATATCCCGGCCATCCAATATTGCCCCGGCCTTTGCCCCGGGCGGCTTCCGGGCAAATTTCCGCTGAAACTCCAGAAGGCGTGCGCGAACGGCGGGAATGGCGGCAACTTTTGAGGCAAGCCCTCCTGTCGATTCGCTTTTAAGTTCGGGATCACTCAAATCTATATCCGGCAATTTTTCGGCAGCCTTCAAAGCATCCTGTTCATTTTCAGGATCGCCCCCCGCCCGAAATACCTGCAGGCCCACAGCCCGATATAAAAGGCCGGTATCAAGATAAGCATAATCAAGATGCGCCGCCAGCTTGCGGGCCAAAGTACCCTTGCCCGAGGCCGCCGGCCCATCAACGGCAATAATGACAGGGGGTTGGTCAATGGGCATTATAGTTTGTCCTTCATATTAGCACCAAGCCCATTCATCAGGGCGCGAAAGCCGGGAAAGCTGGTTTCGATCACCGTGCCGTCATCAACCTCAACCGGTTTTTCCGTTGCCATCCCAAGGATGAGAAACGCCATGGCGATTCGATGATCAAGATGGGTGTTGACGGCCCCGCCGCCTGCGACCGCAGCTTTGCCGGTGACGGTCATACCGTCGTCAAATTCGGTGACTAGGCAGCCGTTCGCTTTAAGTCCGGCCACCATTGCGCTGATTCGGTCGCTTTCTTTAACGCGCAGCTCGTCAATGCCGCGCATGACCGTATCCCCGCCGGCAAAGCTCGCCGCAATGCATAATATGGGATATTCATCAATCATGGACGGGGCGCGGGATTTTGGCACGGTGATACCGGTAAGCTTGCTGTATTTCACATGAATATCGGCGACTGATTCGCCGCATTCCTGCCGCTTGTTGATAAAATTTATGTCCGCGCCCATTTCCTGTAATGTGGTAAAAATACCGGTGCGTGACGGGTTCATGCCGACATTTTCTATAATAATATCAGAACCCGGAGTGATCAGGGCGGCGACGGTGGGAAAAGCCGCAGAAGACGGGTCTGCGGGGACAAACATATCTTTTGCCGCAAGCTCCGGCTGGCCGGTCACCGTAATCGCGGTGCCGCCCGGGCTTGCCTGAACATCTATTTCGACGCCAAAATGTTTGAACATGCGCTCGGTATGATCGCGGGTCGGGGTTTTCTCAATAACAGTGGTCTTGCCCGGCGTATTAAGGGCGGCCAGCAGAATCGCTGATTTCACCTGGGCCGATGCCACGGGAACCTCATAGTCAATGGGCAGGGGATCCATAATGCCAATCACCGTCAGCGGCAGGGTCATGCCGTCTGATCCGTCAAAGGCCGCCCCGAATTTTTCCAGCGGGTCTGTCACCCGTTTCATGGGCCGCGATGACAGGGACGCATCGCCGGTGAAATGGCTGTTAAAGGGATAGGGGGATACCAAACCCATAATCAGGCGCGCGCCAGTGCCGCTATTGCCCATCTCAAGAGATTTCTCCGCCTGACATAATCCGCCAATCCCAACGCCATAAACCAGCCAGTCGCCATTATCCGCGCGGGATATATCCGCCCCCATGGCCGTCATGGCATGGGCAGTATTCAGAACATCTTCGCCTTCAAGCAAGCCGCAAATCCGGCTCTGGCCGATGGCTAACGTTCCCATAATCAGGGCACGGTGGGAGATGGATTTATCCCCGGGGACTTTCAGGGCTCCGGTCAGGGCCGTTGCTTTATGGGATATCAGGTCGGTCATGGGCAGCGTTTCAAACTGTTGATCATTTCATATTTTGAATTCAGATAGCATGATTTAAGGCCCTGCGACCAGAAAATATCAGAAAATACCCGAAAATATTATGTATTTTTGGTCTTTTGGGGCATAAAAAAACCCGATCTGCTAATAAGCTTTGACAGAGGGGCCTATCCGTGGCAAATGCTTTCCTCTCAAGAATGAGCTTAATAAACACGGTTTAAGGAGAATTACGTTGGCTAATCCTGAATGGGGAACCAAGCGCCAGTGCCCAAAATGCGGCACAAGATTTTATGATCTGGGCAAAGATGACCCGATTGTATGTATCGACTGTGGGAAAAAATTTAAGCCAGAGGTCATTTTGAAAAGTAAAATGTCCCCGCTTGAATTGACAACAGACGATAAAGAAGATGATGTAGAAGAAGAACTTCTGGAAGTTGAAAGCGCTATCGATGATGTCGAAGTTGACGCCGATGATAATACGGTTGTTTTGAGCGATGACGATGATACAAATGTGGCGGATGTTGTGGTAAAAACAAAACCAACGTCCCCTGACGAATAATTTTCATTTTTCCACTTGATTATCAAGGGCAGTATGCGTAAATTCTGCCCACTGATTCACCGATTCGAATTTAGGATGTGGATGAGGGGCTATAGCTCAGTTGGGAGAGCGCTTCGCTGGCAGTGAAGAGGTCAGCGGTTCGAACCCGCTTAGCTCCACCATTTCATATTTACCCTTACAAGATTGCGTTAAAAGCCTGAAAGGCTCTGCGATTCCGGCGGTTCGATAACCCTTTTCCGAGCAATATGAAAGGCGATGTGAAAATACCAGCTCACACACATCATACATATAACTCGCCAATGCCCCCGCCTTTGAGGCGTTCAGCAGCATATTCTCCGTATCATAATTGTAAACCCACTGCCCATCACCGGTCAGATTCAGCTAAAAAACTTAATCAATCTGCTCCGATCCTGCTCTCGATCCTGCTCTCATTGACCCACCAACTGCCTTCAAAATATTTCCCAACCAGACTAGTGAATACAATACAGGCAAATTTTCACCTTTTATTACATTTCGTAGAAACTCAATATCTTCAGAAATTTGTCCCACAATAAAATTTTCTTCTGTTAAATCAGCAGGGATATCAAGATTTAAGTTATGTGAAAATTCTGGAGAAAGTTCCCAATAATAATCAAAATCTATTTCAATTTCATCAATATCTACATCTTCTAAGGATTTTGATATTTTTGTTAATATTTCAACCATTTCTGAGATTTTAACTTTTATCATGCAATCACGACTCCAATATTTAAAATATTTTCAATTACGGTGAATTACGGTGAATTACGGTGGAATTACGGTGACAGTTTACTTTTATCGGCATGCATAGCGAATAAATTAATAAAAGTAAACTGTTGTCTAATTGAATTTATACATTTCCGGTATATTTATGTTCTTTTTCCGCTTTTTATGGTTGTCTACGAGGTCATTGAGTTGGCTTTTCAAGCTTTATGTTCCCTGCCTCAGGATAGCGGTCAAAGTTATGGTGGGGGCCTCTT
>JALSHF010000129.1 GCA_026982375.1 Emcibacter sp. | reverse complement strand
ATTGCCCGCCGATTTCGGCGGCGGCATCATATAATGTGATATCGTGACCGCGCATGGCGGCGGTGACAGCAAAAGACAGTCCCGCAGGGCCCGCGCCGATAACGGCCAGATTTTTGGGATTTTGGGTGGGCGTAATGATAATTTCCGTTTCATGGCAAGCCGCCGGATTAACCAGACAACTGGCTATTTTACCGACAAAAATATGGTCAAGACAAGCCTGATTACAGGCAATACATGTATTGATTTCATCGGCCCGATTTTCAGCGGCCTTGGCGACAAAATTGGCATCAGCCAGAAAAGGACGTGCCATGGAGACCATATCCGCATCGCCCCGCGCCAATATTTCTTCGGCGACTTCGGGCGTATTGATTCGATTAGAGGTGATCACGGGAATGGACAGGGCTTTTTTGAATTCCGCCGTGACCCAGGTGAAGGCCGCCCGGGGGACTTTTGTAATGATGGTGGGAATGCGGGCCTCATGCCAACCAATGCCGGTATTGATCAGGGTCGCGCCGGCTTTTTCAACGGCTTGGCCCAGCATGATAACCTCGTCATGGCTGCTGCCGCCTTCGACCAGATCCAGCATGGACAAGCGGAAGATGATGATGAAATCTGTGCCGGTATTTTCCCGAACCCGCCGAACAATCTCAACGGGCAGGCGTATGCGATTTTCATAGCTGCCGCCCCATTCGTCGGTTCTGTGATTGGTGCGCGCGGCAATGAATTGATTGAGGAAATAACCCTCAGACCCCATGATTTCCACCCCGTCATAGCCGGCCTTTTGCGCGAGAACAGCGGATGTGACGAAGCTTTCGATTTCCTGCTCTATTTCCTCGGGCGTAACCTCGCGGGGGACAAAAGGATTTATCGGAGCCTTAAGAGGCGATGGGGCAATCAGCTTGTCATTAAAGGCATAACGGCCCGTATGCAGGATTTGCATGCATATTTTGCTGCCGGCCTCATGAACCGCATCGGTAATGACCTTATGGTGTTTCACATCTTCGTCCGTTTCCAGAATTTTTGATCCGGCATGAACGGATGCCGCGCGGTTTGGGCCAATGCCGCCCGTGACGATCAGGCCAACGCCGCCCCTCGCCCGCTTGGCGAAAAAGGCCGCCTGACGTATATGGCCGTCCTTGGCTTCTTCTAATCCTGTATGCATGGATCCCATAAGCACGCGGTTTTTCAGGACAGTGAAGCCCAGATCAAGGGGGGTCAGTAATGTGGGGTACGGTGAAGATGACATGGAAAAACCTCTTTAAAATTTAAATGCCACAAAGATATGGGCTATTTTATAACAACGCAATTTGACAGTGTCAAGATTGATGGGTAAACTAGGGTCTATTAATCGTAATGTTTGTGATGCGTCAGAGTCATAACCAAAAGCGGATTTATGCCAAAAATGCTTGGCCCAAAAATGATTGCTCCCAAAAATGAAAAAAGCCAGCTATCATCACGGTAACCTGCGTCATAGTCTGATAAAGGCCGCCCGTGATATGATCAGGGAGGGCGGCATAGAGGCCGTGTCCCTGCGCAAACTCGCCGTGCGGGTCGGGGTATCGCGAACCGCAGCCTATCATTATTTCAAGGATAAGAATATCTTGCTCTGCACCTTGGCAGAGGAGGGATTTCATATCTGGCAGGAAGAGGCCAACCGGATTTTTCTGGATGAAAAGTTGAGCCATAAAGATCGCTATAAGGCCTATATTCGCTGGTATATGACCTATGCGCTGGAAAATGCAGAATATTATGATCTGATGTTTGGCCGTGCCATATGGAAACAAAATATGGCTACGGAAAACCTGAAATCCATCGCCTATGATGTCTTTCAAAAACAGGTGGCCATCACCCGCCAATGGCAGAAATATGGCGTCTTGCCGGCGGGGGAAGATAGCCTTCGGCTGGCGCAGGTCACATGGGGTACCTTGCATGGTTTGGCCCGGCTTCTGATTGATGGAATCTATAGCGATGACAGCCCTATTGATGAAATATGCGATTGTGCCGCCAATCTGTTGATGGATAAATAAAAAAGGGAAGCCATGAATTCTCATGACTTCCCTAAATATCATATCTTTTTCAGAAGAATTAGAAGTTCATTTTGGCTTCAATGCCCCATTTGCGCGGCTCATTAACAAAACCAGTCAGATTATTAAAGTCAATGCCGCCTGTCCGTGACAGGTTATTGGTGATGTTACGGATATAAGCCGCCACTTGCCATTCATTGTCGCCGTGAACATATCCTGCGCGCAGGCCGCCTTCAAGCAGGTTTTTTTCTGAGAATTCAACAGATTCATACAAGAAGAAATTCACCCGTGAGCGATAGGCCCAGTCGGTAAAGGCAAAGATTTCGCCGCTTGCAACGGGAACGCTGTAGCGGGCGGTGAAATTCATCACCCATTTCGGCGCATTGGGCAGGGGATTGCCGTCAAGGGAAACCGTGCCGTTACCATTCACCGGATCAAGGACAACCGGCCCTGAACCGCCGGGGAAAATATTCAGGTTTGTGTCCTGAATTTCCGTGCCATTGTAGCTCACACCAAAAGTCGTGGCGAGATTTTCAGTGACCAGAAACTCCATATCCGCTTCAAAACCATAGCCCTTCACTTTATCAGCGTTAAGCAGTTCTGTGACATTTCCCGTGCCACCAACAGCCGTCAGCTGCATATCATTTACGTTATAATAATAAGCGGCGAGATTAACGCGGCCCCGGTTTTCCATGACATCGGCTTTTACGCCCACTTCAAAGGAATGAATGGTTTCTGACGTGGCAACGGAGCTTGTATTGCCAAAGGTAATCCGGCCTTGAATGCTCGGAGCGCGGAAGCCTCTTGCGACGCGGCCATATACATTGACATCTTCATTAACCGTATAAGTGCCGCTGACATCCCAGCTGATATTATCTTCTTTGGTATTTTCAGTCACGGTAACATTGGGGGCGCCAAAGGGGGATTGTGTTCGGGTGGCTGTGAAATCTTTTTGATCGTCAGAATATCTCAAACCAGCCGTGACTTTAAAGTCTTCAGAGATATTAACATCTACATTCCCAAAGAGTGCAAAAGCCTCTGTGGTTTGATTCTGAACGGCGAAACCATTCACGCTGCCGCCGCCAAGGGTATTATAGCTGTAATTATTAATGGTCAGGCTTTCATGGAAATAAAAGGCACCAATCTGAAAGTTAATGGTTTCATGGTCATTGGTGGCGAGGCGAACTTCCTGTGTCCATTGGTCGAGGCCCGGAATTTCCCCGGCTGATTCAGCTGGAAAGGGAATGAAGCCCGGGCCAAAGTTTCCGGCCCCCAGAAAGGCGGCGCCATAACCGCCGTCAATATCACCGCGCGAGAATACTTTACCATATTCATAACCCGTGATGGAGGTTAGTGTCATTGAGCCAAAATCATGGGTGATATTCATATTTACGCCGTGGGCGTCAAGGGCCTGCTCATTTGTGCCGTCCGTACTGACGGAAAAACGGTCAAAGCCATCAACCAGATTTTCGGTGCCGCGCTCGATGATATTGGCGCGGAACACCGTTGCGGTACCGTCCATGCTGCGGATATGACCATTCAGAAGAATCGCGGTCTCTTCTGTCGGGGTATAGAGAATCTGCAAGCGTGCAGCGGCTTCGACATAGCCTTCCAGATCGCCGTCCTGGGCTGTCTGGCTATTATCAACCCAGTCGTCCTGACGTTGATACATGCCGGATATGCGGTAGGATAATTTGTCTTTCACCAGAGCGCCGCCAACAGCTGCTTCCAGTTCAACGGCGTTAAACCGGCCATAAGAGGCGCGAACGTAACCTTCGGTTTCCTGGGTTGGTTTGCGGGATTCCAGCTTGATAATCCCGGCGATGGTATTGCGCCCGAAAAGCGTTCCTTGCGGGCCGCGCAATACTTCAACGCGCTCAAGGTCAAAAATCGGCGCACCTTTTAAGATGGGATTTTCAAGAACGACACCGTCATAGACAAGAGATACCGGCTGGGAAGCGTTCAGATCAAAATCTGAATTCCCAAGCCCGCGAATGTAAAAGCGCGGGAAGGTGCGGCCAAAGGATGTTTCAATATAAAGGCTTGGCACGCGGGCAGACATGAATTTAATATCCGCGCCGCCGGATTTTAATATATCCATTTTTTCCCCGCCAAGGGTGGCTACAGAAGAGGGAACATCCTGAAGATTCTGCGTGCGCTTTTGCGCCGTCACGACAATTTCTTCGAGCGTGAAATCCGCCTCTTCGGCCTGCGCGGCGGCGGTGAATGCCGAAGCCAGCGCGAAAGTGGATACGGAAAATTTATAGAGCGTTTTTGATATGGGGTTCATGGCTATGCGTTTCCTTTAATTTTTTACCGCCTATGCTGGCGGCTATATTAGTAAAATTATATAAGTCTTCAGGGTCTTAAGATATGAATATGTTCTCTTTATGGCGCAATATATAGTGAAAAAATTCAAATGAAGCAACGGGCACCTTCTGAGAATAACATATCGTTGAAGGAAATCAAAAAGAGCAGGGCATAAATATAGTGGATTGCGCTTTTTGTGACAGGGGTGTATGGAGGAATGATCATTATACCGACTATTTGACAGTATATAGAATAGGTTACGCATATGACATTGCCAACAGTCAGGCTGTTTTTGTTGGGGGGAACCATCACCATGAAAAAAGCCCCCGGGGAAAACACAAGTTTAAGCTCATCTTCCGGCGTTGTTCCTGCGGTGAATGCGGATGATTTATGCCGCGCAGTGCCGGGGCTGGATCAGGTGGCAAGGCTGGTGGCCCGAACGGATCATATGATGGCCAGTGGTAATTTGACTTTTCAGCATGCCTTTGATTTGGCGGCCGAGATACGGCAAGCTGCCCGGACCAGCGATACAGATGGTGGCGATACAGATGGTTTTGTCATTGTTCAGGGCACAGATACGCTGGAGGAAATGGCCTTTATACTGGATTGTCTTCTGGATATCCGCCAGCCCGTTGTGGTCACGGGTGCCATGCGCAGTCCGGCGCAGTTGAGCGCGGATGGGCCGGCAAATATTATGGCCGCCGTTACTTGTGCGGCATCCAAAGCCATTGGCAAGGCCGGGGTTGTTGTTGTCATGAATGATGAAATTCACAGCGCAGCCTTTGTCACAAAGGCACATACGGCAAGTATCGGGGCCTTTCAGTCGCCTAATACAGGCCCCATTGGCCGATTGGTCGAGGGCCAGCCGCACCTGTATGTTGTTCCGGTTCAGGGCCCCAGGCTTGCCCTGCTTGCCGGCGCGGATATGCCCAAAGTTGCGCTGATCAAAGCGGCTTTTGGCGATGATGGCTTTTTGCTCAATATGGTGGAGAAATCGGATTGTCAGGGGCTTGTGATTGAGGCTTTCGGGGCGGGGCATCTGCCAGAATCCTATCTTGCGGCACTGGACAATATGACGGATAAAATCCCCGTCATTCTCAGCAGCCGCACCGGCGCGGGCCATATATTTCAATATACTTACGGCTATAAGGGGGCGGAAATGGATTTGATAAAACGGGGGCTGATTCCGTCGGGCCTTTATAACGGACTTCAATCCCGCCTTTTATTGACATTGCTTTTGATGTCAGGCGCAAGTCATGATGACATTAAAAAAACCTTTGCCGCCTAAATCATTATGTGGCTGGCGATGACATAAAGAATTAATGTGACCCCGCCGGCGGTTAAGGCGTAGGGCAGCTGCGTCCTGACATGTTCCAAAAGATCACAGCCGCTGGCAATGGCCGAAACGGCCGTTGTGTCTGAAATGGGCGAGCAATGATCGCCAAATATCCCGCCGCCCAGAATAGCCGAAAGCACCAGAGAAGGCGGCAGGCCCAATGTGTGAATTAACGGCACCCCCAAGGGGATTAAAATGGCAAAAGTGCCCCATGAGGTGCCGGTTGTGAAAGACATCAGGGCACCGGCCAGAAACAGCATGGGCACCACAAGCGTCAGCGGCAGATAATCCCCGACAAGCCCCGCGATATAGAGGCCCGTGCCCAGCTCCTTCAGGCTTGCGCCAAGGGCCAGAGAGAATAAAACAATCGTCACCAGCGGCAACAGTTCCCCCATGCCTTTAAAACCGATACGAACCAGTTTGATATGGCTGAATTTCCGGCTCATGAGCATCATGGCATAGGCCACAAGACAGGCAAGGGCGGTGGCATAAAGCACGGATTTCGAGCCACTGCCTTTGGCGATATCTCCGCCGCCGGTCCAAAACATGAAAGCAATCATACCCACAATCATGGTCAAGAGCGGCAAGATCATAAAACGCGCCTTGGTTGGGGCATGTTCATGGGTGTGACTGCCATTATGGCCTTTGGCGGTGATGGCGGCTTTGGCATCGCTGGCCTTCATGGGGCCATGAACGCGGGTGGTGAATACCGTATAAAACACGAGGGCCAATGTCACCAGCGCGTAAAAATTAAGCGGCACTGTGCCCCATAATATCTGGGCGGCCGATTGTTCAAATTCATAGCCACTGAGCAGGGCCAGAATATAAGCCCCCCAGGCATTCAGCAGGATTAAGATACAGATGGGCGCACTGGTGCTGTCAATGATATAGGCAAGCCGCGCCCGGCTCATGCCATATTTGTCAAATAATCCCCGCGCCAATATGCCGGATGTGAGAACGCTCAGGTTGGATTCAATGAAGACCACAACGCCGGTCAGGCTGGTGAGTATGCCTACGGATCTGCGCCCCTTGGCCAGGCCGCTGCCCACCAGCAGTTCCACCATGGCCGTCACCCCGCCCGATACGCGGATATAGGCCAATAATGCGCCGATCATCAGGCTGAACATCAAGATACGGCTGTTGCCGGCGCTGACGAAGACCTGAATGATGCGCTCAAGGCTTGCGAGAAACCCGCTTAACGGGGCGATGATGCCGGGATCGGTTAACAGCAAGAGTTCCGAAGTTAAAATGGCCAGAAACAAGGCCAGAATGACTTCTTTGCGCCATAACACGATAATGATGGCCATGAGCGGCGGCAGAACGGTCAATATTTCCAATGAATTGCCCATGAAGAAATCCCTATAGTGCTTATTATCAATTTTTATGGTAGTTTACGGATGAATAAGGGGCCTTGCAAGGCCGCCCGTTAAATTATAGCTTCGAGGTTGCGATATGTTTCTTTCCAGCAAGCGGGGAATAGATGGCCAGAAATAACGGACTTGATGACAATATCACTTTTCGAACAGACCGTTTGACCAAGGATTATGTCACAGGCGAAACGATTGTGCAGGCCCTGCGGGGCGTGACCCTTGAAATTCCCAGGGGGGATATGGTTGTTTTGCTTGGCCCGTCGGGCAGCGGAAAATCTACCTTTTTGAATATTATTGGCGGATTGGACAGCCCCTCTTCGGGTGAGGTTTATTTTAAAAAAGACAGATTATCGGATTATTCAGAACAGCAGCTGACCCTGTTTCGCCGCCATAATGTGGGGTTTATATTTCAATCCTATAATCTGGTTCCCAGCTTGACGGCGCTGGAAAATGTGGCGCTTGTGACGGATATAGCCCTTGATCCCATTTCACCAATGGCCGCCATGGAAGCGGTCAATCTTGGGAATCGGGCGCGGCATTTCCCGTCGCAGCTTTCAGGCGGCGAACAGCAAAGAGTGGCCATAGCCCGCGCCATCGCCAAACGGCCAGAGGTTTTGCTCTGTGATGAGCCAACCGGCGCATTGGACAGCGAGACAGGCATTGTGGTGCTTAAAGCCTTGCAGCGGGTTAATAAGGAATTTGGCACCACGACGATTATCATCACGCATAATGCGGCCATTGCCGATATGGCGGATCGGGTCATATTTTTTGGTGATGGGCAGGTGATCAATGTGAAGCTTAATGAAAACCCCTGCCCGCCAGAGGAGATCAGCTGGTGACATGCTCATGATCATTGAAGCCCTTAACCGAAAGCTTTTGCGCGATCTATGGAATATCAAGGGGCAGATGCTGGCGATTGTCATGGTGATGGCTTGCGGGATTACCACATTCATTATGTCGTTCGGGGTATTGGATTCTTTGAAATTGAGCAGGGCTGTTTATTATGACCGCTATCAATTTGCCGATGTTTTTGCCCAGTTAAAACGGGCGCCGGTGGCTATCCGGCAGCAGGTGCTGGATATTCCCGGGGTATCGGCGGTGGAGACGCGGGTGGTGTTTGGGGTCACGGTTCAGGTGGACGGCATGACAGAGCCTGCATCCGGCAAACTTATCTCGCTTCCGGATGGCCGAAAACCCTTATTGAATAATCTTTATTTACGCAGTGGCCGGATGTTGTTGCCCGATGAAGCCGGCGCAATTTTAAGCAGTGAAGCCTTTGCCAATGCCCATGGCTTTACCCTTGGGGACAGGGTCAGTATGGTGATCAATGGCCATAAAAGGTCGCTTGAAATTGTCGGTATCGTGCTGTCGCCGGAATATGTCTATTCTTTGGCACCGGGCGGGATGTTTCCAGATGATAAACGCTTTGGGGTTTTCTGGATGAGCCAGCGGGTATTGGAAGCTGCTGTGGATATGGACGGGGCCTTTAATGACATAGCGGTCAGAATGGACCGGGGCGGCAATGTGGAGAATATCAAGGAAGAGCTGGATATTGTCCTGAAACCTTATGGCGGCCTAATCGCCTACGCGCGGAAAAATCAAATGTCCCACTGGTTTGTCCAGAATGAATTGAATCAACTTCGGGTGATGGGCTTTTTTGCCCCGGCAATTTTTCTTGGCGTGGCGGCTTTCCTGATTAATGTGGTTATGACCCGCCAAGTGGCGACCCAGCGCGTGCAGATCGGTATGTTAAAGGCGGTGGGCTATAGCAATCTTGAAATTGCGCTGCATTATCTCAAAATGGTCTTGGTTGTGGTGGTTATGGGCAGTATATTTGGTATCGTCGGCGGCATATGGCTTGGTGCGGGTATGATCAATATATATACCGAATTTTTTCATTTCCCCATATTGCAGTTTTCTTTTTCTGTTGAGGTGATGATTTTTGCCGTATTTTTCTGCAGCATTGCTGCCGTGACGGGTACTTTGGTTGCCATTGGTCAGGCCGCGAAATTACCGCCTGCTGAAGCCATGAGGCCGGCAAATCCCATCCAGTTCCGCCGAACATTATTGGAAAGAATGGGGCTGGAAAAATATTTTTCTCACCTGACCCGTATTGTCATCCGTCATTTGGAACGTCGTCCGGTACGGGCGTTATTTTCCACCTTGGCCATCGGGCTTTCCATGTCGATTCTGATATTTGCCTTCTTTATGGAAGATTCCATAAATTACATGCTGGAGGTTCAGTTTGATATGGCACAAAGGCAGGATATCAGCATCGGGTTTGTGGAACCGCGAGCCATTAGCACCCTGGAAGAAATCCGTCTGATGCCGGGGGTTATGTCCGTTGAACCCCTGCGCAGCGTTGCCGTATTTCTAAAATCCGGGCATTATTCAAAACGATCCACGATTATGGGGATAAGGCCCAAACCAGACCTGAACCGTATTCTTGACCAGAATTTGGTGGCCGCAGAGGTGCCGGCGCGGGGTTTGGCGCTCTCTTCAAAATTAGCCGAGATTCTTCATGTGAAAAAAGGGGATGTGATTACCGTCGAAATACTGGAAGACCGGCGGCCTGTCCTGCGAATAAGGGTTGCAGAAATCGTCGAGGAATTTATCGGTCTCAGCGCTTTTATGGATATGGACCAATTGAACCGCGCCTTGAATGAATCGACCGTGATTACGGGGGCCTCGCTGATGGTTGATCCCTTGTGGAATGGCCCGTTATACCAGAAGATAAAAGAAATTCCGGCCATTGCCAGCATGACGATTATGCAAAAAGCGCGGGAAATATTTAAAGACATGATGAGCGAAAATATTCTGAAACTGGTGGCCATGAATATTATCTTTGCCAGCCTGATATCCTTTGGCGTGATTTACAATACGGCGCGGATTGCCTTGTCTGAACGGGGGCGGGAACTGGCTTCGCTCAGGGTCCTGGGGCTGACCAAGGGTGAAGTGGCCTATTTATTATTCGGGGAAATGGCGGTTATTATTCTCATGGCTATTCCGATTGGGCTGTTCACGGGTTATCTTATGGCTTATGGCTTGGCACAACATATGGATACGGAACTGTTCCGCATTCCGGTTGTCATTGAAAAATCCACCTATGGCCTGTCGGTGATCATTGTTGTTGTCAGCGCGGCGCTGTCCTTTTACCTTGTATGGCGGCAAGTGGAAAATATTGACCTGGTAACGGCCCAAAAAGGGATTGAATAATGTCTTTGAAAAAAATTAAAATATTGGTGAAATCCGGCATCGGTATTCTGCTTTTGGCCCTGCTGGTTTATGCGTTCATTCCCGAAGCCGAAAAAGTTGATTTGCAGGGCGTCAAGCGCGGTGATCTGTTGATAACGCTGGAGGGTGAAGGCAAGACAAGAATCCGGGATATTTATGTGGTTTCCGCCCCCATAGAAGGACGGGTGATGCGCATTGAAAGTGAGCCGGGTGACAGGGTCGTCGCCGGCGAGACGATCATCGCCAATATGACACCTGCGGACCCAAGGTTCCTGGATAGGCGCAGCGAAACGCAGGCAAAGGCTGATGTGCAGGGGGCTGTTGCCGCCAAGGGTCTTGCCGCTTCAAAAGTGGACCGCGCGCGGGCGGCACTTGACTTTGCCGTTGCGGAATATAAACGCTCGGAAGAGCTGTTTAAGAATGGAAATATTTCTATTGCACGGTTGGAACAGGCAGAGTTGCAACTTAAAATGCGTACAGCCGAAGTGGCCACGGCGCAGGCCGACCTGAAAGTAATGGAAAGCCGGTTGATCGCCGCAGAGGCACAGCTGGTTCAACCTGGAGAAATGAGGGCCGGAGAAAGAGGCCCCGGAGAAAGAGGCGATGATGACATCAAGGATCGCTGTGTCGTCTGCGTTCATGCGCCGGTTGATGGTGTCATGCTGCGTATTCTTCATGAAAGTGAAGGGGTGGTTCCTGTGGGGACGCCTTTGGCGGAAGTGGGTAATCCGCAAGATCTGGAAATCGTCATTGAAATGTTGTCGCGTAATGCGGTCAAGGTTCGCCCCGGAAATATTGCCCTGATTAAAAGATGGGGCGGCACAGAAGACATACGGGCGCAGGTTCGCATTGTGGAGCCGAGTGGCTATACGAAAATCTCTGCTCTTGGTGTTGAAGAGCAGCGGGTGAATGTTATTCTGGATTTTATCGACCCTATTGAAAAATGGCAAATGCTGGGCAATGCCTTTCGGGTTGAGGCGGCGATCATTGTTGATAAAGCCGTGGACGTTCTTTATATCCCCATTAGCGCCCTGTTCCGCGAGAATGAAATATGGGCAACCTTTGTTGTGCGAAAGGGCCGCGCCGAACTTCAGCCCGTCACCATAGGCCGGAAAAACGATCGCGATGCTGAGATATTAGGCGGACTTGAGGCAAGCGATAAAGTGATCATCCACCCGGGCAATAATGTGGCGGACGGGATAAGGGTCGTTGCCCGGGAATGACGGCTTGGACTTTATGAGAATAAGGCAAGTTTTTGCAGCCGCGGTGTGTCGCTGTCATGAATCAGAATGAAATTTTCCATATTCAGCTGGTGATGGTGATATGAGACATCAAATTTTTCGGCGGGAAGAACCAGACCATCATTCATGAAAAACACCAGATAACCACTCTCTTCTGCCCAGTGAAATAATTTCTCTATGGCGCTCTCCGAATGGCTATTATTTGCTTCGATGAGAAACGCCGGTTTATATTTCTGGATTGTCAGCAATGCCCCGTCCAGCACAGCCTGCTCATGCCCCTCTACATCAATTTTTATAAAACCGACATTCTCTATAAGCAAGTCATCCAGACGCGCTGTTTTAATGGTAAATTCCTCCCAGCCATTTATCTCTTCAAATTCAAGCGGGTTATTCTCTTCGATGGTAGACCGGCCGTAACAAGGGTTGCCGGATTTATATAAAGGCGTTCTCATCGAAATTTCGCCCGAAGTCCCGGATAAAGCCAGCGGCATAATATCAACCGAAGCTTTCCGAAAAATATTTGACAGGGCGATATTCAAATCTTCAATGGGTTCAAAGGCGATCACTTTTTTTGAATATTGTTTTAGTCGATAAGTATACATGCCGAATTTCGCGCCCACATCCAGACTGGTCATTTGATCATGACATAAAATGGGCAAGAGCTGCATTTCGGCCTCTTTATTTACAAAAGTGATTTTACGGATCAAAAAAAGCAGCTTTGGGAATTTTCTGTACAATAGTCTGATAAGCATAAATATAACCCTGATAAATTTTGTATTTCATGACGAAAAAACAAATAATAGTGCGAAATTGAATGATTGTAACAGGAATTTTTATATTCACTCATTTTGCAATATTTTTATTCTTCAGGCCGCTTGTGATTATTTGATGTATTTAATATACATCTTTTTGGCTTTTCCCCCTCTAAATCAAGAGATATAAACAGTTTTTAGGTAAAAAATTGATAAGGATCAAGTCAGAATTATATGAGAGGCATATGTAAAAGAGATGGATAATATTTAAAAAAGAGGAACGATCAGAGGAGCGATCTATGACTATTCTACACATGAATATTAAAAGTATTTTCTTAACTTCCGTAACAGCCCTTCTTATGATGCCAGCCCATGCTTTTGCTGCTGATGACAGCGCAGCGAGCCTGGCAGAAGCCGTCACCGGTGGCAAAGCTTACTTGAATGTCCGCGCCCGTTACGAGGGGGTTGATCAGGCAAATTTTGTTGAAAATGCCACGGCCTTTACCATACGGACACGATTTGGTTATAAAACCGGATCCTACAAGGGGTTTTCAGGCGTCATTGAGATGGAAGACACCCGGAATCTGGCAAATGAAAACTATAATAATACCCTTAATGGCAACATAATTTATCCGGTTATTGCTGACCCAAGCCAGACGGAGGTGAATCAGGCTTACCTGTCCTATAAGTTCGAGGACACAAAGGTCAGTGCAGGTCGTCAATCCATCAATCTGGGGAATTTGCGGTTTATTGGCACCGTTGGCTGGCGTCAGGTTGACCAGAATCTGGATGCGGTAACGGCGGTCAATAAAAGTCTGCCGGATACTAAAATATTCTATGCCTATGTGTGGAATGTGAACCGGATTTTTAGTGACAACAGCCCCGTGGGCGACCATTCTTCTGCCACAAACCTGCTTAATATAGAATATAGCGGATTAAAATTCGGTAAGGTTACCACTTATGCCTATCTGTTGGATAATAAAGACCTTGCCGGATTTTCAACCAATACGTTCGGTATCCGTTTTGCCGGCAAAACCGAAGTTGCCGATAAAATAAATATTTTATATGAGCTTGAGTATGCCAATCAGACCGACGCAAGAAATAATCCCGGTGATTATTCCGTGAATTACTTTCATGTGTCCGGGGGGGTTGGTTTTTCTGGCGCCACTTTCAAAGTGGCTCTGGAATCACTGGGCAGTGACAATAATGGCACCGCCAGCTTTAAAACGCCGCTGGCCACATTGCATAAATTCAATGGCTGGGCCGATAAGTTTCTGGCAACACCGGCGGGCGGTCTGGAAGATTTTTATATTAGCGGCGCCTATAAATTTGATGGTGCCATGAAGGGCCTGAAAGCGGCCGTCATCTATCATAAATTCACCTCCCAGTTTGGGAATACGGATTATGGTACAGAGCTTGATATGGTGGTGTCTTATGCCATTAATAAAAATTATAGCGTGGCGGTTAAATATGCAGATTATAATGCCGATACATGGTCTGTTGATACGCGCAAGATCTGGGTCACCCTTGCCGCAAAATTCTAGATTCTAGCCAGTTTCAACCTTTTGACGGCTGCCAAAATGATATTTGGCGGCCGTTTTATTTTAGGCCCTTATAATTTCTGCTCACCCTGCCTATATAGGGGTAAGGTCATATAAAATATAAAAGAGGTATCAATGAGATATAATAAGCTGGGACGAACAGACATCACTATATCAAATATTTGTCTGGGCAGCATGACATGGGGCGAACAGAATTCAGAGCAGGAGGCTTGGGATCAAATGGATTATGCCACGGGCAAAGGCATAAACTTCATAGATACCGCAGAGCTATATCCTGTGCCGCGCAAAAGAGAAACTTTTGGCCGGACCGAAGAATATATCGGCAATTGGCTGCAAGATCGCGGCGGGCGGGATAAAATTATCCTTGGCACCAAGGTTGTGGGCCGAAGTGATGCGGACTGGTTTCGTGCCGATGCCTCTGTCACGCGGCTTAACCGGCAGCAAATCACCGAGGCTCTGGAACAGAGCCTGAAAAGGCTGAAAACCGATTATGTGGATCTTTATCAGCTTCATTGGCCCGACCGGCCCCTGAATATTTTTTCGGACTCGCGCGGTTATGTCCATAATGATCAGGATGACATCATTCCTTTGTCAGAGACTTTGGCGGTATTGGGTGATCTGGTCAAACAGGGTAAAATTCGCCATATAGGCCTGTCCAATGAAACGGCGTGGGGCACCATGAAATGCCTGCATCACGCAGAACAGAATGACGTGCCAAGGGTGCAATCCATTCAGAATGCCTATAATCTGATGAACAGATTATTTGAACAGGATTTAGCCGAAGTATCCCTGCGCGAAGAGGTCTCTCTTCTGGCCTATTCACCCATTGGCGGCGGCGCATTAAGCGGAAAATATCTGAAGGGTGCTTTACCTCAAGGCAGCCGCCATCACTTGTTTCCGGATTTTTCGACCCGATATACAGGATCAGCTGCCGTGGCCGCCATTGAAAAATATTCTGCGCTGGCGGCGGATATGGGGGTCACGCTCATCCAGCTGGCGCATAAATTTGTTGATAGCCGGCCTTTTGTGGCCTCCTCTATCATTGGGGCGACGACGATGGCACAATTATCAGAAAATATTGCCGCTTTTGATCTGGACTGGACGGACGAACTGGAACAGGCGGTGAATGATATTCATTTGCAAAACCCCGACCCGGCACCATAATAGGTCAGGGGCAGGATTCATTAAATATGGAGTGAATAAAGATGGAAAAAGCAACATTTGCCGCAGGGTGTTTTTGGGGTGTTCAGCTGGATTTTGACAAGCTTGAGGGGGTTGCGTCCACGTCTGTCGGTTATATTGGCGGACATACAGAGGCACCAACCTATGAAGACATATGTACCGGAAAAACCAATCATGCTGAGGCCGTAGAGGTTCTTTTTGACCCCGGAAAAATATCTTTTGAACAATTGCTGGATGTTTTCTGGCGCTGCCACAATCCGACAACGCTTAACCAGCAGGGGCCGGATTTTGGCAGTCAATATCGGTCGGCGATATTTTATCATAGTAAAGAACAGAGGTTGGCGGCGGAAAATTCACGGGAAAAATGTGACGCCGCAGGTTTATGGCCCGGCCCCATTGTGACAGAAATAACGTCCGCCAGCCAATTTTGGCAAGCGGAAGACTATCATCAGAAATATCTGGAAAAAAGAAATATCAAGATTTCCTGCCATTAGAGTATTGGGGAGAATATCAGGGTTTTGCCCAGTCCAGAATCACTTTGCCCGACTGTCCGCAGCGCATCATGTCAAAGCCTTTTTGAAAGTCATCAACGCCGTAGCGATGGGTCAATATGGGGCTGATATCAAGGCCGCCTTCTAAAAGAGCGATCATCTTGTACCATGTTTCAAACATCTTGCGGCCATAGATACCATGAATCTCAAGCCCTTTGAAGATAACCTGATCCCAGTCGATGCCCGTATCATTGGGCATAATGCCCAGCAGGGCAATCTTGCCGCCGTGATTGATGGTGCCCAGCATATCGGCAAAGGCGGCAGGCACGCCGGACATTTCAAGCCCCACATCAAAGCCTTCGGCCATTTTAAGGTCTTTCATGACATCCTTCAGGGCGACCTGTGATATATTGACCGCCCGCGTTGCGCCCATTTTTTTGGCAATGGCAAGGCGGTAATCATTCACATCGGTGATCACGATATTTCGCGCGCCCACATGGCGGGCAATGGCCGCCGCCATAATGCCAATGGGGCCGGCCCCCGTGATCAGGACATCTTCGCCCACCAGATCAAATTCCAGCGCCGTATGGGCGGCATTGCCCAGGGGGTCAAGAATGGCGGCCATATCATCACTGATGCCATCCGGCACAGGACAGATATTCACCGCCGGCACCGCCACATATTCAGCGAAACACCCCGGGCGGTTAACGCCGATACCAAGGGTGTTACGGCAGAGATGCCTTTTTCCCGCGCGGCAGTTGCGGCAATGACCGCAGGTTATATGGCCTTCGGCCGAGACCCGCTGACTGGTGGACAGCCCGCGAACTTCTGATCCCATTTCAACGATCTTGCCGGAAAACTCATGACCAATCACCATGGGAACGGGAATG
This sequence comes from Emcibacter sp., assembly GCA_026982375.1. Lineage (GTDB taxonomy): Bacteria > Pseudomonadota > Alphaproteobacteria > Sphingomonadales > Emcibacteraceae > Paremcibacter. The sequence goes on along the minus strand of JALSHF010000129.1, from coordinate 721 downwards.
GTTTTCCGGGCCCAGTCATCCCAATTATAAATGTGAATATCCGTGCCGCAAATGGCGGTTTTCATCACCTTGATCAAGACATCATTGGGGCCAATTTCGGGCAGGGGAATATCCTGAAGCCAGATACCCTCTTCGGCTTTTGCTTTGACCAATGCTTTCATTTCGGGCGTTCCTCTAGGTGATTATATTCAATTTGCGGCCAATGCGCGTGAAGGCCTCAATGGCCGTATCAAGCTGCGCGCGGCTATGGGCCGCGGATATCTGGGTTCTGATTCGCGCCTGGCCTTCCGGCACCACAGGGAAAGAAAAACCGACGACAAATATACCTTCGGCCAACAGCTGTTCGGCCATGTCAGCGGCAAGTCGGGCAGACCCAAGCATCACCGGAATGATCGGATGATCCGCCCCGGCAAGCGTAAAGCCGGCCTTGGTCATGGCTTTTCTGAAATAATCACTATTTTCCCGCAACTTCTGACGCGCCGCGTCACTTTCGGCCAGAATATCCAGAACTTTGCAGGTGGTGGCGGCGATCACCGGTGCCAGCGTGTTGGAGAATAAATAAGGCCGTGACCGATTGCGCAGCCAGTCGACGATCTCTTTGGAGGCTGCGGTATAGCCGCCGGACGCGCCGCCGAGTGCCTTGCCCAGAGTGCCGGTTAAAATATCCACCCGATCGCTCAGCCCCCAATGTTCCGGCGTTCCCGCCCCGCTTTTCCCCATA
>JALSHF010000128.1 GCA_026982375.1 Emcibacter sp. | reverse complement strand
AGAACAACCTTCTTTTTAAATGCTGATGTAAAGCGACGTCTCTTCGTCATAATTTGTCTCCGAATCTATAATCGGATACACCTTAACAGACTGTGCAAAAATCCGGGACCAGCTCACTATTGGGGCTAACAGCCCGGCAAACTTTGCTAAAAAAGCAAATGTTCCAGATAAATATATCCAGTCACGACTATCTTCAAATAAACCCTGTAAAGGCTCACTCTTTACATCAAGTAAAAACAAGGCAGTTTCCACCTTTGATTTGTGTTTGGAAATTTTGGCATGGGGTGGCATGGGAAACGGCCTAAGTTTAAGCAATGCAAAACGTTTTTTCTCTGAAGGCCACATAAAGGCATTTTTGGAATTAACAAATAAAATACGTCAGGGTAACTGTAATCGTTCTGAATCCTACGATGCTTTTGCTAAACTGAGTAGGGATAAAAAAATAAAAGGACTTGGGCCAGCATTTTATACGAAGTTGATATTTTTTTTAATGCCGCAAAACAATTGCCATCCAATCGGATACATTATGGATCAGTGGGTCGGCAGCGCTATTAATTTACTGGCTCAGGACAATATTGTCATTATGGACGGAGAAATAAAATGGAAAAGCATAACAGAATATAAAACAAGCCTGTTTGTGAGTAATTTTAATACTGGTGATCATTATGAGAGATATTGTAGCTTTATAGAATTTCTGGCCAGAAAAATTAAAAAAACACCAATTGAAACGGAAAGCTATTTAATGTCTGAAGGCGGCCGTGCTCAAAAGCCTTGGCGTGAATATGTTTCTAAAAACAGAAAAATATATCCATTGTTACAAATAAAACCTGAGTGAGGATAATCCCTTGAAAGCGAATGTTACAGCGAATAGTTTGGAATGGCTGGTATTTGTTAATTTCACATTTTGAAATTAAAAGGAAATAAAAGTGAAAACTGTTAAAAATAAAATAGATACTAAGAATGATGATTTTCTAGAATTAAAAAAACATTATGTTTATGAACTGGTGAACTCCATTGATAATAAAGTATTTTATGTTGGTAAAGGACAAGGTGAGCGTGCTCACCAGCATATTAAAGAAGCCTCTTCCGAAGGCATTGAAGAAACAGAAAAAATACATAAGATTAAAACAATAAAGAATAATGGCGGAAAAACTATTGTTCGTGTTATTGGTCGCTACCGAACTGGAACAGAAGCCTTTTCTGTTGAAAGCACGCTCATTCATTGGGTTTATGGCAAGGAAAATTTGACTAACAATCAGCCCGGTCATGGATCAGATTCAATAAGGGAAAAGGATGACCTTGGCGAAATACCTAATATTGATATTCCTGAAAAAATTAGAAGTTTCGATGGGGCATATAGTCGCAAACATGAAGCTGAACGTGACAAGCATAATATTATTCCTTTTATGACTGAATTGAAGTCTTTTCTGGAGAGTAAAACAGGCTTATCATTGTCGGATGTAGACCATTCAAACTCTCGTTTTACCACTCTTCGTTATGATTATGGTAATATATGCATACAGTTAAGTAAGACATCTTCCTCTAACAATCAGGTTTGGATAGGTCTGGTGGCTAGGTCGGGTAAGGAAAAGGACCGGAACTACATAGAAAATATATCAAGATGCTCCGACTTTATTAGTCAAAACCATGGCCAATATGCCAAGCATCCCGAATATAATAAATTTTCTAATTTTGAAGAAATTCTCGACGCCTTTGGTATTATTATCAATCAGGTTGATAAAGCTATTTCTATTTTACCATGCAACTTGTATATTCACAATATTTTAGGAAATAGACATGGGTTTTGAAGATTTTAGTGCGTGGCAAAGATGGGAAGACCGAAGTCAAATAGCTGGCATGAAATTTCCAGGGGTTTATGTACTCTGTATATCAAATACTGATATTGCAACCCAACCATTTCAATTGTTACCAAATATAATTTACATAGGAATGACTAATTCTAAGGCAGGATTAAAAGGAAGACTTACTCAATTCGATAATACGATCAAAGGCAAACAAGGTCATGGTGGTGCGGACCGAGTTAGATACAAACATCGTGATTATGATAAGCTTATCGCAGAATTATATATTTCTGTCCGGAAATTCCCATGTGATGTTAAAAGAGAAAGCCCTGAAGACCTATTGACCATGGGGGATGTCAGCAAACATGAATATGAATGTTTTGCAGAATATAAAAAACGTTATCATAAATGGCCTGAATTCAATGATAAGAAATTATCTGATAAATACAGCCGTCGAGGGCGGAATAAATAGGTAGAAAAACATATTCTTTTGTCTCGGAAAAATGGCTGTCTATAAATTTTCCCTCTCGCCACGGCTAAAAATTTCCGCTATGGCAGATTTATGACTGAAAGAAAGACTGATATTTTAAAACAAATAATGGCCGCCGGGGACTGGCCCGGCGCTCTTTCCTTGGCCTCTAAGTTCCCCCGCCTCGGCGAACATAAGGTAGCTATTACCCGCGACCACGGAGCGATTACGAACCCCGGCTTTGACTGAGGTTGATACGGCACACGCCACAGAGCGAGGGAAAGAGGGGTGACCAGGCTCCAAATCGGCGTGTTCCTGCAACGCCTCTTTTGCTTGGACCCGGGCGTGTGGTTATTTAACATATCTAAGGACATCCCCATGTCTGATACCACTGCCCACCCGCAGTCACATGGCCATCAAATTCATCCACAGAAATTATGAAAGAGGTTCAAGAGAAATGTGATACTCAGATTATTCTGAATAATCAAAAAGTTATAAAGAAATCTAAGCCTATGGAAAATAAGGGAATGGTGGGCGATACAAGATTTGAACTTGTGACCTCCTCGATGTCAACGAGGCGCTCTACCCCTGAGCTAATCGCCCCACTATGACGCTATGGGGGGAGTTATAATCATTTTGCTCTATTTGGCAAGGTAAAAAACAGAATTTTATTCCCTTTTCACGGGCCGAAATACCCCTGCATAATATGCAGAATCATTCAGAGGTGAGCAGGTTTGCGCCGAGCCACGTTAAATATTCTGCGCTGCCGCCTGTGATGTCCCATTGGACGATGCAGGGGGTTTCATAGGAATGGAGTTCTTTTATACGAACGGTAACTTTTTCGGCAATTTTTTTACGGGTTTTCATAATAATAGCCCATTCGGAATCTTCGCAAATTTTGCCGTCCCAGTGATAAATCGACAATATATCACCAGAAATATTGGCGCAGGCAATGAGTTTTTCTTTGATCAATTTCCGGGACAGCGAAACGGCCTCGGCTTTATCCCGAACCGTCACATATAACGTGCAATATTCAGCCATCTCTCGCCCTTCAGGCCCTTGCCCGGCGCAGCAATAGCAATGCCGCAGACAAGGCCACCACCGCGCCGCCCTGATGGGCAGCGGCCAGCGGAATGGGCACCATATAAATCAATGTATATATCCCAAGCATCCCCTGCCCCAAGACCGTTAGCACCATAAGATGGCCAGATATCCGCATATAAACATGAGAGTCTCTTAGCGTTTTATACCAGACAAATATTGCCCAGAGGCCAATCAGATAACCCACCATCCGATGATTAAACTGCACCGTCATGATATTTTCGAAAATATTCATATACCATGGGGTCATGCTGTATAATCCTGCGGGGATCAATTGCTCCTCCATCATGGGCCATGTGTTATAAATCATGCCGGCATTTAAGCCCGCCACCAGTCCGCCTAACAATATCTGAAGAAAAATCAGCCAGACCAGAAATACAATCGAACGGGCGGGTCTCTTGCCCATACCAATGGTGCTGGTGCGCCTCTCCATCACAAGTCCTGTCGCGACCCAGAATATATAAAGATAAATCAATATCGCCAAGCCCAGATGCGCCGTAAGGCGGTAATGGCTGACGTCAGGGTGATCTACCAGGCCACTTTTGACCATCCACCAGCCAAGGGCACCCTGTAAACCGCCCAGAAAAAACATCAACCATAATTTTGGTTTCAGGCTGGCGGACACCTGCCGCCTTATCAAAAAAAACACAAATGGCACAAAAAAGACAAGGCCAATCAGCCGCCCGAGCAAACGATGGCTATATTCCCAGAAAAATATTCCTTTAAATTCATCAAGGCTCATACCCCTGTTAATTTTTTGATATTCCGGAAATTGTTTATAGGTCTCGAATTCCTGCTGCCATGCCTCTTCACCTATTGGGGGGATTATACCGCTGATCGGTTTCCATTGTACAATGCTCAGGCCGGATTCAGTCAATCGCGTCACACCACCCACAATCACCATACAAAAAATCATGGCACAAACCAAAAACAGCCAAATGGCAATTTGGCGATTATTTCTTTTATCCGAGTACATGCATCACCTATATCTGCTCATTTAATCCAGACTTTGAGTTCAATGCGCTATCTTAACCGAAAAAATATTGAGATAAATGTTTTTTTCTCACTGTTTGAAAGTCATGGTTAGCAGATCTTTAATTTCCCATAAAATTTAAGGAGATTTTTTAAACCTTCGTTAGAAAATATTAACGCTTTACAACTAAAATTCCTCTATGGCTCAGCTTTTGAACATATCCAAAGATTATAAATCCAGCTTTTTCCATGCGGGTTTTCTTGTCATTGCCGCTGCCTTTTTAATCTTGAGCCTTTCCCCAAGCCGTGGCCTGTCTGCGCAAATTCAAATATATAATTTGCCCATGGTTAAGGAAAGCCATACGCCCCGACTTCAGGAGACCAGGCCTAGAATCAATGATTTCCTATATGAACATGCCAAGATAGGTTTATTTAAAGCGCGGACGGAAATATATCTGCCCTACAATAAAATATTGTCTGTTTCGGGAAATATATACGCCCTTAGAGGTCATAATATATTTGCGACCCTGGCCCCCGCCCTTCGATTCCAGAAAAGAGAGTATCTCACAGGGTTTGGCTTTACCGGATTGGTGAATTGGCCGATTTTTCAACAAAAAAGCTGGGCCTTTCACCTCAACGGCAAAATCAGCAGCTTTCGGCAGCTCACTGTTGATTTATCCCAAAGAAACCGCTGGAATTTCGAGCATCAACTGGGCTGTAGCGCGAATTTCACCCTCAATGAGGCTGTTCAAATATCTCTGAATGCGTATCAATATCGTATCATTGAGGATATCCAATATGACAATCTCAATCAATCCTATATAAACAGCAGCGGCGGCTTTGCGACCTTGCAGGTTCAATTCTAAACTATTGTTTGGCCCTCATATTCATATTGCTTTTCTGTTAAAAAAGACTTATCTGAAGCCTTATGGATCAAACGCTTACCTATATATTTATGGTCATCATCACCATTATTTCCGGCTTTTCATTATATAAGGCCCGAAAGCCAAAAGAGTTGGGCAAATCATGGCACATGCCGTGGAACGGTTTGGTTTTCCTTGGCCTTATGTCACTTCTGGTTTTAATCCGTCACCAGTTCACCCTGTCAGGCATTGACTTTCCCGCCCGATAAACCGGCTTTTAAACCTCCAGTTTTGACGCATCGGCAAGCGCAATGGCGGATACGTTAAATATGCCCTTGGCCGTGGCAGACGGGGTGACAATATGCGCGGGCTGCGCCGTCCCGAGCAATATCGGGCCAACCAACAGGCCATTATCAATACTCCTCAGCATATTCGTGCAGATATTGGCCGCATCAAGATTAGGGAATATGAACAGATTTGCCGAACCCGTCAGCCGGCTGTCTGATACCATCCTATCTCTGACAGCCTCTTTCAGTGCTGAATCCGCGTGCATTTCCCCATCAATTTGCATGTCAGGCCGCATATCACGCAAAATGGCGGCGGCTTTACGCATTTTTTTGGCTGACGGCGCATTGGAAGAACCAAAATTGGAATGGGACAACAAAGCGACCTTGGGCTCCACCCCAAAATGACTGACCTTTTCTGCGGCGGCCAGAGTATTTTCAACAATTTGATCCACGGTCGGGTCTACGGTCATAAAGGCATCAGCAAGAAAAATAGTCCTGCGCGGCAAAATTAATGTGCTGACCGTTGACAATTTATGGTTGGCATTTTTCTGGCCAATAATATCGATAATATATTTTACATGAAAATCAAATCGCCCGTATGTCCCGCAAATCATGGCATCGGCATCGCCCATCCGCAAGGCCAGGGCAGCGATCACCGTGGTATTGGTACGCACAATGGTTCGTGCGGCTTCTTTTGATACCCCGCGCCGACAAACCAGATCATGATATTCCTGCCAATAAAGCCGGTATCTGTCATCCTTTTGCGGATTAATCAGGTCATAATCCCGGCCTTTAACCAGCCGAAGCCCAAGTTTTTCAATTTTCTGTTCGACCACCACAGGCCGCCCGACAAGGGTTGGCATGCCCATTTTTTCATCCGCCAATGCCTGAACGGCAAGCAGAACACTTTCATTCTCCCCCTCGGCAAAAATAATGCGTTTGGGCTTTTTCTTGGCTTGTTCAATGACCGGCTGGAGCAGAATGCTGGATTTAAATACAAAGCTGCTCAGTTTTTCTTTATAGGCTTCAATATCCTTCAAAGGCCGCTTAGCAACGCCGCTATCCATAGCGGCCTGCGCGACGGCAGGGGCAATTTCGAGAATGAGCCGCGGGTCAAGCGGTTTGGGGATGATATATTCCGGGCCAAATTTCAGCACTTCCCCCTGATAGGCATTCGCCACCTGTTCCGAAGATTCCTTAAAAGCCAAATCAGCGATCGCCTTAACGCAGGCATGTTTCATTTCTTCGTTAATGGTGGTCGCCCCCACGTCAAGCGCCCCCCTGAATAAAAATGGAAAACACAATACATTATTGACCTGATTGGGAAAATCGGATCGGCCGGTGGCGATGATGGCATCATCGCGCACTTTACGGACGTCTTCAGGTAATATTTCCGGCGTTGGATTGGCCAGAGCCAGAATGAACGGCTTCGCGGCCATGCGCAGGGCCATATCCGGCTTCAATATGCCCGGGGCCGAAAGTCCAAGAAAAATATCAGCCCCACCAATGACATCCGCCAAGCTGCGCTTGTCGGTTTTGATGGCATATTTTTCTTTATAGGGATCCATGCCTTTCGTGCGGCCCTCATAGACCACACCGTCAATATCCACAAGACTGACATTGGCGCGGGTCAGCCCCATACTGACGAGCAGATCAAGGCAGGCAAGCGATGCCGCGCCGCCGCCCGTGGCAACGACTTTCACATCGGAAAGTTTTTTGTCCACAATACGAAGGCCATTATAAACCGCCGCGCCAACCACAATGGCCGTGCCATGCTGGTCATCATGGAATACCGGAATATTCATGCGTTCTTTCAAGGCTTTTTCCACAATGAAACATTCCGGGGCCTTGATATCCTCCAGATTTATCGCGCCGAATGTGGGTTCTAAAGCCGCGATGACGTCGATGAGTTTCTCGGGGTCATTCTGATCAATTTCAATATCAAAAACATTGATTCCTGCGAATTTTTTAAACAAAACCGCCTTGCCTTCCATCACCGGCTTTGAGGCAAGCGGGCCGATATTGCCAAGGCCCAATACCGCCGTGCCATTGGTGACAACCCCAACAAGATTGCCGCGAATGGTCATCTCATTAACCGCATCTGAATTTTCCACAATAGCCTCGCAGGCAAAGGCGACCCCCGGGGAATAGGCCCGGGCCAGATCCCGCTGATTTGACAGGGGTGTTGTCGGGGTTATCTCCAGCTTGCCGGGGGTCGGCTCCCGATGATATCTTAAGGAAGTTTCTTTCAAATTCTTATCTGGCATCTTATGCTAAAACCCTTCTTTGTTAAGACCATAGCTTATACCCAAAAACATATATTAAACAAGACCATGGTTTGCTTTTTCCGGAGTTTGTTCTTTTGCTGAGTAAAGCATAGCCAGCCATCTTTCACATTAGATATAGAGAAGCAAAGCCAACGGGATGATAGCTGGATTATGTTAGCCGTATTTAAATGAAACGTTCAATAACCATCCCCGCCGCAAGGGGCGGGGTATTTATTTTCTTTGGATTGCGCTCAAGCGCCGCTAAAGGCTGCGCTCCCGTCGGTCACTAGTCGTCGCTTCACTCCTTCAATCTCGCCCCAAGGGGCGGGGAATAAATCCCCTGCGAGATTGAACAAAAATATCAGATATGAATAACGGAACAACACGTTAATTTAACAGTGCCCTACCGAGCGGCATTCACTATTTCCAGGATTGCAGGATGTTTAAGCTGACGTTCGGCAGAGATCGCATAATAATGTTCTTTGACTTCTTCTGTGCGGCCAATAGTCTTGACATTATATTGATCCTCAATCATTTTCTCAATGAGCGTTGGTGCGGTAAAAATACCTTGCCCCTCCTGTCCAAATGATTTCTTCAGTGCGCTGTCATCAAATTCAGCAACAATATTTGGGACAATATCATATTTTTCCAGCCATGAAGAAAGCCTTTGCCTAACAGCAGATTTCTTGCCCGGCATAAGAAAATTCTGCCCTGACAAAGATTGCGGAAACCCTTTTTTATATAAAATGGCCTTATGTTCGGTAGCAAAAAAGCTTATCCCGCTTTCCGTAAGATAATGGTTATAGGCTTTTATGTGGCTGCCCTGCTCAAGTGGCCGATCTGTTAAGATCAGATCCAGCTTGCTCATGGCTAATTCTGCCAGCAAACTATCCTGATCGCCCTCAGTACATATTAATCGAACTGACTCAGGCATATTTAATACCGGAGTGAGGAGCCGTTTCGCCAGAACTTTTGGTATTATGCCCGTTATACCGACAGTGAAAGTTAACCAATAGGTGGGTTCCCGTGTTTTCAGCACATTATTTATTTCATCCCCCAACTGGAAAATATCTTCCGCATAACTGTAAATCAGGCGCCCCATTTCAGAAAGCAGCAGTTTTTTCCCTTTGCGGTCAAATAATGCGACACCGATTTGTGTTTCAAAAAAAGTGATCTGGCCACTGATGGTCTGTGGTGTCAGGTTAAGCCTTTCACTGGCTTTGGTGATGCTCCCCTCAGTAGCGACCATATAAAAATAATACAGATGATTGAAGTTTATGGGCGTCATGACATATATCTTTCGAATATTTAGAATAATAAAAAATTATATTCGATATAATCGATACAAACAAGTCAATAATAGACTATTATATATCAGTTATATGGCTTATAGATGCCTTATATACCTTTGTTTATAATTACTTATAAGGAAAGCACATTAATTCAAGATATAAAGAAATAAATATATAATCGAATTATTCGATTATATAAGAAGGTTTAAACGAATATACTTGAAATAAATTATAATTTATTAAGGCATTCAACTTTAAATTTACCGCCGTTGGATGTGATGACATTTTCTGAAAGAGTTTATAAATACAGGGTCGGCAATAGAGGGACCCGGATATTAAGCACACTGAAAACCACGTGCCCTTCTGTTTCAGCCAAAGAAGAATGAACAGATAATGCAAATAGATATTCAGTCTCGTGATATTGAACTTGACAAGGCAATAAAAACTCATATTCAAAGAAAGCTTCAGATAGCTTTGTCTCGAATGGAGTCACATATCACAGAAATTTCAATAATCATTTCTGATGTGGACGGGCTGAATGAAGGTGGTGATAAACGTTGTCTGATAAAGATTTCCAGTTCCGAGTTTGAAGACATTATAATAGAGGATATTCAATTAGATCTTTTTTATGTAATTGACCGGGCAATCCATAGGGCAAGCCGTTCTCTGGAACTTAAAATAGGGCAGGTTTAAAAGGTAATCCAATGCGACATACTATCAGTTTATCACTGGCCTTGGCAGCATTTTGGCTGCTGAATTCAGGTTATTATACCCCGCTTATTTTAGGGCTTGGATTAATTTCCATCATTACTGTTGTGTATATAGTGCATAGAATGGATGTGGTGGATCACGAGTCACAACCGCTGGGGCTTTCAGGCAAAATATTATTTTACTATGTCTGGCTTGGTAAAGAGATTATTCTGACCAATATTGATGTCGTAAAGAAAATCTGGCTTGGCAAGGGTGCGATTTCCCCCACCCTAACAACGATTAATATCAGCCAGAAGACTGATATGGGGAAAGTCATATATGCAAATTCGATCACGCTGACACCGGGAACAGTAACGGTGAATCTTGTTGCTGACCAAATAACAGTACACGCCTTGATGGCGGAAAATATTCAGCCTCTGGAAGCCGGTGAAATGGATCGCCGGGTAAGCCGATTGGAAAGTAAATGCTGATAGCTGCAACCATCGCCATTCTTGTCGTTATGGCCTTGACAATTGTTCGTGGATGTATGGGCCCGACGCTATATGACCGTATTCTCGCCGTCAACATGTTTGGCACCAAGACCGTGCTGCTCATTTCCCTGTTGGGCTTTGTGATGGGGCGTCCGGAATTTCTGGATATTGCCATCGTCTATGCCCTGATTAATTTTATCAGTGTGATCGGCGTGCTGCGTTTTTCCGACTCCTTTGGATTTAAGCCGCCTCATCAGGATAAAGCGTCAGGAGAAAAGGGGTCATGATGGATATAGCCCTTAATATCAGTAGCGCAATATGCCTGTTTCTGGGGAGTTTTCTCTGTCTGTCCGGCGGGGTCGGCATTATTCGGTTTCCTGATTTTTATACCCGGATGCATGCGGCTGGCGTGACCGATACTCTGGCGGCAAGCATGATTTTAATTGGTCTGATGCTGCAAAACCCGGATGCGATTGTCATATCAAAACTGGTAATGATTTTATTGATGACTCTGTTCATCAGTCCGACAACAAGCCATGCCATGGCCAAAGCGGCGATGAATAGTGGTCTTCTGCCGTTGCTCGATAAAAAAGAAAATAAGGATGGAGTAAAATCATCGTAATCCTGGTTGACATTGTTTTATTAACCTTCCTGGTATGTATCGCCATTGCTATTGTTCGGGTGAAAGACCTGTTTGCTATGGCGATGCTGTCGGGTATTTATGGTCTGCTTTCCGCGAGCCTTTTTGTCACTATGGACGCTGTGGATGTGGCCTTCACCGAAGCATCCATAGGGGCAGGCATATCCACATTGCTTATGCTGACAACGATTGCCATGACCGGTCGTACTGAACATTCCGTGCGTCACAAGCCCCTGCTGGCTTTGGCTGTTGTTTTTGTCACAGGTGCCCTGTTGATTTATGCCACGCTGGATATGCCGTATTTTGGCGATGTCATGGCGCCGGCCAATCTTCATGTTATGCCGCGTTATATTCAGGATTCAATGGCGGAAATTGGTGTCGATAATATTGTTACCTCAGTACTTGCAAGTTACAGGGCGTTCGATACTTTTGGTGAAGTCGTTGTTATTTTCACCGCCGGGATCGGGGTGCTGGCGTTATTGTCGTTTGCGCGTCGGCCCGAAGACGATGCTGAAATAAGTTCCGATAATATTTCAATGCATGAACAGAATCTGATCGTACGCATTGTCAGTAAAATACTGATCCCCTTTATCCTGCTGTTTGCCCTATATGTGCAGTTTCACGGAGATTTCGGGCCGGGGGGTGGCTTTCAGGCAGGCGTCATATTTGCCGCCGCCATAATCCTTTATGCCATGCTGTTCGGTATGAGCGTGGCGCGCCGGGCCATCAATCAGACCTTTGTTCAATTATTTGCGGCTGTGGGTGTTTTGCTTTACGGCATGGTGGGTGTGGTTTCCATGTTGAACGGGGGTAATTTTCTTGATTACAATGTTTTATCCGAAGACCCTGTCGCGGGACAGCATCTGGGTATTCTCATAATAGAGCTGGGGGTTGGCATCGCCGTTGCGACGGTAGTAATCATCATCTTTTTTAACTTTGCAGACCGCATCGACATATTAAAACATAAGGTTAACAAGAAACTATGATGATGATATTGGGACTTTATAATTACTGGATAGTGGTGGGGCTGATGATGATCGGCCTGTATATTGTTATTGCCCAGGGTAACCTTGTTAAAAAAATTGTTGGACTGAATATTTTCCAGACGTCGGTTTTTATTTTTTATATCAGTTTAAGCAAGGTTGATGGCGGCACCGCTCCCATACTGGTCGATGGCATAAGTCTGTATTCGAACCCTTTACCCCATGTTTTAATTCTTACCGCCATTGTGGTCAGCCTTGCAACAACAGCTTTGGGACTTGCGCTGGTCGTGCGCATAAAAGAAGCTTACGGGAGCATAGAAGAAGAAGAAATTCAAATTAAGGATAATCAAGAGTGTTAGCGCACCTCCCTGTTTTACAAGTACTTTTGCCCCTGATGGCCGCCCCCTTATGTTTATTTCTGAGGCGACCGTATCTGGTATGGATATTCACACTGATCGTCAGCGGTCTGGCATTTCTGATCAGCATTTCCCTGCTTCAGCAGGTGATGGTTTCAGGAACAATTGTCTATGAGATGGGCGGCTGGCCCGGCCCTTGGGGCATTGAGTATCGCATTGACAAGCTCAGCGCATTCCTGCTGCTGATTATCACGGCAATGAGCACCGTAATATTATTGGCGGCCCATACCAGCATACAGAAAGAAATTCCCAAAAGCCGCCAGATATATTTTTATATTCTGTATCTGTTTTCCTTCACCGGCATGTTGGGAATCGTCTCAACAGGGGATGTATTCAATGTTTTTGTATTCCTTGAAATATCGTCCCTGTCCGCTTATGCGCTGATTGCTATGGGCAAGGACAGGCGCGCCCTCTGGGCGGCGTATCAATATTTGATTATGGGGACGATCGGCGCCACTTTCATTCTGATCGGTATCGGCCTTATGTACCAGATGACCGGCACCCTGAATATGGATGATCTGGCCCGGCGCCTGCCAGAGGTGGCACAAACGCGAACTGTCTTTGCGGCCTTTGCCTTTTTCATTGTTGGTGTCTGCCTGAAACTTGCCCTGTTTCCCCTTCATCTGTGGTTGCCCAATGCCTATGCTTATGCCCCGTCAATAGTGACAGCCTTTTTAGCGGCTACGGCAACTAAAGTTGCCATATATTTGCTTATTCGCTTTACCTTTTCTGTTTTTGGTCTTTCTTTTTCCTTCACCACCCTGCCGCTGCAAACCCTGTTCGTGGTCCTTGGGCTTATAGGAATATTTGTGGCCTCGACGGCGGCCATATATCAGAAAAATGTGAAGCATCTCTTTGCCTATTCCAGCATAGCTCAGGTGGGCTATATGATCGTCGGTTACAGTATTGGGACGACAATGGGCTTGATGGCCACATTACTGCATTTATTTAATCACGCCTTGATGAAAAGCGCCCTGTTTCTGGCGTTGGGGGCGGTGATGTACCGCATTGGCAGTGTTCAACTGAGTAGTTTTCATGGTCTGGGCCGCCAAATGCCCTTCACTATGGCCGCTATCGTTGCGGGGGGATTAAGTTTAATTGGTGTGCCATTGACGGTGGGCTTTGTCAGTAAATGGTATCTGGTTCTCGCAGCCATAGAAAATGGCTGGTGGCCCGTGGCTGTTCTTGTCCTGCTTGGCTCGTTACTGGCGATAATATATGTTTGGCGGATCGTTGAAGCCGCCTATTTCAAGGAGCCGGCGGTAGCTACTGACAGGGTCAGGGAGGCACCAATGGCCTTTTTGATACCCGTGTGGCTGCTGGTGGCAGCAAATATTTATTTCGGCGTGGATACACGCTTCAGTGTTGAGATGGCACAAGCTGCTGCTCAGAGTCTGTTTGGAGTTAGCCCATGAGTATCTCCCTTGAGGTCATGTTGCAGCTGTGTATTATCCTGCCGTTGCTGGCGGCTGTGGGTATCGCGGTTACGGGCCGAAATCCCAATCTGCGTGAAGGGGTCACCCTCTCGACAAGTTTGGTGGTTTTTTATCTTGTTATTGAGCTTTACCTTGGTCTCAAGGCCGGGGAAATCATTACCGTGCAATGGTGGGAAATCATACCGGGATTAGGGTTCAGCTTTACCATTGAGCCGCTTGGAATGATATTCGCGTTAATTGCCAGCTTCCTCTGGCTGATCACAACGGTCTATTCCATTGGCTATATGCGGGCTCATAATGAAAAAAATCAAACCCGCTTTTACATCTGTTTTGCCATTGCCATCAGTGGTGTTATGGGGATTGCCTTTTCAGGTAACCTGTTCACCCTCTTTATCTTTTACGAGGCGCTGACCCTGTCTACCTATCCATTGGTCACCCACGCCGGAACGGAAAAAGCAAAAAAAGGCGGCCGGGTTTATCTGGGCATATTGCTCAGCACGTCGATCGCTTTTTTCCTGTTGGCGATCATAGCCACCTGGTTTGTTGCTGGAACGTTGGAGTTTACCCCTGGCGGTGTATTTGATGCCAGCGTCAATACAACGGTGGCGGCTGTTATACTTGTGCTGTTTATTTTCGGGATCAGTAAATCGGCCATCATGCCTTTCCATCGATGGCTGCCCGCCGCCATGGTGGCGCCAACACCGGTGAGCGCCCTGTTGCATGCCGTCGCCGTGGTGAAGGCCGGTGTATTCACGGTGTTAAAAGTCTGTGTGTTTATCTTTGGCATTGATCTGTTGCAGGAATTGCCCAGTACCCAGTTTCTGCTCTATCTGGCGGGGGCCACCGTATTGCTGGCCTCGCTTATCGCCATGCGGCAGGATAACCTAAAAGCCCGGCTGGCTTATTCTACGGTGAGCCAATTGGGGTATATCACCATTGGGGCGCTGCTGGCCGCATCCGCCGGAATTATTGGTGGTTCGATGCATATTGCCATGCATGCTTTCGGTAAAATCACGTTGTTTTTCTGTGCCGGGGCTATATTGGTCGCGACCCATAAATCAAATATCAGTGACATGCGGGGCATAGGCCGACAGATGCCCATTACCATGGCGGCATTTTTCATTGCCAGTCTCAGCATTATTGGTGTGCCGCCCACAGGCGGCACCTGGAGCAAATGGTTCTTGCTTATGGGAACGCTAGAGACAGCCCAATGGGGGCTTATGGTTGTTCTAATGGTCAGCTCGTTACTGAGTATTGCCTACCTCCTGCCCATACCTTACCGGGCCTTTTTCCCGGGAAAGGGTCAGGCGGTGGATCAGGGCGGCATTAAGGAGGCGCCAACGGCGTCATTAATTGCGATCTGTATTACGGCTGCAGGCTGTCTGATCCTCTTTGTCTATCCTCAACCATTATATGAATTGGCGGCGGCCATACTGGAGATTCCGGGAACAGTCCATGAATAATAAAAAAATAAATGATGACAAAAAATATCTGTTCGATAACCCGCAAAATATAAAGCGTGTTTTATATGCGCTCTATGGAAGCTGTCTGATCCTGTTTGGTCTGGATTTTGTCATTAACCGCCATATATATCACAGCTGGGAGAATATATGGGGGTTCTACCCGATTTATGGCTTTGTTGGCTGTGTTGTTCTGGTGCTGGTTGCGACGTGGATGCGTCATTTCCTTATGCGCCCGGAGGACTATTATGACAGTGCCGAAGAGAAGGAAGAGAAGAAAAAAATGAAAACAGGAGGCCATGATGTGGATGTTTGAGATACCACCCTTTGTCCCCTTTTTCATTGGTGCCGTCGTTATCCTGTTTACCCGTGGGATCTTGCGTAGTGCCATCATGATTGCCATTCCTGTGGTGGGGGCCATTCATCTCTGGATGGTGCCAGACGGCTTGTCTTTTCAGATGTCTTTCCTTGATTATCAGTTGATCCCCTACCGGGTTGATAAATTGAGCCTGATGTTTGGTTATGTGTTTCACATCGCCGCTTTCATTGCCATTGTCTATTCTCTGCATATCCGTGATACCATGCAGCAAGTAGCGGCAATGTTATATGCCGGCAGTGCTCTGGGGGCCGTATTCGCCGGTGATCTACTGACCCTGTTTATTTTTTGGGAACTTCTGGCTTTTACCTCAGTATTTCTTATCTGGGCGCGCAGAACAGAACGGTCCTATGCAGCGGGTATGCGTTATCTGATCATTCAGGTTTTATCGGGGGTTATTCTGCTGGCGGGGGCCTTGTTTTACGGTGCGGAGAATGGCAGCCTGGAATTTGGCAAAATTGGTCTGGAAGGTGTGGCAGGATGGTTGATTTTCATTGCCTTTGGTATCAAATGTGCCTTTCCCATATTACACAATTGGCTCACAGATGCCTATCCAGAGGCCACGGTTACCGGCACTGTTTTCCTTAGCGCCTTTACCACTAAAGTTGCTGTTTATGCCTTGGCCCGGGGCTATCCCGGCACAGAGTTACTGGTATATATCGGGGCCGCCATGACTTGCTTCCCGATATTTTTCGCCGTGATTGAAAATGATCTGCGCCGGGTGTTGGCCTATAGCCTGATAAATCAGGTGGGTTTTATGGTTGTCGGTATCGGCATCGGTACAGCGCTTGCCATTAACGGGGCCATTGCCCATGCTTTTAACGATGTTATTTTCAAGGGCCTGTTGTTTATGTCCATGGGGGCGGTGCTCCACATGACGGGGCGGATCAATGGTTCTGATCTGGGGGGCTTATATAAAACCATGCCTAAAACGACGGTGTTATGCATTGTGGGTGCGGCATCTATTTCGGCTTTCCCTTTATTCAGCGGGTTTGTCAGCAAGTCTATGGTGATGTCCGCTGCTCTGGAAAATGGGTTTGACTGGATATGGCTCATGTTGCTCTTTGCCTCCGCCGGCGTTTTCCATCATGCGGGCATAAAAATTCCCTATTTTGCTTTCTTTGCCCATGATTCAGGAATTCGGACAAGTGACCCCCCCGCTAATATGTTAATCGCCATGTTGATCGCGGCTTGCCTATGTATTGGTATTGGTGTCTATCCCTCAGTGCTCTATTCCCTGTTGCCCTATGATACCGGTTACAATCCCTATGATGCAACCCACGTATTGGCGCAGACTCAATTGCTGTTTTTCTCTGCCCTGGCCTTTGTCTGGCTTAACCTTAAAGGCATGTATCCCCCTGAATTACGGTCTGTGGTTCTGGATGCGGACTGGCTATATCGCCGGATGTTTCCAGCCGCATTCCAGAAGCTGTTCTCGGTCATACATAAAGCCGATAACGGTTTAAGACGGGCTTTCCTTGTGCGGCTGGAAAAACGACTGGATAATCTTGCTGTAAGACATGAGAGACTCAGTGGTTTACTGTCACGCAATCATCCCGTTGGCAGCATGGTTATGTGGGTTGCCGTTATTCTCGCCATCTATCTGTTTCTCAGCTTTTTTCGCTGAAGCTGAAGGGATGCAGGAGTCTGT
>JALSHF010000127.1 GCA_026982375.1 Emcibacter sp. | reverse complement strand
GCTGTTCACCATCATGCGCGGATTGCCCGTGACGGTGCGGCTTCTGGATCCGCCGCTGCATGAATTTTTGCCGCAAAAGACAGAGGACTTCGCCGCGGTGGCAGAGGCCATGGGGGTCAGCATGGCACAGTTAAAACGCCGCGCCGAGGCTCTGCATGAAACCAATCCCATGCTGGGCCATCGGGGCTGCCGGTTGGGGATTTCCTATCCTGAAATTTACGAAATGCAGGTCCGCGCCATTATTGAGGCGGCCATAGAGGTCTCAAAAGACGGCGGCGCGGCCCTCGTACCGGAAATCATGATCCCCTTGGTGGGCAGCCGCAAGGAGCTGGCCATCTTGAAAGAAAAAGTCATCGCCGTGGCCGATGATATCATTAAATCTGCTGGCGCGCGCCTTACCTATATGGTCGGCACCATGATTGAATTGCCCCGCGCCGCCTTACAGGCTGCAGAGATTGCTCATGAAGCTGAATTTTTCAGCTTTGGCACCAATGACCTGACTCAAACCACCTTTGGCATTAGCCGCGATGACAGCGCGAGCTTTCTGGATGATTATATCCACGCGGGCATATTTGAACAGGACCCCTTTGTGACCATTGATCAGGACGGCGTCGGTGAATTGATCAGGATGGCTGCGGAGCGCGGACGGCAAACGCGTCCTGATATTAAACTGGGCATTTGCGGCGAACATGGCGGCGATCCGGCCTCTGTTGAATTTTGCCACGGCCTTGGCCTTGATTATGTCTCTTGCTCGCCTTACCGGGTGCCTATTGCCCGCCTGGCGGCTGCCCAAGCAAGATTAAAAGCGCGAAATTGAAAGAATAGATTATGGAAAAAAATATTACCGTTAAATGGGCGGGGAAAATGACTTTCATTGGCGAGGCGCCGTCGGGCAATGTCTTGACCATGGATGCGGGCGTGGATAATGGCGGCCTTGGCCTTGGCCATAGTCCCATGGATTTATTGCTCATGGGGGCAGGGGGCTGCGCGAGCATCGATATTGTGATGATCTTGAAAAAAGGCCGCTGTGACATTACCGATTGCACCGTGCAGGTATCCGGCAAACGCGCCGATGAAATGCCCCATGTCTATACGGATATCCATATGCATTTTGTGGTTGCGGGGTCAAATTTTAAAGACGGCGTGGTGGAACGGGCGGTGAAGCTGTCCATGGATAAATATTGCTCCGCCTCCCTCACCCTCGCCAAAGCCGCAACCCTTACCTATACGTGGGAAGTCGTTGGGGGTTAATTGCCCAATGATTGCGGGCTAGGAGAATATTAGAGTTCCCGACAAAAACCCCGTCATTCCATCGAAGGATGGAATCCAGTTTTTTATGAGCGGTATGGATTCCTGCCTGCGCAGGAATGACGAAAATGATTAGGATCACATCGCTTTGGTTATACTATGGACGGCAGGCGGTGTAGGCTTGCCGTCCATAAATTATTCTTACAATGACAGTTCGATGCCGGCGTAGATGAATCTGGGCATGCTGGGGCGTGGGCCGTGGGGTTGGCGGGATACGAAAAATTTCTTATCCAGCATATTTTGTACGCCGCCAATTAATTTCACGGAGTCGCTCAGGCGATAAAAGGCAGAGAAATCTGTCATGAAATAGCTTTCAATTATGCCAAAGCGGATATCCGGGTCGCCGTTGCCGTTAATCTGCGTGGTCACATTATTGGCACTGCTGAAGCTCTCTCCCACATAGTTTGCGGAGATGAAAACCCCCCAGTTTTCTGATTCAAGCCCCGTTCCGAAACTGATTTGAAATTCTGGAATATAGGGTATTTTATTGCCCTTGCGGCCAAAACTGAATATGGAATCGGCATCCAGAGAGACCGCGTCATTCTGCTGCGTCGCATTGGTATAGGTCAGATTGATATACCACGGATTGCGCAATGACCAGTCGTTGGCTGCGCCGGGGTCATATTGGATGGCAAGCTCAAGCCCGTAGGCCCTTGCCTCGCCAAAATTTTCATCATCGCCGGCGCCCGCGCCGCCAATATTATCAATGACGATCAGGTCATTAAAGTCGCTGTAAAATACCGCCATTTCCGAGGTCAGTGCCTTGTCCGGGCTGGCATAGCGCACCCCGGCTTCAACGGATGTGCTTATTTCTTCTTGCAGGCCGTTGACCGCGCCTTTTGGGCTGGGTGGTGAAAAGCCGCGGTGGATGCCGCCGAAGGCCGTCACGCTGTCATTGAATTTATAGGAAATGCCCAAACCGCCGGCCACAAGATTGTTTTTGATGGTGCCGCGAAGAATATCTTTCGGGCTTTCGTATCTCTGATCAAGCCGTTCAAAACGGATGCCGGGAATGAAAGTCCAAGATCCGGCTGTAATAGTGTCCTGCAAGAATACCGCTATCGCATCGGTTGTTTGCAGGCGGTCACCGGCATCACCCGGTACGCCGGCTATAAAACGGGAAATGGTGCCATTGTCCTCTTGAATGTAACTGTCTTGCCATTGAAAGCGGCGAACCTGATCCCGGTGAAGCCGAATGCCGGCTGTGATTTCATGTTCTATTCTCTGTGAGCCAAAACGGTATTGGGTGACAGTTTCGATACCCTTGGCATTATATTCACGGTTGTTGGCCCTGACGCGTAACTGGCAGGACGTATCGCCTCTCAGGCAGTCCAGACCTTCTCCGTTCTGGGCGTTGGCCAGCGCGGCGGAAAGGCCGATATTATTGCCGTTGACATTGCCAAGGCTGCTCAATCTATACCAGTTGCGTTTGAAATTGCTGATATATGCTGTGGTCGTCAGATCCAGATTGTCTGTGGGGCTGATCGTGTAACGCAGGTGGCTGCGGTTTTGTTCTGTGGTAACATTGTCAAAACGGGTCGCCGAATAACGCCGCAGGGGGGTTGCCTCAAAATCGGCTTCGCTTAAACCAAGATAGGTCTCATTTGCATCAAGGTCGGTTCGGCCATATTTGAATTCCAGCCGTTGATAAATTCCCGTATTTGGCTCCCATGACAGTTTAATCATTGGCTCGAATTTTTTGAATCCGGTATTTTCTCCATCCCGAAAATCCGGCGTTTCATCAATTTCTTTAAAGCCGTCACTTTTTCTGTCATAGACTTCAAGCAGAATGCCAAAGGTGCCAAGACCGGTATCAAAGCTGTTCCCTGCATAGGCGTGGGTGCGCCGCTCGCCAAAGCTGCCGATCAAGGACTTGAGATAATAGGTTTCCTCCAGGGGTATAGGCGTTGATAAATAGTTGATGACGCCGCCGGTAATATGGGGGCCGTATTTTATCTGGCTTGATCCCTTTAATATTTCAAGGCCGCTCATGCGTCCCATGGTGGGGGAATAATAGGCGGACGGCGAAGAATAGGGCGCGGGGGCCATGAGAACCCCATCTTCCATGATGGTCACCTTGGCACTGCGGGAGGTATCGACGCCCCTCATGCTGATATTGGGGAATAGGCCAAAACCATCCTCTTCTCGCACGTAAACACCCGCCACCTTCCGTAATATGCGGTTCACATCGTCGTAGCTTTGCTGGCGAATTTCCTCTTTATTGATGAATTGGGCAGAGCCTGTCATTGTCTCAATATTTTCCGGACGGCCAATGACCATCACATTTTCCAATATCCTGTCATTCGTATCAGCGGTTGTTTTTTCCTCCGCCGTGACGGCGGGAATGCCCATGCCCAATGCTGTCCCCAATGCCGTTATGGTAAAAACGCTATGATATAAATAATTTCTTTTCTTCATTTTAATTCTTTCAAATCGACTTTTAAAAATACAAACTCACCTTGCCGACAGCTCTTCATAAGCGCTTAAGCAAGAATAAATTAGCGGTTTATCTGCTGACCAAACAAAATGGGTAAGAGCAGATGGGCAACCTGAAAAGAGTTATAAAAGAAATAAATGATAATGTAAATGATAATCGTTCTCATTTGCATTATCATTTATTGAGGTCAAAGAACCCATAGTCTAAATCATGGGAATCAGCCCATGGTCAATTCAAAAGTTAGGTAAGCATAGGGGATGCCGCCATAAGATAGCCGTGTCTTTTCCTGAAGATCAACGGAAAAATATTTGCCAAAGAATTCTCATCGGTGATGTGCGTTGCTTTCGGTTGGATCGCATTGGGGCGGCAAAGATTGAAGATAAAAACTTCAAACTTGATCACAGCAAAAATTTTCTGGCAAGTATCGAAGAATATACCGCCTCCCTGTAAGTTTTTTAAAAACTATCGATTAAGAACCGGGTCACGAAGGCTTTCGACGGCACCAAGAATTTGATCTATGAAATTTGTCGGTACGCTTAATTCTTCCAATGTTTCTTTCAGGAGGTTACCCACAGTGTCAAAATGCCCATCATTCAAGCCCTTTTCCGAAAGATGGGAATGGGAGCTTCGCATATATTCGGGTGAGTTCTCGGCTTGCCCCGACATTAATAAAGTAAGGAATTTTTTCATTTTCCCTCTTTGTTGCGGATAGTCCATATTTGCGAAGAATGGGTTCAGTGATTCTGTGTTTGATATTTTACTATAGAAAATATCGACTGCGGCATTCACGGCGGGTTTTCCGCCAATATCGTCATATAATGTTGTCATTTTTCTTCCTTGTATGTTCCTTGGTATGTTCCTTATAAACGCTCACTAATTCAGCGTATTCAGAACTTATGAAAAAACAATTAAGCCGTGTGTAATGACAAGTTTTTCTTCTTATAGTATACTGACATGGGAGGATTTTAAGACGGGGGGACAAAGGAGAAAAGAAGGGGGGGGGATAGAGAGCTACATAACCCGCCGCAAAATAACCTGCGGCGAGCCGAATTATAAATACCTCTTGGGTAAATAAGAAGTGATAGAAGCGTTAAAGACCGTAGTCTTTAGTCAATCAGCTGAATGCCGGCTGCGGCTTCTTTGCCTCTGTTTTCAGCGACGTCATAGCTGATTTTTTGGCCATCGTCGAGCTGACGAATGCCGGACTTTTCAAGTTCTGTGATATGTACGAATACGTCTTTTCCGCCATCATCAGGCGCGATGAAACCATATCCCTTATTAGTGTTAAACCATTTAACTGTGCCAGTTGCCATTTTTAAGCTTCCTTAGTGTCTTTAGTGTATA
Source organism: Emcibacter sp. (assembly GCA_026982375.1). GTDB lineage: Bacteria > Pseudomonadota > Alphaproteobacteria > Sphingomonadales > Emcibacteraceae > Paremcibacter. Next base: position 12,141 of record JALSHF010000127.1, on the reverse strand, counting down.
TATTGCCCGATTTTATTCGGATTTCAAGAGTTCGTATAAGTCCGCTATTGAAGCTCTAGAAACAGACATTAGGAACCAGTTTAACGGACTAAACACCTCTGTGAGGTTCTGTTTAAGATTATATCTTATATCCTCAAGAGAGGAGAATCAACGTAACTCAATGTATGTTTGTATGTTAGAATTATTAGAAAATCAATCTAATATTTTGAAACTGTTGCTGGAATCAGGTTGTGAGGTTGATTTTCCAGCAATTTTTTTTTGAGATATTTTTGTAAATATTTTTGCTTTACGGGAAACTGTATTTTTCTATCCACGGGTTTACTTCACTTGCGAGCATAGGCTTTGCAATTAAAAACCCCTGGCCCTCATCACAATTAAGCTCTTGCAGAATATGGTAAATATCTTCATTTTCGATGCCTTCGGCAACAACATGCATGCCAAGCTTATGGGCAAGAAGAATTGAAATCTCTACAATTGAACGACATTCTTTATCTATATCGATTCTTTTTACAAAACTCTGATCAATTTTGAGTTCTGAGAAAGGTGCCCTGACGAGCTGTTGCAACGTTGAATAGCCTGTTCCAAAATCATCTATGGCGAGTTTAAATCCTTTCATTTTCAGGCGCGCAAGAATATCCATATAACGCGCGACGTCGGACATGAGAGATGATTCGGTCACTTCGATCGTGATTTTGGTCGCATCCAGTTTTAAAGTCCTGATGAGTTTGACCAGTTTTCCGGGAAAGTCCAGGTCATCGAGAATTTTTGGCGAGACGTTGATGGACATCTGCAGCTTCAAATCATTTTTATTCCATAGGGCCATTTGTTTTAATGCGGTGTTTATGGCGTGGGTCGTAAGGTCGGAAATTAATCCGGTCTCTTCGGCAAGGGGGATGAAATAACTGGCGGGTACAGGGCCTTTGGCGGGATGGTTCCACCTTATAAGTGCCTCAAGACCCGTGATTTTCCGGGTTGAAATATTTATTTGTGGCTGATAGGTCAGGAAAAGATCTTCGCGGTCTATGGCTTGGCGTAACTCGTTCGCAGAGGGAAAATCAATTAACTCAATATTTCGTGCATGCGTTTTTTGAACATATTTTGAGAGAATATTTTGCAAGTCTTCGGCCCGGAAGGGTTTTTGAAGAATGCCGAGAACGGTCAAACCCTGCTCAATGGCCAAATTCTGGGCGGCCTGCAGAACATTATTGTCTTTGCCGCTCATGAATATGATGGCAGCGTCACTCTTTTTTTCATAGAGGCTGCGCAGCAATTCGATTCCATCAATATGTGGCATGAACAGGTCAAGAACGATAATATTAATATGGGGCGCGTAGAGTTTTTCAAATTCGAGCGGATTGTCCGTTGACAGTACCGTAAAATTCATTTCACTGGCAATCGCGCTCACGAAAACCGTAAAGTCAATTTCATCATCAACAACTAACAGGCTTAAGTCACTCATCACTTATCCTTTTTCATCCAATGTGCTACGAACATGCTTTGCAAGATCAATATCCCGGTATGGTTTCACAATTAACGTTTTCTCCCATTTTTCGTCATTGTTGGTGCCTTGTATCTTGCCCGTATAACCAGAGGTCAACAGTATTTTCAGGTCAGGTCTTTTTTTGGTTGCAGCCCGGGCTAATCCGAAACCATTTAGCGAGCCTGCCATTATGACATCCGAGAATAAAAGGTCAATCTGTGTGTTATGGCTTAAAATTTTAAGGGCCTCATCCGCGCTGTAGGCGCAAATAGTCGTATAACCCAATTTATCGAGTATGGATTGCGCGATCAGCGTGAGCTCCTCTTCGTCATCCACAATCAATATGGTTTCATTACCGCGCGGCAAAGTCTCATCTATGTTTTTTGAATGTTTCATACGCCCGGCCATATTTAAGGACCGCGGCAAGAATATTCTGAAAGTCGTGCCTATATTTTCTTTTGAATAGACGGAAATATGACCTTTTGATCTCTGGATGAAGCTATAAACCATTGTGAGCCCAAGGCCCGTTCCCTTGTCACCCGCCTTGGTTGTGAAAAACGGGTCAAAAATTTTGGCTGAGGTCTCTTTTGACATGCCGGCCCCTGTATCACTTATGATGATTTCAACAAATTCACCGGTATCCAGATCCTGTATATCACCGCCAGCCGTATTGCGCGTTTCAATATTGAGGATACCTCCGTTCGGCATGGCGTCGCGGGCATTGAGGGAAAGATTGACAAGCATATCTTCGAAATCACCCGCATTGAGCTCTGTCATCCATAAGTCTTCTGCCAAAGATACGTCCAGCCTGATTTTTCTGGTCAGGGATTTGCTGACCAGATCCTCCAGGCTGCGGATTATTTTGTTAATATTTACCGGACTGCTGGCCTCAGGCGATTGTTGGGAAAAATTTAACAGCCTACGGGTCAGCGAAGACCCGCGCAGGGCTGCGTTCTGAGCTTTCTCAAGCTGACGCAACAGTTTATTATCATCGGGAACATTCCGTTTCATAAGGTCAAGATTTCCGATAATTATGCCAAGTAAATTGTTGAAGTCATGGGCAATGCCGCCGGCCAATTCACCGATAGCGTCCATTTTCTGTGACCTGCGGAAATGGCTTTCGAGTTGTCGGCGTTCCGTAATATCTTCTTTGACCACTAAAAAATGGGTAATATTATTATCAATATCCGTAATGGGTGATATTGAGGTGTCATTCCAATAGAGGCTGCCATCCTTGCGGCTACTCTGGAGTTCGCCGCGCCATTCTTTGCCGGATGTGATGATTTCGACTAATTTTTCATATTCGGCCTCGGTTGTATTTGCCGCCCGATAGCCCTTGTAATGCTGGCCGATAACCTCTTGTGCAGAATAGCCGGTTATAGCTTCAAATTTCGGGTTAACATATTCGATGAACCCTTTCGCATTGGTGATGACGATACTCGTTGGGCTCTGTTCGACGGCGATGGACAGCTTTCGCAGTTCAGCCGCCGCCTGTTGTATTTTGGTAATATCCTGCCCCATGGACGCCATGCCAATGGATGTGCCGTCTTTATCAATCAAGGGGGTGTAAAACCATTCGCATATAATGGCACGGCCATCTTTTGTAAAGCTCTCGTTGATGCGATGCTTGCTGCCTTTTTGATTAATCAAAGACGCGAAGACATCATCCATTTCTTCGGGTAATGAATCATGGAGAAGCAGTTCTTCTGCCGTCTTGCCCAAGGCCTCTTCCTGGCTGTAGCCATATAATTTCTCAGCGGCGGGGTTCCATTGCGTGCATTTATAGTCAGCATCCCATGCGATAACGGCAAGCGGGGTATTTTCCAGATGCAAAGACAGTCGTTCCTCGCTTTCTGTCAGCGCCATTTCTGTATTTTTAAGGTCGGTTATATCAATGATACTGACAGGGATGTTTTTGAATCCGTCCGGTGTTTCTGGAATTTTAAATGAAATTATCGCTTTGATAGGTAGGCCATCAAGGGTTCGAAAATTTGCCTCGGAATGGAATATTTTCTTTTTGTCCCAAATGGCGCATAATTCGTCGATAAATACATTGATGGCAGAAGGGCCGAAAGTTTTGTCAATTTGAAGAATGAATTCTTCGCTGCTCTTCGCCTTAAAAAGCTTCAAAGTGGCGTTATTCACCTGTTTGACCTTGACCATAGCCGCCATATCCCAGGCAGCCTGTTCATTGTCACATAGATATTGACGCAGGTCGTGAATGCCGCTCTGCCGGAGGTTTTCCATTGTTTGGCATATTTCTGATAAATCTTCGTTCCATATAGAAACGACGGCATTTTCAAAAAGGTTGCGAAAACGCTCTTCGCTCTTTATCAGAGCCTCTTCCGTTTCTTTAAGCTCTGTGATGTCGATTATGCTAAGGGGAATACTTTTAAAGGCTTCCAGATTATCGGGAATTGGATAGGAAATAATCGCCTTGATAATTGTGCCGTCCAGCGTACAGAACTCAGATACGGCACGATACATACTCTTTTTATCCCAAATGGCACAGAGCCCATCGGTGAAGACATCTATGGCATTTGGCCCGAAGGTTCTATCAAATTGACGAATGAAACTGCTGTCAGTAGTTGCGCCAAATAGTTTTAATGTGGCGTCATTGACCTGGATGACTTTTACTTTATCAACGAGTTCCCACAATAGTTTTGGGTTTTCTTTCAAATATTGCCGAATATCTGTTACCCCTTCATCGCGCAATCTCTCCAGTTCTATTTTGATTTCCGAGAGGTCTTCATTACAGATGGAAACTTCGGAATTTTTGAAAAGTCTTTTAAATTTCTCCTCACTTTTATGCAATTTTTCCTGAACAGCATATTCATTGGTCATATCTTGGAAAATCAGTACCACACCGGTGATGTCGCCGGTTTCGTTCCATATGGGGGCCGCAGAATCGGCAATTTGATATTCGGTTCCATCTTTGGATATGAGTGTTGTGTCTTTGGCCAAAGCGCAAATTTTCCCAGTATCGATCACTTTTTTTACAGAGTTCACAGCTGGTTTTTTGGTTTTTGTATTGATGATATTACAGACTTCGCTCAAGGGCCTGCCCAGTGCTTCGGACAATTCCCAGCCCGTCATTTTTTCTGCAATCGGGTTCATGCGGGTGATATGGCCATTAATGTCGGTTGAAATCATGGCATCACCAATGGCATTTAACGTTGCCTTGAGGCTTTTCTCACTAATTTCCAATTTTAATTCAGCTTTAAGTCTCGCGTCGATCATGGTGTTAAAGGCATTGTTAAGCACGCCAATTTCGTCTTTATATTTGGTGACGGCCCGGCTGTTTAAATCGCCGGATAAAATCCTGTGGGCGACATTTGATAATGAAACGATTGGTTTAATCACGCGGTATTTAAAAAATAAAAATGTTATGACGGCGAATAAAATGGTGACAAATATTAACAGGGCGGTAAGTTTCCAAAATAGTCTTTCTGTCTTTTTATTTTCTTCTACTTCCTTAGATACCCGGTCTTGAATAAGGGTATTAAAGCTTGTTATGGGATGCATGATTTTGGCTTTATAGCGATGATATTGATCGCTGTGGAGAAGCTTTCGGGCATAATCCGGGTCTGGGGCCTTTTGAATGGTAAATTTGCCACCCGTGTCAGGGAAAAGCCCGGTCATTGCGCCAAAAGCGCGCTGCTCCATTTTAGATAACGCGTCGGATTGTTCTTTTGATTGCATGAGTATGGCCAGCTCTTGCTCGGTAATGCCGGCTTGTTTCATTTGATCAAATAAAGACATTGGCGGGTCATATTTTTCTTCATTTTTTTCTTTTGCGGTCATGAAATCCCAATATGATTCTTCATAATGCCGGGGGCGGGGAAGTTTGCCATCACGAATGCCCAGAATTTGAAAATAATATTTCTGGTAGACCTTATCTGTTGTCATCACATATGTGCGAGCCATTCTGGTGAGATCATCGGAGCTTTGGCGCAGCTGATTGGCGAGTTTATAAAAGCTGTGGAGTTGACGTTCTGCATCGGCAGTTTTCTGCCGACTATCCGCCAAAAAACTCATGGAAATTACGATTGCCGCAAGTAAGTTGAAAACAATAGAAAAGATCAATAAAATACGGGTTGCGATATTCATATATATTTCTACTCACTTTTTTACGTCACATCTTTGGCGCAAGAAAATTTTATTTCGGTCCTTATAGGGGCAGTTTTTAATTCTTGGTATAGAAAAATCCAAATAGTTCGCATTAATCATAAGGCAAGCACTGTGCGGCAATGACACTATATTAGAATATACCTATGTAAAAGAAAGGCAAGTATAGGCGTATATTATGAAAAAGATTATTTTTTGCTTTTTATCCTTCTGTGGCCTATGGGCTTAGTTGATTGACTATTTTATTGCTGGGTGATAGGTAACGGCTTTAAACAAGGGCCGTGTATTTCTTTCTCTGTGCGCGGGCCGCATATAACTGGAAAAACCAAATGAGTAAATTTGCGGATCTCGGCCTGCGTGATGCCATCCTTCGTGCTGTGGAAGAGGGGGGTTATACAGAAATGACGCCGATCCAGCGCCGCGCTATCCCAAATGTGTTGGAAGGCAAGGACCTGATCGCGATTGCCCAGACGGGAACCGGTAAAACGGCGGCCTTCTCCTTGCCGATCATTCAAATGCTGTTGAAAGGCGAAGGCCGGCGTAATCCAAAAGTCGCCCGTTCCCTGATCCTTGCGCCGACCCGGGAACTGGCGGTACAGATTGCCGAAAATATTCGGGCTTACACGAAATATCTCCATTTGCGTATTGCGCTGGTTTATGGCGGCGCTTCGTCCAAACCGCAGATTAAATCCATGCTTGCGGGTGTTGATATATTGATAGCGACACCGGGACGCTTGCTTGATTTGACCAATCAGCGTCATATTGATTTGTCGCAAGTGGAATTTCTGGTTCTGGATGAAGCGGATCGTATGCTTGATATGGGGTTTATTCGCGATATCAAAAAAATTATCGCTTATCTGCCGAAGAAGCGCCAAACGGTTATGTTTTCTGCGACCATGCCGAAGACAGTAGAAAAACTGGCGAACAGCATTCTTCATAATCCCGCGCGCGTTGAAGTCGATCCAGGGGCAACAACGGCGGAAAAGGTCAAACAGCATGTTCTCATGGTGCCTAAAAGCCGAAAACGTGATTTACTTGTTCATATGCTTAAAGATGCCAGCATCAAGCGGGTGTTGATCTTTACCCGGACAAAGCACGGGGCTAACCGGGTCGCCCTTCATCTTGAAAAGCGGGGTATCAGCTCTGGCGCCATTCATGGTAATAAATCGCAGAATGCCCGCCAAAAGGCCCTTAATGCTTTTCGCTCTGGCCAAATTCGGGCTCTTGTGGCGACGGATGTGGCCGCGCGCGGCATTGATGTTGACGGGGTTACCCATGTTATCAATTTTGATTTGCCGAATGAGCCGGAAAGTTACGTGCATCGTATTGGCCGGACGGCGCGGGCCGGTGCAACGGGAATATCTTTATCATTCTGTGATCATGAAGAACGGGATTACCTGCGCGATATTGAAAAGATTATCCGCCAGAAAGTCCCGCTGATGGTTGAACATCCCTTCCATTTTGAAGGGATCGGCATGCCCGCCGGGGATGATGATGACACGAGGATTGACCCGCGCAGATCCCAGCCCAGCCGGCGCAGTAACGCGGGCAAACACAAAGCCAACCGCCGAATAAAGCAGCCTAAGTCAGGCGGGGCTAAATCCGGCGGCGGCAATGCGGGCAGAAACCAAAGAAAAGGCCGCCCCGCAAATCCCCGCAAACCTTAATCGCTAAGGGGCCAGTTTTTGTGCCAGTTCTCTGAATAGGGTTTAGCCCTTGCTTACGGCAGTCATGTCGCTGAGGAACTGATCGACAGAGTCTTTCAGCACGAAGGAATTTTCGGTCATATTCTTCGCCGTTTCCAACACATTGGATGAGGCCTCCAGCGTATGGCCGGAGCCCTCGGAGACTTTATGGATAATGTCGCTTACATTCTGGGCGCTTTTTGATACGGCCTGAATACTGGTGGAAATTTCAGTGGTTGCGGCCTGCTGTTGCTGGACGGCAATGGCCGTAGATGACGCATATTCTGCGGATTGTTCAACAGCGGTGCATATATTGGCGATGGATGCTGATGCCTGCTCTGTTCTTTTTTGAACCGCCTGAATTTGTTCATAGATATTTTGCGTGGCATCACTTGTCTGGCTGGCCAATGATTTAACTTCTGATGCGACGACGGCAAATCCTTTGCCGGATTCGCCCGCGCGGGCGGCTTCTATGGTGGCGTTCAGGGCGAGCAGGTTTGTTTGCTCTGCAATATCATTGATCAGGCTGACGACTTCTGAAATGCTTTGTGACGCCTGTTCCAGATCCTGCATTGTTTTGGTGGTGTTCTGTGCGACATTCAGGGCATCCTGCGCGACCTGATTGGATTTTTCCATCTGCGCGGATATTTCCTGTATGGATGCCGTCATCTCTTCGGTGGCACTGGCCACGGTCTGCACATTATGTGACATTTCGTCTGCCACATTCTCTACTTCTGTTGATTGAGCGTTAATATCCGATGCCGTTGATGTCATGCTCTGGGCCGTGCTTTCCAGTTCATTGGACGCGGAAGATACAAATGAGAGAACCTGACCAATTTTTTCTTCGAATCTTGTCACCAGATTTTTCATGGCTGCCGTCGTCTCCGCAGCCTTTTTACTTTCTTCCAGCTCTATTAAATGGAGGGCTTCCCGTTTTTCTTCTTCTTCTTTGAGGCGGATATTTTTTTCTTTTTGCTGTGTGATTTCGGTCTGTTTAATTTCTTCCCGCATTTTTACGGCCTCTTTCAGGCTATTCTGCAGGCTGGATAATCCAAGGGCCATTTGTCCAATTTCTGTATTATCAGGATAGCTTTGAATTTCTTTGTCCAAAACATTATTTTCAAGGCTTTTTATAGAATCCGTCATATGATTGACCGGCGTAATGATTGAAAGCGTTATGTAATATGCGGCGAGAGCAACAATAGTTAAAATAACCAGAGACAGGATTGAGATAAAGACAATTGCGGCATTCTCAGCGTCTTCCACAAAGAGAATAGCCTCTTTGGTGAAAACTTCGATTTTTGTGAGCGCCTTCGTTAATTCCTGATCGATATTATCTTCCAGTAGCACAATATTGTGAACCGTGGTTTTGTCTGGTTTAATGTTATTCTTGTCTATTGCATTTAAAATTTCCAGTGCGGAGGTTTCATATGCTTTATGCTCAGCCTCTATTCTTTGAAAAGTTTTGAACAGGGCAGAAAATTCTGTTTTTGCCATTTCACTATGGGCGGCTTCTGAGAATTCAGATAATTTATCTTCTGCTTTTTTGATGTCTTTATCTACGATATGGGACAATTCGGCAAATTTAGTGACCGTCTCCCGAAAATATACAGCCGCCTGTGGATCATTGTTTATTTCAGTTGATTGATAAAGCGCCCTTTCAAATAAAACGGCCTGCTCAAGCTGTTGAAATGTTATCTGCGATATAAGGGCTGTCAACGGTATGTCCTGATCGGTGATATCTTTGATTTTCCCGCTTATACTGTTAAGTTGGTAGAGCATGATAGAAGACAATATGATGATCCCGATCAGGGAAATAGCTACCATGGAAATAATGCGATGGGAGAATCGTAATCTGTATAATAACTCAAACATTTTTAACACCCTTTACTATTTTTATTAATCACCGTTACGCGCTTGAATATACGAGCTGACAAGTTAAAAAATGATTAAAATGATGATAATGATGAAAATGACTTAGTCAATTAAATAATTATATTTTTGGACCAAAATTCTGGAAAAATAAATTTTCAGGTGAAGCGGTGTTTATGATAGAAATATGCGGCAATACCATATAATCTATTGGTATGAAATCAGGGGGTATGATGCATCAATTTTCTGCAAATGAACTATTAAAGAACATCTTTGGTTACGATAAATTTCGGGGGGAGCAGTCCGAAATCATCGAAGATTTCGCGGCGGGAAAAAATATCCTTACCGTCATGCCGACAGGGGCGGGCAAATCTCTTTGTTTTCAAATACCCGCCTTAATGAAGCCGGGGCTTACCATTGTTGTATCGCCGTTGATTTCCCTTATGCAAAATCAGGTTGAAGCCCTGAAAATACTGGGTGTTGAGGCCGCGACGATCAATTCGAGCAATTCCCTCGAAGACAACCGGGATATCTGGCACAGAATGAAAAACGGCACATTGAAACTGCTGTATCTGTCTCCTGAAAAATTATTGACCGAGCGGATGCTGGCCGTCATTGCGGGCCTGAAGGTTAATTATTTTGCCATTGATGAGGCCCATTGCATATCGCAGTGGGGCGCAGCATTTCGTCCGGAATATGAAGGGCTGTCGCATCTGCATAAAAGATTTCCGGGCATCCCGATCATTGCCCTGACCGCCACGGCTGATCAGGCTACCCGCACGCAGATATGCGAAAAAATCTTCTCCCAAAATGTAAAAACCTATCTTGCCGGTTTTGACAGGCCCAATATTAATCTGAATGTGGAAATTAAAAACGGCTGGAAACAGCAGCTGTTACAGTTTTTAAAAGATCGTCAGAATGGCGGTGAAATACAAAAAGAGAATGGCATTGTCTATTGTCTTTCCCGCAAGAAAACACAGGAGGCGGCAGAGGCGCTGGTTAAGCATGGCTATAACGCGCTGGCCTATCATGCCGGCATGCCCGGTGATCAGAGAGAAGAAAATCTGAACCGGTTTATGACAGAGCCGGACTTGATTATGGTGGCAACCATTGCCTTTGGTATGGGGATTGACAAGCCGGATATTCGTTTTGTGTTTCATACGGATCTGCCGGCGTCCCCTGAGGCCTATTATCAGGAGATTGGCCGCGCGGGGCGTGATGGAAAGCCAGCCATCGCCCATATGTTATATGGTATGGATGATATTCGCATGCGGCGCATGTTCATTGATCAGGAAAAATCGGCGGATGATCATAAAAATCGCGGTCATCAGCGTTTAAACGCCTTGCTGGCCTATGCCGAAGCCCCGGAATGCCGCCGTGTTTCCTTGCTGCATTATTTCGGGGATGACGTAAAATTTACCAAATGCGGCAATTGTGATCTATGTGACAATCCGCGAGAAACCGTTGAAGCCACAGAAACAGCTCAGAAATTTATCACCGCCATCAATCAAACCGGCCAGAATTTCGGCATGGGGCATATCGTCGATATCCTGACCGGCAAAGAAACAGATCGCATGGCCCAGCTTGACCACGAGCGTTTATCCACATATGGCACGGGCAAGGATTTGGCTGTTGCCGAATGGAAATCATTGGTGCGGCAATTGATGGCGCGAGGTTTTATCGTATCTGACATGCAGTATGGTTCCCTGAAAATTACGGATCATGGCTTTTTATTACTCAAAGGTGAGGCAGACTTCAGATATCGCCCGGACGCGAAGTTAAAAAAGGCGATGCGCAAAGTAAAAAGCAGTGATAAACCCATTTCAGACTTACCAGAAGCGGCAGAGATATTGCTTCAAGCCCTTAAAATACTTCGCTCTGAAATTGCCAAGGAGAGGTCTGTGCCGGCTTATATCATCTTCAGAGATAAGAGCCTCGTTGATATGGCATTGAACAAGCCCGTAACCTCGGATCAATTCGGGGATGTTTTTGGTGTTGGTGCGCGCAAATTAAAAGAATTTGGCGCGCGTTTTATGAAGGTTATCAGGGATAATTCTTAAAATATTCAACAGGGATGCCGGCAACTTAAAGTGGTTTGTGCTTATGCCGATTTTTATGAATATACTTGTGAAATTTCTTAAGTTGTTTAAGATGTTTTTAATGAAATCAAGATACGATTATCAGGCTACAATCACTATAAACATTACAGGATAAACAGAATGAATAAACTTTTCATTGCCGCAGCGGCAACCATATTACTTTCTTCGGGCGCGGCATATGCTTCTGACGCGGGCAAGCCTCAATGGGGTTATACCGGCAAGGGCGGCCCGGAGCATTGGGGTAGCCTGTCGCCTGAATTTGCCACATGCAGCACCGGCAAAGAACAATCACCGATTGATGTTCCAGATGCAGAAGGCGGCACTGTGAAAACGAATTATAACGATACAAAAGTAAATGTTGTGAATAATGGTCACACGATCCAGCTTAATTATGGCGCAGGAAGCACATTGGAATCTGCGGGCGCGGAATATGACCTGTTGCAATTCCATTTCCATTCTCCAAGCGAGCATACCCTTAATGGCAAGAGTTTCCCGTTGGAAGTTCATTTTGTTCATAAGGCCCAGGACGGCACTCTGGCCGTTGTTGGCGTGATGTTTGAAGAAGGTGCGGAAAATGCGGAACTGGCAAAAATCTGGCAGAATATGCCGGCAAAAGCCAATGAGGTTATCACATCAGACGTGACGGTAAATGCCGGTAACCTGTTGCCCGCTGATCAGACCGTCATCAGATATGCGGGATCCTTAACCACGCCGCCTTGTTCCGAAGGTGTTAAATGGCATGTGATGACCTCACCGATCGAAGCATCGAAAGAACAGGTTGAAAAATTTCTATCAACAGTTCCGGCCAATAACCGGCCGCTACAGCCGTTGAATGACCGGAGTTTCAAGACGCATAAGCATAGTCATTAAAACCCCA
>JALSHF010000126.1 GCA_026982375.1 Emcibacter sp. | reverse complement strand
GTTGGCAAATCATGGGCTGCTCAACATCCTGACAATCTTGATGTTAAACTGTTTCTTGGTGATCTTTATATGCGCAAGGCCGACAATGAAAATGCCTTGACCCAATATGAAGCCATAATAGCGTCCGAGAAAAAAGCGCCCAAAAGAGTTGAACTTCATGCTCATAATAATCTGGCGATGATTTATATGGCAAAAAATGAAGGACAAAAAGCAATGGATCACGCCCAAAAAGCCTTTGATTTGGCCCCCAACAATCCTGCGGTTGTGGATACTTTTGCACAAATCATGATGAATCAGGGTCAGGCCGAAAAAGCAATCGATCATTTCGATCAGGCCTTGGCTCTATTGCCTAATAATGATCGCCGTAACCGGTCTTTATTCACGCTGGGCAAGGCCCGGGCATTGATAGAAGCCGGACAAAAGGATCGCGCCCGTAATATATTGAACCGCCTGATCAAAGATGATCCGGACTTTCCAAAGATTGATGAGGCAAAGCAATTATTATCTGAAATTTAGAGTATCAAGCCCAATATGATCCCGGTTCCAATACGGTTAAAAGATGCTTGTAAATAGGATATAATTCACTACATTAGCCGAAGAAATTGTAACATCTTAGAAAACAGGGAAAACTGTGGAATATATTTCAGTGGTTGGCGGTCTTATCCTCTTGGTCATAGCCGGAGACAAATTGGTAGAAGGCTCGGTCGCCATAGCCGAAAAATTTCATATCAGTAAATTAATCATCGGCATAACCGTGGTTTCTTTTGGTACCTCCGCGCCGGAACTTGTGGTTGGTATCGAAGCCGCCCTTTCCGGGGCCGCCGAGATTGCGCTGGGAAATGTTGTCGGCAGCAATATTGCCAATGTTTTACTGGTTCTTGGTATTCCTGCGCTTTTTTACCCCTTTGCCTGTAATGACAAGGAAATAAAGCATAGCCTTACTTATATGATGCTGGCGACATTTCTTCTTGTTGGACTGGCATTTTTCGGACCATTCCATATCTGGCAGGGAATAGGCATGGTCAGCATGCTTGTCATATTTCTCTATTTCTCTATTCAGCGGGCCAGGCATAACAGTAAAATCATGAAGCATGATATTGAATTTGCCAAACATGCTCTGGAAGATATCAAGCCTGATCCCTCACCCCACATGCCTACCCTCAAAGCTGTGATGTTAACTGTTCTTGGCTTGGCTGGCTTGGTATTCGGGGCGAATATACTGGTGGATGGCTCTATTGTCATCGCCCGGACAATGGGGGTCTCTGAAGCCGTTATCGGGTTAACAATCATCGCTATTGGAACCTCCCTGCCCGAATTGACAACCTCTATCATGGCGGCCCGAAATAACCATGGCGATGTGGCCATGGGTAATATTATCGGCAGCAATCTTTTTAATATTCTGGCCATAATGGGCATAACGGCGATGGTGGCCCCCATTGCTGTACCAGAACAGTTTTTTACCCTCGATTTTCCTATTCTAATTATGACCTCATTGATATTGATTCCCATTGCGCTGGGAAAAATAAAGATCAGCCGTCCAATTGGGTTTGGTTTTTGCCTACTTTACATCGCGTATTTGATGTATCTTGGCATGCAATCAAACCTCATCGGTTAAGCGACCCTAAGTTTCTTTAAGAGATATTCGGAATATAACCAAATGAAAACAAGTAATTTAAGCCCCTTGAAATTTGCCGATGCCGCACGTTCCGTTCGTCATGTTTTTATTCGCGACTTGATACTGGACAGCTTTATTGGCGTCTATGATCATGAAAAGGCCAAACCTCAAAAAATTCAAGTCAATGTTGATCTTTCCGTTATCGAGAATTCAACCGGTTTGAACGATGATATAAACAATGTTGTCTGTTACGAGAAGATCGCTCTGGCCATTGAAACTATCGTTAAATCCGGACATATACATTTGGTGGAAACTTTGGCGGAAAATATCGCCGAAATGAACCTGCAGGACCCAAGGGTTCATTGCGTAAGAGTGCGGGTTGAAAAGCTTGAAGCCATAAAAAACACAACCAGCGTCGGCATAGAAATAGAACGTTATAGAAAGTAAGCCATATTCCACCTTCGCTGGTTAAACGCCGGCTCATACCCGAAAATTAACCTTGATTATCTATATTTAGCCCCTTTTGAGCATTCACTTGTACACAGAAGCATGCCAACAATTATTACGATTGTACAGACAATTGCAATTCCGGAGAATATTCTTTTAGAAGCTTCTTGACTTTGCCTTTCCCCATATATTTCAATATGTTAGATATATTGCCTGTTTTTTGGGCAAACGGCTTAAACCTCAATGATACTGCCCTTTAACACGAATGTCACAAAAGTTACCCCCTAACTTATCCACAGGAATCGTGGATAGTTTTTTACCGAATCCCTTTCCTGCCGTTTAACCATTGATTCTTAACGATTTTTACAAACATTTGAAAATTTTATTTTTTATTTTAAATATTCATAAACCACATACAACGAAGTTTTTGCTGTTTTTTCGTTGAGAAACCCCCTGAATTTTCGCATGATAACAGCCGTTCATATCAGATAGGTAAAACAATGGCCAAAGGCGTTGAAATTATAAAAAAATATGTTAAAAACCTGCCCGGAAAGCCGGGGGTTTACCGCATGATGAATGCTCAGGAAACGGTTCTTTATGTGGGCAAGGCCAAGAATCTGAAAAACCGCGTATCCAGCTATACCAACCTTGCCAACCTGCCTTATCGCATTGCCCGCATGGTATCTGAAACATGCACCATGGAATTTGTCACCACCCATACCGAAGTGGAAGCCCTGCTGCTCGAAGCGAATATGATCAAGCGGCTGAAACCTCTGTATAATATCCTGCTGCGTGACGACAAATCTTTTCCTTATATTCTGATTGATACCTCCCACGATGCCCCGCAGGTCAGAAAACATCGCGGGGCCAAGAAGAATGACGGGCATTATTTTGGGCCATTTGCCTCGGTTCAGGCCGTCAATCATAGCTTGCATATATTACAAAAGGCCTTTTTGCTCAGGACCTGCTCCGATAGTGTTTATAACGCCCGCACCCGTCCCTGCCTGTTATATCAGATCAAACGATGTGCCGGGCCATGCGTCCAAAAAATAGCCCTGCCGGATTATAAAAAACTGGTGCAGTCTGCTCATGATTTTCTAAGCGGGAAAAGCAGAGCCATCAAAGATAGCCTGACCCTTAAAATGGCGCAATCCAGCGCGAACAAAGATTATGAGGTTGCCGCAGTTTATCGGGACAGGCTAAAAGCCCTTGCCGCCGTTCAGGCCCGTCAGGATATTAATCGGGGACAAGTAGAGGAGGCCGATATTATCGCCGGGGTTCAGCAAGCGGGTCAAAGCTGCATTCAGGTATTTTTCTTCCGGTCGGGACAGAATTGGGGCAATAAAGCCTATTTTCCCCGCCACCATAAAGATCAGAATATTGAAGATATACTTCCCGCTTTCATTTCGCAGTTCTACGATAACAAACCGCCCGCCCGGCTGATATTGGTCAATAATATTGTTTCTCAACACGCCCTGCTGGAAGAAGCCCTGACCGTAAAAGCCGGCCTGAAGGTGAGCATCAAAATGCCCCGGCGCGGCGACAAGCTTGACCTGATCAACATGGTTGAGAAAAACGCAAAGGAAGCATTGGAAAGACATTTAACCGAGAAATCATCGCTGAAGAAGCTGTTAAAAGATTTAGCCGATAAATTCAGGCTGGACGGCCCGCCAAACCGGATCGAAATATATGATAACAGCCATATATCCGGCACAAACGCCGTTGGGGCCATGGTGGTTTCCGGGCCTGACGGATTTGATAAGGCCAGCTACCGGAAATTCAATATCAAATCCACTGACATAACGCCGGGCGATGATTTTGGTATGATGCGCGAAGTCATGACACGGCGCTTCAAACGGCAGTTAAAAGAAGACCCTGACCGCGCCAGCCTCACATGGCCAGACCTGTTGATCATTGATGGCGGCCTGGGACAGCTCACCGCTGTTCAGCAAGTTCTTGGCGATTTGGGGCTTCTTGACATACCGCTCATTTCCATTGCAAAGGGCCCTGACCGTCATGCCGGGCGAGAGGATTTCTATTTACCTGATACGCCGCCGTTTAAAATGCCTGTGAATGATCCTACGCTTTATTTTCTGCAAAGGCTGCGGGATGAGGCCCATCGCTTTGCCATTGGCAGCCACCGGCAACAAAGAGCTAAAAATATGCATAAATCCATATTGGATGGCCTGCCCGGCATTGGCCCAAGCCGTAAAAAAGCCTTGCTACTGCATTTCGGCTCTGCAAAAGCTGTCGAGGGGGCCGCCCTTACGGACCTTGAGACGGTGAAGGGAATTAGTCATCAACTGGCCCAAAATATCTACGATTATTTCCATGACAATATGTAATTTTCGGATGAGTGAAATATTGCCGCAAGCCGTGATTCACCCTTGGCAGGAGGAATTTCATAGCCTATAACTACGTTCAATAGATCTACTGACGTTAGCAAGTAAGATTCAAAATGTATAATCTCGCAAATATTTTAACATTTTCCCGTATTCTGATGATCCCTCTGATCGTAGGATCGTTTTATCTGCCCGGTGACAAGGCCTACTGGATTGGCTTTGCTATTTTCACAGCTGCGGGCATTACGGATTTTTTAGACGGCTATATTGCCCGCAAATATGAAATGACCTCGGCATTGGGCAAATTTATGGATCCCATTGCCGACAAGCTGCTCATCGCCGCCGCATTGCTTATGATGGTCGCCTTTCACAGAATAGAGGGCCTCGCCGTTATCGCCGCCGTGGTTATTTTATGCCGGGAATTTGCCGTATCAGGTCTCAGGGAATTTCTTGCTGATTTAAAGGTCAGCGTTCCTGTATCATATCTTGCCAAATGGAAAACCACGCTTCAGATCATTGCTCTTGGCTTTTTACTTGTCGGCGAAGCATCGCCAGACATTATCAATGCCGTAATAATCGGCAACATCTGCTTGTGGGTTGCGGCCATTCTGACCCTCTATACCGGCTATGATTATTTAAAAGTCGGCCTGCGTCATATGATGGAATAAGATATGAACCTGCTATATTTTGCCCATGTCAGAGAAAATATTGGCTGTTCTTCTGAACAGATGTCGTTACCTGACAATATTTCGAATGTCGGCGAATTAATGAGCCATTTACGCGCCAAGGGGAAAGGCTATCAATCCGCCTTTGAAAATGAGGATAATATTCGGGTTGCCGTTAATCAGCTCTATGTCAATTTTGACCATGTGATTTCCGAACAAGACGAGATTGCCTTTTTCCCGCCCATGACAGGGGGATAAATTCATGATGAAAATTCTTGTTCAGGAACATAATTTTGATATTACCGCAGAAATAGCCGGCCTCGTCGGCAAGCGAACAGATATTGGCGGCATCGTGACTTTCACGGGCCTTGTTCGGGATTTTCACGGATCACATAAAGTCCAGAAAATGACATTGGAACATTTCCCCGGCATGGCCGAAAAACAGCTTGAGACAATCTGCAAAACAGCGCAGGAACGCTGGCCTCTGCTGGGCGGCACTGTTATCCACCGTTATGGTCAACTATTCCCCGGCGATCAAATTGTTCTGGTTATCACCCTTTGCGCCCACCGGGAAGCCGCCTTTGAAGCCGCCAGCTTTATCATGGACTGGTTAAAAACCGACGCGCC
The DNA here is from genome assembly GCA_026982375.1 of Emcibacter sp. Taxonomy (GTDB): domain Bacteria; phylum Pseudomonadota; class Alphaproteobacteria; order Sphingomonadales; family Emcibacteraceae; genus Paremcibacter. The sequence goes on along the minus strand of JALSHF010000126.1, from coordinate 11,627 downwards.
CTTCTGGAAAAAAGAAGAAACATCAGGCGGCGACCATTGGGTAGAAGCAAAAAAATCTGACAGTTTAAAAACTGAAAAATGGCAAAAATAATTACTCAACCCATAAATATCTCTTTGAGCTCCCGGGTTTTTCTGCGACACTCCTGTCTGGAAAAAATAATCATGACAATCCGGGGATACAGGATGAAAAACACACTGAAAATATTATTAACCGCCGTTTCAGCAACCGCGCTTATGGCCCTCAGCGGCTGCGACAAGATAGAAAAAGAACCCGCAGTTGACGAAAATATTTGGGTTTCAGAAGCCGCCGAGAAAAGAGCGGATATTTATACCGATTATACGCTGACATCAGATTTGAGCCACTTAAGCGATAATCAGAAACGGATGATCAGCCTGTTGATTGATGCCTCAGTCATCATGGATGATCTATTTTGGCAGCAGGCTTACGGTGATAAAGAAAAACTGTTATCCTCTGTTTCCGATGAAAAAGCCCTTGGTTTTATACAAAAAAACTATGGCCCATGGGACCGGCTGGACGGCGACAAGCCCTTCTTGAAAAATATTCCGGAAAAACCTTTGGGGGCCAATTTTTATCCTGCGGATATGACCAAACAGGAATTTGAGGATTTTGACCATAAAGATAAAGTCGGGCTTTATTCGGTTCTTCGCCGCGACGAAAGCGGTCAATTGATCGTTATCCCCTATCACGTGTTTTATAAAGAAGAATTGAGCAAGGCGGCCGACCTCCTGAGGCAGGCCTCAAATTACGCCGATGATATGGCCTTTAAAAATTACCTGACCCTGCGCGCCGATGCCATTGTTTCCGATAATTATCAAGCCAGCGATTTTGCCTGGATGGATATGAAAACCAATCCTGTAGAGCTTGTCATTGGGGCCATAGAAACCTATGAGGATCTTCTGTATGGCTACCGGACGGCCTATGAATCCTATGTTTTGATAAAGGATCCGGTCTGGAGCGAAAAACTGGCAAGATTTAAAGAAGTTTTGCCCGAGTTGCAAAAAGGACTGCCCGTAGATGATGTTTATAAGGCTGAAATGCCGGGAACTGATTCCGACCTGAATGCCTATGATGTTATTTATTACGCGGGTCATTCCAATGCCGGCGCCAAGACCATTGCCATAAACCTGCCCAATGATGAGGAAGTTCAGCTTAAAAAAGGTACCCGCAGACTGCAATTAAAGAATGCCATGCGGGCGAAATTTGATAAAATTCTGCTGCCGATCACGGATGTTTTGATCGCGCCGGAACAACGCCGGCATGTGACGTTCAATGCATTTTTCTCAAACACCATGTTTCATGAGGTTTCTCACGGGCTTGGCATCAAAGAAACCATAACCGGCAAAGGGCCGGTGCGCCTTGCCCTTAAGGATGCCGCCTCTTCCTTTGAAGAAGGCAAGGCGGATATTCTGGGCCTCTATATGATTAAGAAACTCTATGAAAAGGGGGATATAACCGAGGGCGAAATTATGGATTATTATGTCACTTTTGTGGCAGGCATATTCCGCTCCAGCCGTTTCGGGGCCTCTTCCGCCCATGGCAAGGCCAATATGGTGCGCTTTAATTATTTCCTCGAAATGGGGGCCTTTGCCAAGAATGATGCCGGGTATTATATGGTGGATCAGGAAAAGTTTGATTTGGCTATGGACAGCCTTGGTAATCTTCTGCTGACCATACAGGGCGACGGCGACTATGACCGCGCCGTCCAGCTTATGGAAAACAGGGGCATCATGAGTGAAACTTTAAAAGCCGACCTTAATCGCTTGAAAACCGCTAATATTCCCGTAGATATCAATTTTATACAGGGTAAGGATGTTCTTGGATTAAAATAATATGACATAAAAGGAGGGTTACTATGAGTGTATATTTATACATAGGAATATTACTATTTTGTTCGCTTCATTTATTCCCTGCGGTTTGCGCCAATTGCCGGCAAGGCATCGTTCAGAAAATCGGCGCAAAACCCTTCAAGGGTTATTTTTCAATTCTTGCCGTCCTGTCCATTGCCATCATTGTCTATGGATGGCGGTCAAGCGAACCAGGCTTTATTTATACGCCGCCGGAATGGGGCCCATCAGCCACAAAAATTCTCATGCTGCCCATGTTGTTTCTATTTTTATCAGCCGGCAATATCAAGCGCTTTATTCGGCATCCTCAGCTCACATCGATCCTCCTATGGGCCAGCGCGCATCTTCTTTCGAACGGGGACAGCCGCTCTCTTGTTCTTTTTTCCAGTCTGATTGTCTGGGCTTTACTGGCCATGTATTTTCTAAACCGGCGGGATGGCCCGTGGCAAAAACCAAACCCCAGCCCGCTTTTTACAGATATTAAGGCTGCTGTTGGTACGCTGCTTGTTTATGGCTTAATCACCTATTTCCATATTTACATATCCGGCGTTTCATTAATTCATTCATAATCTGTTCAGGTCATTGACTGTATAGTTTACGCACTGTCAATAACAGGTGAGGTTGTTATGAAAATACATGCGATAAGCTATTTTATGGGGTTTATATTACTGGCCGCTGCGGCTTCTGCAATAGCTGAGGAAAACAAGCTAAAGCCCTTGAAAGAAGAAGAATATAAGAATTTCATTGCGGATTTTGACAAGGGGCGAGACTGTATTTTTTCCCGTACCATTGGGGATTGGGCCTTGCTGGATAATCAGCGTATGATCCTCTATGCGCCAACCAAAAATCGCCCTTATTTTGTCAAGCTTGCCCTGCGGTCTCATGAATTAAAGTTTGCACATCAGATCGGTGTCTATTCAAAATTTGATAATCGCTTCTGCCCGTACGGCGGCAATGCGCTGTTCATAGATGGTAATCGCTATACCATCAGCGCCATTAAAAAAATTGACAAGAACACAGCAAAACAACTGATTTCTTTCAATAAAGACAACAGCAAATAACCCGAAAAGAAAAATAGAAAGATCCCGTTATTCTACGGTCACCGATTTTGCAAGATTTCTCGGTTGATCCACATCCGTCCCCTTGGCAACGGCCACATAATAGGCCAGAAGTTGAATGGGAATGGCATAAAGAAGCGGCGTGACAAATTCATCCAGCATAGGCAGAGCAATCACTGCCAAGGCGTCCTGCCCATCTTCTTTAGCGCCCTTTTCATCCGTGATAAAGACCACTTTGCCTTTACGGGCGATCACTTCCTGCATGTTGGAGACGGTTTTTTCATAGAGCCGTCCGCTGGGTGCAATGACAATGATGGGCACATTTTCATCAATGAGGGCAATGGGGCCATGTTTCATTTCACCGGCCGCGTAGCCTTCGGCGTGAATATAGGATATTTCCTTAAGCTTTAGCGCGCCTTCCATGGCGATGGGATATTCAAGCCCCCGCGCCAGATAAATGACATCCTGGGCCTTTGCCACCTCCAATGCCAACGCCTTGATGGCCTCTTCATGATTTAAGACATCCGCCATACGGGCCGGCGCCTCTGTCAGGGCGATACATAAACGGGCTTCTTCTGCATCATCAATTTTGCCCCGTGCCTTGGCCAAGGCGATGGAAAAGCAGGCCAATACCGCCAGCTGACAGGTGAAGGCCTTCGTCGACGCCACCCCGATTTCAGGCCCGGCATGGGTCAGAAGAACCACATCGGACTCCCGTTCCATGGAGCTTTGCGGCACATTCAAAATGCTCAGGATATGCTGACCTTGTGATTTCGCATAATTTAAGGCCGCCAGTGTATCGGCGGTCTCGCCGGATTGAGATATAAAGATCGCCAGACCGCCCTTGGGCATAACCGCTTCCCGATAGCGAAACTCGGACGCCACATCCACTTCCACATTAATCCGCGCCATCTGCTCCATCCAGTATTTCGCCACCTGCCCCGCATAAAATGACGTGCCGCAAGCAATGATGGTCACGCGGTCAATGGCGGATAGATCAAATGGCAAATCCGGTAAATTCACATGTCCTTGAATGGGGTCAATCATGGTACCCAGAGTTTGGCCCACCACTGTCGGTTGCTCATGAATCTCCTTCATCATGAAATGATTATAATTGCCTTTATCTGCCGCACCTGCCGCCGCCGTCGAAATATGGATTTCCCGTTCGACGATTTGATCATTCTCATCGAATATTGTCACAGACGTATGGGTTAATTCCACCCGGTCACCATCCTCAAGATAACTCACCCTGTCGGTAAGGTGAGAAAGGGCAATCGCGTCTGATCCCAGATACATCTCGCCTTCGCCGTGGCCAACGGCAAGGGGACTGCCTCTTCGTGCGCCAATCATAAGGCCGTTGTCATCTTCAAAAAAGACTGCAATACCAAAAGCGCCGCGCAAATGTTTCAAGGATTCTGCTGCGGCCTCTCTTGGAGCAAAGCCCTGATCCAGAAAATCCGTAATCAGATGCACAATAACCTCAGTATCGGTTTCCGTTTCCAGAATATGTCCTTTTTGACCAAGTTCCTGGCGCAACTCCCGAAAATTTTCAATGATGCCATTATGGACAACCGCAACTTTTTCTGTTGTATGGGGATGGGCATTTCCCACAGTTGGCGCCCCATGCGTCGCCCAGCGGGTATGCCCGATACCGATCATTCCTGCCAAAGCATTTTCTTTTAAAGCTTTCCCCAGATTGACCAGCTTGCCTTCTGCCCGGCGGCGGTCTATTTTCTGGCCATCATATAATGTCGCAATACCCGCTGAATCATAGCCGCGATATTCCAGACGTTTCAGCCCGTCGAATATCCGCTGGGTAACCTCTTCCTTGCCAACTATTCCTATTATACCGCACATAGTTTTACCCTTATTTCTTTGTTTGTTTCGCGCGGAATGCCGAAGCCCAGCCGCCAATTTCTTTTTGTTTCGACCGCGTTACCGCAAGCGCGTCTGCCGCCACTTCGCGGGTGACCACACTGCCGGCCCCCACAATGGCCCCTGCCCCGATTTTAACCGGAGCCACCAATGCCGTGTTGGAGCCAATGAAAGCTCCCGGGCCAATTTCCGTGAGCGCCTTGTTAAAGCCGTCATAGTTACAGGTAATGGTGCCGGCACCGATATTCGCGCCGGTGCCAATGATCGCATCGCCGATATAGCTCAAATGGCTGATTTTCGCGCCCTCTTCGATAATTGATTTTTTAACTTCGACAAAATTACCGATTTTTGCCCCTGCCCCCACGTCCGCCTTTGGCCGCAGCCGAGCGTAAGGGCCAACAGCCGCGCCGCGCCGTATGGTGGCCGCCTCAAAATGGCAAAAAGCTTTTATGACTGCGCCTTCTTCTATGGTGACACCCGGCGCAAAAAATACATTAGGTTCAATAACCACATCCGCACCGATGATGGTGTCATAGCTGAAATAAACCGTTTCAGGATCAAGAAGCGTGACCCCCGCATCCATAAAATCCTGCCGTTTATTATTCTGAAAAATTCTCTCGGCCTCGGCCAGTTCACTGCGGGAATTAATCCCGATGACTTCTGTTTCCGTGGCAACCGTGACCGCGCAGCCATAGCCCTTGTCCCTTGCAATCGCCACCACATCCGTCAGATAAAATTCACCGGCCGCATTATTATCGTCAAGACTGTCCAGCAGATCAAACATTCTGGCCCCATCCATGGCCATAATGCCAGAATTACACAGCCGGATCGCACGTTGCTCCGGACTGGCGTCCTTATGCTCTATAATAGACAACAGCTCGCCCTTGTCATTCACGACAAGCCGGCCATAGGCTTTGCTGTCTTTTGGCTCGAAACCAAGCACCACGACAGCCGGGTCGGTTTTACTGCGGCGTTTAGCAAGCAGTTCTTGCAGGGTGGCGGCGCATAACAAGGGCACATCGCCATATAAAATCAACACATCACCTGAAAAATCCTGTAATTGATCACGGGTTACCTGCACCGCATGCCCCGTGCCAAACTGCGGTTCCTGAACCACTATTTCCGCCTGACCCCCAACCGATTTTTCGACCTGTTCTTTACCGGCCCCGACCACAATGACTTTTCGTACAGGATTTAACGCCCCTAATGTATCCATCAAATGATGCAACATGGGACGCCCGCCGAGTGGGTGTAATACCTTATGCAACGATGACTTCATGCGGGTGCCTTTACCCGCCGCGAGTATGATAACAGCTAAATCGGATTGAGGTTCAGATTGAAGCATAGTAATATTTTCTTTTCCCATTTATAACGCGTTATATAATTCTAATACTAATTTTTCACTCAAGGTGCCATAAGAATACTAATATTTTTATAACAACCTCTGGTTAATCCATGATCAATAGATAATGACTGGATCGTTAAAAGACCATGACTAAATTTAAGGGCAATATTATGGCCATCAAACCCAGCGGCGTGATTTTCGATCTTGACGGTACGTTAGTCGATAGCGCCCGTGATTTATCTGCCGCCCTAAACCATGTCCTGACGCAAGCCAACAGACCTGGGGTTGCTCTTTCTGAGGTTCGCCATATGGTCGGTGACGGTGCCAGAGCTCTCATCATCAAAGGTTTTTCAGAAACCGGCCATTTGCCGGATGCAACCGAGATAGACATCATTCAGGATGAATTTTTGAGCTATTACTCTGACCATATTACAGATAAAACCATTATTTTCCCCGGCGCGCTGCGCGTCATTGAAACACTGGCCGACATGAAAATCCCCCTCGGTTTATGTACCAATAAAGCCATAAAGCTAACCAAGAAAATAATGGCTGAATTTGGCCTGACTGACTATTTTTCCGCAATTGTTGGCGGTGACAGCTTTGACTATCAAAAACCTGATCCACGCCATTTAACGTCTACGCTTGAGATTATGAAAGCAACGCCAGAGCGCGCCATTATGGTTGGCGACAGCCGCAATGACATCATTGCCGCCCAGAAGGCCGCCATCCCCGTCATCGGCGTATCTTTTGGCTATAGTAAAATGCCAATTGCCAAACTTGGCCCGGACATGATCATCGACCATTACGATGATTTCCTGATTGCCCTTGGGGGCTTATCAGAAGATTTTCAGGTCTGACGGCGAAAAAGGCGGCGAAAAAATTTTCGTGATAAATGTGTGAAAAGCATCATGGGCGGCATCCGCAACCAGTGAGAGCGAATATAGAGACCATTAGTGGACAGAAAGTCAGTCCATTTTGATCGCTTCACGCCATCAGAAACCCCAAAAGGGATCATCGTCCTGAATACCATAAGGTCCATGAGCTTTAAGACGCCCCGTCCCGGCGAATATTTTTTCGCCCAGACCATCACATCATCCGGAATGGATGTATTCAGAAAATATTCGCAATAGCGCAAGCAATAGAAGACCGGCCTGCCGAGCTTCAATGCCTCTGCCCGATCCATAAAATTTGTCCAGAACCCGGGCTTTTCGCCAAACTCCTCAATCATGTCATGCTGTTCCAGAAGGTTACGCAAACTTGATTTCAGGCTGCCATCAACAAATTGATGGACGATGCTATGCAGAAGCATATCTTCATTACAGAGCGTATGAAATTGACCGTCCAGTTCCTGAGATGCATTGATCATAAGGTCGATTTTGGGAGAAAGCTTATTGGTGACTTGTAAAATTGTATGATGAACATCGACTTCCACCAGTCTGCTCGGGTGAACAAGAGGCGGCAATTCATGGGCCCACTCCCGATAATATTGTTGGTCATAATCATCCAGTGTTTGGCTACCGTAACCCGCCAAAAACAAATGGTTTTCAACGATATCCAGATGTTTTTTCGCCACAAGAATGTCTAAATCAACGCTATCTCTGCCGCCCGCACATCTCAGGTTTCTGGCAATATAGGCCGCGCCCTTGACCAGAATGACTTTTTCCTTGAAGTCATATAAAGCCCGCCCTACCCGGTTCATCTCCCACATGATCTTCCGCTGCCTTGACGCGGTATCTATTTTGGCATTCGTGAGAATTTGCTGAACTTTTTCCGGCAATGCTGGCCATATCCCAAGGGTCTCGGCATCATGGGCCAAACGGGCGCGCAATTTTAATATATGAGCATCAAATAAAACCTGATTCCAGCCCTGCGTGTCAAGTTTCCCCATGATCTGCGGTTTTCTTAAAACTTGCAATAGTAAATTTTGATCCCCATCCAGATTTTTTTCAGGTCGATTTTTTTTACTCATTCAACATTCTCGTCAATAATTTTATTCACAAGACGAATGGCTTCTTCCAAAGAAGAATAGGTGATTTCAAAGGACACACATTCTTTGGCAATTTTGGCAAGAGCGCGAAAAGCCGGCGCGCCAATATCTCCATAATTGGCCGAAGATCGTACCAATCTGAAAAACGCCATTGTTTCGGTCAGCGGCTTTATATCTGATTTTGCATTTGGGCTATATACAGGATGAATAACAACGCGCGGCTTCACAGGTTCATGCATTTTTTCAAGACTTGACGCTGGCGGACGCAGGTAACAGATCGTCCCCTTCGGCGTGCCTTCAAATTCGCGGCTGAAAGGTTCGTCATTGCCCAGCCAGTCCTTCATCACAGCAATAGACTCATTCTTCAAAGACACCGGCCGCGGATAAGGGAACAAGTCACCCGTTTGCGCATCCAGCATTCCAAATTCATCGGAAAAAAAACGCCAGCCATCATAGGCAAGCCCCGCAGACAGTGTGCTTTTACCACTGCCGGAGATGGCCGGAATAATCAGCCCAATGCCATTTTTCTCCACGACGCCAGAATGAAATAAAACATGGGTTTTGCAGCCAAACGCAACCTGCCAATTCATCCCCATCTCAACTGATAATAATCCCATAGATTCAGGAAGCGGCACAAAATCGTCATTCATCAATGTATTTATGGTCACTTGCGGGCGCAAATACCGCCGATAGACATTCTTGGCATGGACGCTTAAGTAATAGTCGATAATTTGCGGCCCGTCATACAAAGGGTAATTTTTATATATATGCAAAAAATCATCCCGAACAGACGGGAATTTTATAGATATACGGGTCATTATCGGCCCGACCCCCATAAGCAATCCCGGGCCGGCCAATTGCCGTTTTATACTCAGCAGGTCATGAACCATCAAACATTCTCATCATGTGATTTGACAGGTTCTATTAAGCCCATTTTATCAAACTCTGCAACGGTTTTCAGTATTTGCTGTTTCAAATCATCCTCAATAGGACGTTCCAGAATTAATTCCAATGCCGCCAGAATCTCAGGCAAGCTGCAGGGCTTATCCTCAATAATGTCAAAAATCTCGCGGGCAAAATCGTTCAAGGCCTGAGAATGCCCGGATCTTGTATCATAAATGATATGGGCATCATCCATATGCTCCCATAAAAAACCGGCTGCATTCGTTATTTTGAATACAGCCGTGCTTGATAAATTAAATGTAGCATTTGCTTCGTGCAAAATCCCAATACCCCTACCTGTATATGGTCATAATGGCTTAAATAACCGGGGCCATGCTAGTTCCCGTTCAAGCCTGCATTGGCGTAGGATTGCAGGCAAGTGACACCTGACAATTGCTCATTTTCTATATATTGCCAGTGGGTCTCAGGCTGACCACCGACCAATCTTCCCGTGAACGCAGTATTATCCGGACTAAAGTCCACCGATACGCCAGTTTGCTGATATACACCCCCACCAACATCTTCAAATAGCGGAATTTGAACATTCGTTCTCATATTTTCAATACAGCGGCCCGCTGAATTAACCTGCGCAAAAGCAACCCCGCCATGAAGCGTGATGGCCAATGGGGCAATGACGGCACCGGCTTTTAATAAGCTTCTGCGTTTAATACGTTTTTCATCTGTTTTATTCATTTTCATATCGTCTTTTTTCATATCGGTCATAACATTTGCCTGTCTGATAAATATTATTTATACGTTTAAGTATAACGGGTAAATATAACGGGTATTCACAGAAAACACCATATTTATTTATGGCATACTACCCTTAACATATTCATATATGCAATAAACAAGCCATTTTAATATTCCCTTATTTTTCAAATACTTAAAAAAATGGCTCCTTTTGAACTGTAAAAAATCCTGACAGTTTTGACCATTTTGATACAGTTATTTTACACTTTTAGGTTTTAGAATGAATAAAAATAGTCGAAAAATATTATTTTTTTGTTACACAAGTGACATTTCGGTCAACATATTTTACTTTAGTGCTCAGCCCGTGAAAGGATACATATAGATATTTATGCCATATAATGATAGTAACCAAATCAATTATATAAAATTAATGAAGCTCGCCGTTATTTCGAGCCCGCTTATTCTGTTTATAATTTATCTTTACCAGACGGAAAAAATGACCGCGCAGGAACTAGGGGTTTTTACTCTATTGCTCGCCCTGCCCGTCATTATTATAATACGCTATTTTCTGGAAAGACTAGCGACGCTTGATCGTCAGAGCACCCTTCAAATTCATGACAGTAATATCACCAAAGATCGCCAACTTCTTTTAATGAATATTATGGAGAAATTATCCGATCCCCTTTTAATTCTTGATTCAAATAACCGTATATTGATGGCCAACAAATCCGCGCATACGTTATTAGGCGATCATATTTTAAAGCAGGAAATCTCCGTTTTTATCAGAAGTCCTGATCTGGAAAATACGATGCTTCAGGCTCAACAAACAGGCGAGCCCGGAAGCTGTGAATTTAAATTTGGCCGTCCACATGTCAAAGATTATCTGGCGCGCGTCCATCTTTTTGACCTTACCAGTCGTCAAGGAGAAAACTCCGCTCAAGAGGCTGTTGCGCCGCTTTCCCATCAAAATCACTTTGGGAAAAAATATCTGTTTCTTGCCCTGTATGACATCTCCGCCATGAAGCGCAGCGATAAAATGCGCGCTGATTTTGTCGCAAACGCCAGCCACGAACTCAGAACCCCGCTCGCCTCGATTCTGGGTTTTATTGAAACGCTTCAGGGCCCTGCGCGGGATGATAAAGACGCCCGCAGCCGGTTCTTGAAAATCATGTATGACGAAGCCATGCGCATGAGCCGGTTGACAGAGGGCCTGTTGTCTTTATCGCGCATTGAACGGGATCAACATATCCCGCCGTCGGGTAATGTAAAGCTTTGTCAGCTTATTGAAAATGTCCGTGATACTCTCGAACCGCTCGCCAAAACCAAAGAAATGCATATTGCCTTCGCGCAAACTAATGAAATCACTATAGAAGGCGATTATGACCAGCTTACCCAGGTTTTCCAGAATATCATCGAGAATGCTATAAAATATGGCCGAGAGAAAACCGATATAGAAATATCTGTCACAAAAAATACCCTGCCAGCGCCCTTGAAAACAAAAGAAATCATCATCGCAATCGCCAATCAAGGCGCCGGCATCCCGCCAAAACATCTGCCGCGACTGATGGAGCGTTTTTATCGTGTCGATTCGGCCAGGTCCCGTAATGCCGGCGGCAGTGGACTGGGGCTTGCCATCGTAAAGCACATCATTCAGCGTCACAGGGGACGTATCTCATTTGCCAGTGAAATCAATGGCACGACGACAGTGACCCTGGCTTTGCCAGAGAAAAATTCTTAATGTTTAACCCCCGAATATACCCCCTTGTCATAAAAGTTTAACAAAACTGCCTCAAATAGATAATTGTCAATTTTTATTGTCCGAGCTGTAGAAAATACCTACACAACAAACGGAGAGAAATCA
>JALSHF010000125.1 GCA_026982375.1 Emcibacter sp. | reverse complement strand
GCGATGGGCCGCTGATTTCAGTTATGGGTTTTGCCAATTCTATTTTTACATGGCTGATTAATAACACGATGAAGGCCAATATATAATAATATAAATCAATATAGGCCACATTAATCGTTAGCCCATTAAAGGCAAAGCCTGCGATACTGACTTGACTATAGGTGAGAAGGGAGGCGGCCCATTTTAAATCCTCCCGTTTTTGAGCTTGCTTGGCTACTCTCTGGGCAGAGACAACAGCGGTGATCATAAGCAGAAAATAAAGAAAAATACCTAAATAACCCTGTTCTTCCAAAACTTGGAAATAAACACTATGGACAGAGCGGTTTGCATCAATACCAGCCATATATTTTTGATAAAAGGGTTGATAAAAACGGGCATCAAACCCATTGCCGATCACGGGGCTTTCGAAAGATAATTGTATGGCGTATTTCCACTGAAGTATTCTGGTTGAGGCTGAATTATCCTGTTCATAAGTTTGAATAGTTTGCATGCGGCTTTTCCAGGATTCCGGCATGAAAGCCAGAATTGCAATACCACTAATAATAACCAAGCTGCCGATTAGTACCTTATGTTTAGTCCTAAAAAATAATACAAACGTGCTGCCTATAATACCAACGAGGCCACCGCGTGACTGGGTTCCCAGAATAGTTATAAAGGATAGAAATACGCCGCCATAAACACCGATGCGAAAAATTTTCTTGTCAAGCAAGTCTTTCATGGCAAACATAAGAGGAATGACCATCAGCATGGCAAGAGAGACCCCGTTATTATCACCCCACAGGGTATTTGGCGCCCCCCATATTCTTGCGCCACCGCCCGACAAGATAGTAGAAATACCGCCTTTAACGCCGGTGAATCCGACAGCAAATATAAAAGTCCAAAGCCCGGCTATTATCCAATGCCGACTGTTTAAGAATAACAGCATGAATAAGATAAACAGCATGGTTTTTGTAAAATCCAGCCATTTCTCAAACGACAAATCAAAGGATATGGAAAAGACCGTTGACAGGCATATTACAATGTAAAAAATAAGCATTATTACGGCAATCGGATGGAAAACTGCTTTCTTGGCCTGTTTAAAATTAATCACCACACTAATCAATGTTGCCCCGGCGATGATATCCAGAATAGGCATGGTATAAATCCAGCCAAAGGATTCCTTGTGAGGGTTCATGATGGATAACCATAACCACCCTAAAATCCCAATTTGAGGTTTTCTTAGCGTGGCTAAAACGATACAGATTATCGCAGAAAATATAAAAATATCACGCATGGGCTAATTTCTATTATAATTCTGTTGTTTGGATTTTGCTTCTTTTTCAATCTTTAGATCAACCTTATAGGCCCAATACATGGCATAGAAAATACCAAGATTAAAAAACAGAAATAATAGGTTGGCAACTAAATTTGATAAAAAGGTCAATTTTTAATCCAATATTTTTTCATTTGGTGATAGCATCATTGTGTTAACAAAGAATATATACTAAATCAGAAATTTATTTATATCCTTTGGTTCTATTTTAAATTTTAGAATTGTTTTTTGGAGTTATTTTTGTTTTCCTGCAAGAACAAAACCTGTTCATTTGGTTCAAAACCACTTCTAACCGTTGTCATTGATACGGAAGAGGAATTTGACTGGGCCGCGCCTTTTGATCGGAATAGCCGGTCAGTTAAAAATATCGACCATCAGTATTTGGCGCAGGAAATTTTTAAAAAATATAATATCGTTCCGACATATTGTATTGATTATCCCGTTGTGAAAAATGATACCGCTATCGGAATTTTATCAGAATGGGCGCAGAAGGGGGAATGCCTCATTGGGACGCATTTGCACCCCTGGGTCTCGCCGCCGTATAAAGAAGAGGTTAATCGCTTTAATTCCTATGCGGGTAATTTGCCTTATGAACTGGAAAGAGACAAGCTGGCAACTCTGACAGACTTCATTGAGAAAAGAACAGGTTGCCGTCCTGTGATATTCAAAGCAGGAAGATATGGCGCGGGCCCCAATACGGCGCGTATATTAAAGGAGCTTGGCTATCAGGTAGATTTAAGCGTGGTTGCGGATACCAGTTTCTCCCATGACGGCGGCCCGAATTTCATTGGCTTGCCAACGCAGCCCTATTGGTTTGATGTTGAGGGCAAGAGACTATTGGAACTGCCCAATTGCCGGGGTTATGATGGATTGCTCGCCAAATGGGGCAGTTTTCTCTACCCAAAACTGGCCGGCGCAGAGGGGTTCAGGTCACTCATGGCCGGCGCATTAGTTAAATCGGGATTGCTGGAACGTATTCCGTTAACGCCGGAAGGCATAAGAGCCGCTGATCACATCCGAATGGTGCGCCGTATGTCCGCCGTTGGTCAAAATTATTTTAACTATGCTTATCATAGTTCATCATTAATGGTCGGCGGATCGCCTTATGTCAGAAATGATCAGGATTTGGCGCACTTTCTGAAGGATATGGATATATTCTTTGACTATTTCCTGAATGAGTTGGGCGGAAGCCATAAAACGCCGCTGGAAATGTATGATTTATTGGCCTGATGATGGACGGCTAGGGAGCCAGTAACCAGCCTGCGGTGCGTATGGCGACTTGCTTGCGCCATTCCTCGGTTGAAAAACTATGATCGGATCCTGCGATATCAATGCGTGTGGATTGTTTTTCTTTAAGGGTTTGACGCCATTCTTTATCAGTAGAAGTCAAATCATCAAATTCACGGGCGACCAGATCATTTTCGCTTGAAATCAACAAAGATTTTCCCTGAAAATCTTGCAGGCCTGACAGCATCCGGTCTGGAAAGGCTCTGTTATCGGTATTTTCTGGCCTCTCTTTCACAAAAGCTCTTTTTATATTAGAAAATAAACCTGAGATTGCAGATTTAATATTAAGCCTGCCGGCGAATATTTTTTGCCAGAATTCGGGCGTCATCAAACGGGAAAAATAATAATGTTTAACATAGGCTTTTGCGAGGCCGCTTTCCGATCTGACCCAGGGGTTTGCCAGAATAATATGTGACGCGGCTTTATGTTCTGCGCCGCCCAGCAATATTGCCGAAGCTCCCTCGCACATACCCCATATGGCGACAGACTTTATTTCTGGAGCGCGTGTCATAAATTGATCAATGGCGGCGTGAATGTCTGGTGCAACATGCTCGAAACCGGGGTAAACGCCCGCGCTGTCCCCAACACCCTGATAATCAAAACGCATAACAGGAATGCCTTGCTTGGCGCAATACCGGGCCAGATGCACATATTGCCGGTGTGGGCCAATTCTATACTGGGGGCCGCCAACAACTATTAAAAGCCCGGCTTGTGACGCGATTTCTGCCGGATGATGAATAATGCCGATCAGGTGATTCTGCGCGTTATTTATGAAGCTGAAAGCTGTCTCTGTATTTTTCATATGACCTGTATTTACATTATATTTTTTAATGTTTTACCCCAGATGAATAAAAAAAGCATGAATAATATTTTGAGCGCAAATCCCAACTATTGCGTAAAATTGATTTCGATCAAAGACTTTAGAAGATGTATTTACTAAATATCTTTATATGAAGGGGTATATCTACTTGACGCCAAGAGTTTCTATCGGGGGATGGAGGGTGAGCGGTAAACTTCTTTTGTCATTATAATGCTGCAGGAGAAATCGATTATGTCGGAAGGAATTACCAAGACAGCGGCCCGCAATATTTTCTTTGGCGGGACAATTTTCTTTTTTGTGATATTCGTGGCCTTAACGGTTCATAGCCATTGGTATATCGTAAATGTGAGTACGGATTCGAGCACGCTGAATGACTCTGTCGCGCGCGGCAAGCATGTGTGGGAGAAGAATTCTTGTATTAATTGTCATACAATATTTGGTGAAGGCGCGTATTTTGCGCCGGAAGTAGGCAAGGTCTGGATTAAATTCGGCGGCGCTGATGATCCGGAAATGGGCAAAGAGGTGCTGAAAGCCTGGATGGAGGCTATGCCAACAGGCATTGAAGGCCGCCGCCAGATGCCACAGTTCAATTTAACAGATCAGGAACATGAAGATCTGGCCGCCTTTTTTGAATGGGTCAGCCGGGTTGATACCAAGGGTTGGCCCCCTCAGCCTGACGAATAAGCCTGAAGAATAAAGGAGTGGAATAAGATCATGAAATATCAAACACAAAAATTAGCCTATCCTTACTTTGTTGCTGCGATGGGCCTGTTCGTCGCGCAAGTTCTTGGCGGCTTAATCGCCGGCACAATTTATGTTTTTCCAAATTTTTTATCGGAATTGGTCCCTTTTAACATCATTCGAATGATCCATACAAATGCCTTGATTGTCTGGTTGTTAATGGGTTTTTTCGGGGCAACATATTATCTGTTGCCAGAAGAGGCCGAAACGGAAATTTACAGCCCAAAACTGGCCTGGATACAATTTTGGTTATTTTTGTTCGCCGCTGCTTCGGCTGTTGTCGGATATCTGTTTGGCGTTCACGAGGGCCGCGAATTTCTGGAACAGCCCTTATGGGTTAAAATAGCGATCGTGATTGTGGCCTTGATGTTTATGTTTAATGTCTCGATGACATTGCTCAGGGGTAAACGAACGGCCATATCTATAATTCTGATCACGGGTTTATGGGGACTTACTCTGTTTTTCCTGTTTGCCTTTTATAACCCGTCAAATTTATCGCTTGATAAAATGTACTGGTGGTATGTTATCCATCTGTGGGTTGAAGGTGTCTGGGAATTGATTCTGGCTGCTATTCTAGGCTTCCTGTTGATCAAAATGACCGGCGTTGACCGCGAAATCATTGAAAAATGGCTTTATGTCATCGTTGGCTTGGCGCTTTTTTCAGGCTTGCTTGGAACGGGTCATCATTATTACTGGATCGGCACCCCCGGCTATTGGCAATGGTTAGGCAGTATTTTCTCGGCACTGGAAGTATTTCCCTTTTTGGCCATGGTGATTTTCGCATTCTATATTGTGCGCAAAAGCACGCGCAATCATCCCAACAAAGCCGCTCTTTTATGGGTGCTGGGTTGTACGGTTCTGTCCTTCTTTGGGGCAGGGGTCTGGGGCTTCATGCATACGCTTGCGCCGATTAATTTCTATACCCACGGCACGCAAATTACGTCATCGCATGGGCATCTGGCCTTTTATGGCGCTTATGTCATGATCAATCTCGCGATCATTTCCTATGCCATGCCGCATTTGCGCGGGATGCAGCCCTATAACCAGAATCTGAATATGTGGAGCTTCTGGATTACCAGTTCCGGCATGGTCTTCATGACCTTCACCCTGACCGCTGCGGGTGTGCTTCAGACACATCTGGAACGGGTTCTGGGCATGAATTACATGGACGTTCAGGAGCAGATCGCGCTCTTCTACTGGATGAGGCTGGGTTCCGGTATTGTCGTCGTCATCGGCGTGTTGCTTTTTGTCTATGCAACATTTGCCAAAGGCAAGGAAGAGCAGGCGGAAATAAGGTAATTAACCAGTTAAACATCTATTGTTGACCTTGATCAAAGGCGGTGGCAGCGTAATCTGTCACCGTCTTTTTAGTATATTGATGCAATAAAATTATTTCTTAGGGTAAGAAAATGACTGAAGATAACATCCCTTTCTATATGCCGTCTGCCAATGAATGCGGACTTTTTGAAACGGCCTTTAAAAATGGCTTGCCTGTAATGTTAAAAGGCCCGACCGGCTGCGGCAAAACGCGATTTGTGGCGCATATGGCTGCGCGGCTTGGGCTGACGTTAAATACGGTTGCCTGTCATGATGACTTGACAGCCGCTGACCTGACGGGCCGCTATCTTTTGAAGGGCGGCGAGACTCATTGGGTTGACGGGCCGCTAACCCAAACCGTGCGGAACGGCGGTATATGCTATCTTGATGAAGTGGTCGAGGCGCGAAAGGATGTGACGGTTGTTTTGCATCCTTTAACCGATGACCGGCGTTTTCTGCCGCTGGAGCGCACCGGCGAGCTGCTTGAGGCGCCCGATGATTTCATGATGGTGATATCTTATAATCCAGGCTACCAGAATATTCTTAAATCCTTAAAGCCCAGTACCCGGCAACGGTTCATTGGGATTCAGTTTGATTATCCAAAGGCCCAGCAGGAAGTGGATATTATCTGCAAGGAAACCGGCCTTGATGCGGCGCGGTGCGTCCCGCTGGTTAATCTGGCGCGCAGTATCCGTAATTTGAAAGACCTTGATTTAGAAGAGGGGGCCTCGACGCGGCTTCTGGTCTATTGCGCGACTCTGATGATGGCAGGAATCACGCCATTGGAAGCGGCAGAGGCCACATTAATTGAACCGTTGAGTGATGACAACAGCGCCAAAGAAGGGCTAATGGAGGTGGTTCAGGCCACTTTTGGATGATAAGGGCAAATCATGTTTGATTTATTTGAGCCAGAGGAAATGGTCGGTAAAAGATGGCATATGCTGGTTCATGGTCAATCCAGCTATCCCCATCATACTGATGCTGCGGTGTATCTGGCGGATATCAAGGAAATGATCAGCATTTTTTTTCGGGCCCTTGGCGGTGATCCGGGCATTGATGTTGCAAGTGTCAGTGAGACGTCACAAAATCATCGCCTGTCATGGCGTATGCGCCTGGGCATGGATCATGAGAGGCTGCCCATGGCAAAGCGGGATAATGACAGCCTGTTATTGCCAAATGTCATTGATTATTTTCCGGAAAAACATCTGAACAGGGATTTGTATTTTTGGCTGGCAGCCTTTTTGGCCCATGCGCGGGATATGCCGACTATCAGGCCGGAAAATGCCCTGCATGCTGATTTGATTTTCATCGCCCAGGCTTGGCAGACAAGCGAATTTGTCATGGATAAATATCCCGGGCTCGGCAAAAAATATGAGGCGTTATGCGCGGCATTGAAAGACATTCGTCCAGCTCGAAAATTACCAATCTATGAGGCGCGGCTGGAAAACCTGATCTGTGATGCGCTTTTTAATCGTGGGCCTGCCCACGCGGAAGCCATCATTCTTTTTCAAATGATCTTGCGGGATGAACAATTGCCGGATTTCCCAAAGCTTCCCCGAAAATATAAAGGGTTTCTTTCTGTGCCGCTATGGGGGGAAGTGGACATCAGGCACCGAAATATCATTGATCCGGCAGAATATGCCGACGAAGATGTAAGCGGGAAAAATATTTTTAAGGATCTGCGTGATGGCCGCAAACATGCAGGGGTTAGAGAAGAGAATGATCAGGTCGACAAGCAAGACCCGCTCGCCCTGAATCGTTCCGAGAAGGTGATATCAATTGCTGAAATGGTCAATGTTAATCGGGGCATTGATGATGAGGAGGATGAGGATGTCCAGTCGGCCGTTGATGATTTGGATGAAATGTCCCTGACCCGTAATAAGAAGACAGTTGCTTCGACGATTAAACTTGATATGTCTGTGGCTGGCCAGGATATAGATATAACCCCTCTGGTCTCGGAACATCTCTATCCTGAATGGGACTTTCGCTTGCAGGGGTATCGCCAGAATTTCTGCGCCGTTTTTGCAGCCCGGGCAAAGGAAGCCAATGACGTTGAAAAAGACGTTTGGCGACCGGATGACGCCACACGGCGGCGCATAAGGCGTATTCAGCGTCAGTTTGAGGCTTTGCGCCCCAGAAGAGAGCGTGTTCATCGGCAACAGGATGGCAAGGAACTGGACATTGATGCCATGATCCGGTCAAGCTGTGATTTGCAGGCCATGGGCGAGGGCAGTGACCAAATCTATATGGACTACCGGAACCAGACTCGTGACCTTGCGGCGGCTATTCTGGCCGATGTGTCACTATCGACCGATGCCTGGCTGGATGGGCGGCGCATATTGGATGTGGAAAAAGAGGCCTTGATGACCTTGGCTTTGGGCTTGAAGGCCAGCGGTGATGACAATGCCATATATTGCTTTTCCTCTCGCAAGCGTCACAATATAAGCGTGGAGTGCCTAAAGGAATTTGATGAAGAAATGTCGATCAAGGTGCAAAATCGTATTTCAGCTCTGAAACCCGGCTATTATACCCGCATGGGGGCGGCCATACGTCATGTGACAAAGCAACTCCTAGAGCGACCAAATCACCACCGGCTCTTGCTTTTACTCAGTGATGGCAAGCCAAATGATATGGATCATTACGAAGGCCGCTACGGCATAGAAGACACCAGAATGGCCATCAGAGAAGCCCGCAAACAGGGCGTGGCCGTCTTTGGGGTTACCATAGATGAGAAGGCGCGGGATTATTTCCCGTATCTTTTTGGGCCGGGCGGCGGCGCAATCATCCCCCATATTGAAAATCTGTCGGCGGCCTTGCCGGCCATTTTCAGAAACTTGCTGCGTTAATCTTCAGGTGCCGGGAAGATTTCTTCATTGCGTCCGCTCACATAATAGGCCAGAAGCCCGACCCATTCATGCATGGCAAAATCCAGTTGATATAAACCCCGTCCTGCATTTGGTTTATTAATCAATGATGTCTTTAGGTAACTTCGATAGTCGACGGGATAAGGCTGTATATTAATATGGGCGCTTCTATAGGCACCGACTGCGCGCGGCATATGGAAGGCTGATGTTACCAGCAGCCATTTGCCGGTTTCGCGCCCCCCCGTTTCATGCTGCTGAATATGTTTTTTTGTTTCGAGGGCATTGCTATGGGTATTATAGGATTTATCTTCAAATCTTATGCGGCTCAGGTCTATTCCGGCTTCGGTAAAATATTTTCGGGCAATGGCATTTTCGGACAGCATATTTTTAATCTGGCCCCCGCCGCTATATATAATGGGCAGGTCAGGGAATTGGCGCGCCAGTTTTGTGGCCTGGATGAGCCGCTCTGCCGCGCCGGTTAATGTGACCTGATTATGTTTTGTGCTTAAGTTTAACCGCTCTGCCCCCGCGAGGACAATAATGCCGCTATAGGGCGCATCGCCCACATGATTGGTATAGCTAGAAAAACGCTTCTCCAATGGGGCCATGAGCCAGCTTGTCAACGGCCCGAACATGACCATACCATAGAAGATCGCGCAGGTCGTAAGGATTGAAAGGCCTGCTCTGCGGCGATTTTTCCAGACGAGTATCAGGCCAATGAGAAATAAAATAAAAAAAAGATTGCTGGGCTGTAAAAAGAGCCAGATTATTCTTGAAATCAGGTTATCCATAAATCAACCTATTCTGAACCAACCGAGCCGTTCCTTTTAATTAATTTTGTGATATTGTTTGTACCAATGGATGAATTTGGGGATACCTTCTTCGATTTTGGTTTTAGGCTCGAAGCCGAGGTCATTCTGGATTGCGGTGATGTCGGCGGCCGTTTCCTTGACGTCCCCGGGCTGGATGGGCAGTAAATTCATCTCCGCCTTTTGACCCAGACAATCTTCCAGCACCTTGATCATATCCAACAGCTTTACGGTGTTATCATTGCCAATGTTATATATGCGGTGGGGCGCATTGGAGCCAATCGTATGCATGGTGCCATCATCTTTTGGTGGATTATCAAGGCATCTGACAATGCCATCAACAATATCATCAATGAAGGTAAAGTCCCGCAGCATATCCCCGTGATTAAAGACCGGGATAGGCTCACCAGCCAGGATTTTCTCGGTAAATATCCACATGGCCATGTCAGGGCGGCCCCAGGGGCCATATACGGTGAAGAACCGCAGGCCGGTTTGCGGCATACGATATAGATGAGCATAACTCTGGCTCATCAACTCATCGGCTTTTTTTGTGGCAGCATAGAGGGATACCGGATTATCAACCCTGTCATCTATGGAAAAAGGCATATTTTTGTTGCCGCCGTAAACAGAGGAGGATGAGGCATAAACCAAATGCTCAAAGCCTTTTTTATGGCGGGCATATTCCATAATATTCAAATGTCCGATCAGGTTTGACTGGGCATAGACAAAAGGGTTGGTCAGGGAGTATCTGACCCCGGCCTGTGCGCCCAGATGAACTATTTTTGTCACATCATGCTGATCAAGGGCCGATTTCAAGGCATCAAAATCCGAAAAATCCAGTTTCAAAAAGGTAAAAGCCGGGTTGTTCTTTATTTCCGCCAGCCGGTTTTCTTTCAATTCAACAGAATAATAATCGTTGATATTATCAATGCCAATAACCTCTTCCCCGCGCGCCAGAAGAAGTCTGGAAACATTAAAACCAATAAAACCGGCGGCGCCTGTGACAACTATGGCCATTGAAACTCCTTAATCTTGTTTTGTATTTCAAGAGTTATCTTCTAGCGCAGTAGCCTTGTCAAATACTTAAAATCTGGCGTTAAAAGAAAAAAAAGTTTTTTTTGTAAAATCATCATTGCATGTTGAAAGAAATCTGCTTATGTTCGCGGCACCTTTATGATATTGATATCTTTGATGGGGTGTAGCCAAGCGGTAAGGCAACGGGTTTTGATCCCGTCATGCGCAGGTTCGAATCCTGCCACCCCAACCAGATATTTCTTTGAAGTTATGAGGGTGTTGGAATTTTCCTGAAATTTATGCCCCCCCTGAAATTTATACCTCTCTGAATTCTATATTCATAAGTTTACAAAGAATATTTTTCTAAAATGATTGTTTGGATGATGAAAGGGCGTTTGGTTCTTAGAATTCTTGACTTATATCAAAAAAAAGCAAAAAAATTATAATCCCCCTCTTTTCGCTAATTGTCATTAATCTTTCAGAAAGAAAACTACAATAAATCTATTTATATGATGTGTTTTTTCACGGCAGTTGAATTTGTGATTTGGAGAGTTAAATGCTTAAATGGTTTAATAAATTTGGTATCAGGGTCAGGATTCTGGCAGCTATCTCTCTTGCCTTTGCGATGTTTTTAATTTTTTCCATGGATAAAATAATTTCTTTTTATCAGGAAAAGTCACGAATGGACACGCTTCTGATACTTGCGGAGTTTACGCCAAAAGTTAGTGACTTAATTCATGAATTGCAAAAAGAACGCGGTGCATCAGCCGGATACATAGGGTCAAAATCTGCGCAAGCCTTTGCCAGGAGGATCAACGCCCAGTATATATCTACCGATGCCAGTCACACTATTTTTAACAATAGTACAGCTTCAATTAACCTGAAGTCAGTTAGTGATGGTCTGTTCAAAAAAACGACCATTGCCTTTAATGCTTTAAGGGGCCTGAATGATAAGCGTGCGGCAGTTCAAGACATGAAATTAACTGTTGGTGAAATGGCTGAATATTATACGGAAGTGATTAGCAGATTGCTGGATATAGTTAAGGTTGCCGCAAATATTACCAACAATCCTGACCTTTTAAGAGATATGACCGGTTATATTTCATTACTTGAAGTAAAAGAGCGTTCTGGCCTGGAACGTGCTATGGGTGCTAACGGTTTTGCGGCCCGCAGTTTCAGCGATGATGTATACAAAAAATTCATTGGGCTTATTGCGCAGCAAGAGGCCTTCCTCAGTGTTTTCAATACCAGTGCAAATCCTGTTTTAAAGACATTTATGGCCTCAACAATGCAAGGTTCCGTTATTGATAAGCTTGATGAAATGAGGGAACATGTTTTCAAAAACCATAAGGATGTATCAGCAAGCGGGGTCACGGGCTCATACTGGTTTGAGCATATAACAAAGAAAATTGATCTATACCACCGGGTTGAAAAAAAATATGCTGATTTTATTGTTGCGGAGACGAAAGAGCTTGCAGCAGAAGCCATGGCAAATTTTTGGTGGCTGTTAATTTTATCTGTTTCCATGGCGGGGGGGATCGGTTTGCTTTCTTATCTTATTGCGAGATCTATAACTGTGCCGCTTGATGGTATTGGGCAGGCTATGGCGCAATTATCAGAAGGAAAACTGGAAATAGATATTCCCCACACTGATTTAAATAGTGAAATTGGTATTATAGCAAATACTGTTCTGGATTTTAAGCAAGGCGCTATCCAGCAGAAGAAGCTTGAGGAGAATGTCAGAGAAACCGAGAAACAGAAACGTCTTCAGGAAAAAGAAATAGAAAAAAAAGATCAGAAATTACGTGAAGAAGATCTTGAACGTGAGCGTAAAATTATTGAACTTCGAGAACAGCGTGCTCAAAAAATGGAAGTATTAATTTCAAATTTTGATACTGAAATTTCCACAGCTATTCAAGGCATGTCTGCCATGTCGACGCAACTTCTAAGTTCTGCAAATGGTATGGCGGGTATAGCAGAGAATACAGGGGTCAACAGCACCGCTGCAGCGGCAGCAGCCGAAGAGGCGACGACCAACATCAATACAGTTGCGGCGGCTTCTGAAGAAATGTCAGCATCGGTTGGTGAAATTAATCGACAGCTTTGTCAATCAACCGAAATTACCCGAAGTGCGGTTGAGCAAGCGGGAAAAACAAAGGAAACAATGGCTTCTTTGACCGGAACAACCTCTTTAATTGCTGATGTGGTAAAACTTATTAATGATATTGCGAATCAGACTAACCTTTTAGCCCTGAATGCAACTATTGAGGCCGCAAGAGCGGGTGAAGCAGGTAAAGGGTTTGCTGTTGTGGCAAATGAGGTTAAAATACTTGCTACTCAGACATCCAGCGCCACAGAAGAAATAAGCCGTCATGTGGGCGCCGTACAGGACTCGTCTCTTGAAGCTGTCAATGCCGTTGAATCTATACGCGCCATTATTGCAGAAACCAATAATATTGCCGTGTCTATTTCAGGTGCCGTTGAACAGCAGAATTCAGCAACAGCGGAAATAGCCAGAAATGTGGCAGAAGCCGCAAAAGGATCACAAGAAGTCACAGCCGTGATTGTAGATGTATCAGCCGGTGCCTCAGAGACCAAAGACATTGCCGAAGATGTAAGTGGGGCAGCAACAGAGGTGAGCAAAAATGCGCAGATAATATCTTCTACGGTCGAAGATTTTCTATCTAATATTCGCGCCCTGTAAGAATGATGCCGTTGCAAAATATCTGATTAAAGAAACAAGGAGCCAAATAGGTCTGGCATTGTTCTAGAATGATGGTGAGAACGTCTGCTCTTCTATGATGCGTTGTAACTTTTCGATCAATTCACCGACATGGCTATCCTTATAAATAAAAGGCGGCGCGAGCAATATATGTGCGCCGTTTATGCCATCGGCTGTGCCGCCGCCGGGGTAACAGATCAGACCATTTTTCATGGCGCTGGTTTTTATTTTTTTAGGTAAATCAAGCTCAAAGCCCGGGGGGGTTTTATGGTCTTTGTCCAGTGTGAATTCCAGCGCTATGAATAAACCTCTCCCCCGAATATCGCCCACATTGGGGTGGGATTGAAAAGTGGCTTTTAATTGTGCCATTAATGTTTCGCTCGTATTGCGCACTTTTTTCAGAAGATTCTCATCCTCGATCACATCCATAACGGCGCGACCGGCGGCGCAGGCGGCGGCATGGCCGATATAGGTGTGACCATGTTCAAAAGAACCGCATCCCTTAACGATTTGATCGTGAATATGACCCTTGCAAATGACGGCTGCCAGGGGTTGATAGCCGCCGCCAAGCCCTTTTGCCAATGTGACAATGTCGGGTTGAATATCCTCTTGCTCAAAGGCAAAATAGCTGCCGGTTCTGCCCGCCCCGCACATGACTTCATCCAAAATCAGTAAAATGTTATATTTGTCACAAATTTCTCTGATTTTTTTGAAATAGCCCGCCGTGGCCGCCGCGCAGCCTAAAGTCGCCCCTACAATTGGCTCTGCGATGAAGGCCGCAATATTTTCTGCCCCGGCGCTTAAAATTTCCATTTCCAGTGACAAGGCGCATCTTTCGCCGTATTGGGCCGTGGTTTCATCGGGCCGCCGGTAACGATAAGCATGGCAGGGCAGGGCCTTGGGCCAATCATGCAGCATGGGTTTATATATTTGTTGCCGGGACGGGTTTCCGCTCATGGACAGGGCGGCGAGGGTGTTGCCATGATAGCTCTGATCTCTGCTTATTATGATACTTTTTTGATGGTGCCCGCAGGCGACCCAAAATTGCCGGGCCAATTTGATGGCGGTTTCATTTGCTTCTGAGCCGCCGGACGAAAAATATACTTTGGCATTATAACCGCCAAAACGCGCCGCAAGCCTGCTGGCCAGTTCTTCTTGCGGGGCATTGGTGAAAAAGGCTGTATGGGCATAGGCAACCGTATCAAGCTGTGTTTTTATGGCCTCAATAACATATTCATTCCCATGGCCCAGGCATGATACGGCGGCGCCGCCGCTGGCATCCAGATATTGTTTGCCGTCTTCGTCATATATATACACGCCTTCTGCTTTAACGGCGGCGGGATAGTGATGTTTGGGGGCGCGGTAAAATACTTGACCCATTTGTTGTCTCCAAAAAATTTCCAGTGAATGGAGTATTGAGCAAATATCTATATAATACAAATTAGAAATATTGCCTTTGGCATAACTTCAGCTTATACTTATGATCAGATTTTCAGGAGAATCCCATGAGGTATCGTCAAATAGAAGTTTTTCATGCGGTCATGACGTATGGTACCGTAACCCGGGCGGCGCAAAATCTTCGTGTTTCCCAGCCGTCGGTGACGTCTTCTCTGCAACAGACGGAGGCTGAACTTGGTTTTGCACTGTTTGACCGTTCGCGCGGCAGGCTAACGCCAACGGCCGAGGCACGCATTTTATTTGATGAGGTTGACCGGGCTCACGAGTCTTTGCTGGCTGTTGACAGCCTGTGCGATCGCCTGCGGGAGGGGTCTGCGGGGCATATCAGAATAGCCGCAACACCCGCCCTCAGCCAGCGCGTATTGCCAGAGGCCATTACAAATTTCCAAAAACGTCATCAGCGGTTTACTTTTGATATATCATCTGAACATTCGCCGGCAATATTGGCAAATCTTGATGACAGGCCCCAGTCGTATCATCTGGGCCTTACTTTTGGGTTGGAAGAAAATTCTGATTTAAGGGTAAAATCCTTGATGGATATTCCGGTTTATGGCGTTGTCCCTAAAACAATATTGGCGGAATTGAGCCATCAGCCATCTTTGGATCATCCGCTTGATTTGAAAATCCTGTCTGATCTGCCGTATATTGATCTGTATGAAAATGAACCATTGGGAAAAATCGCCAGATCTTTATTGTTAAAGGCGGATGTTTCGCCCGCAGCTTTTATCCGGGTTCATGATCATCATATGGCGGCGGCACTGGTTCATAATGGCTTGGGCGCGGGCATTCTGGATGCGCTGGCGATTTATAATTTAAAACATTCGGAACGTAATCCCAATATGCAGATATTTAAATTGCCCGGCAACCCCACATTGCCTATTACGGCAGTATTTTCGCAGCATAGAAACCAGACCTATCCTGTTCGAAAATTCATGAGCTGTGTCGTTTCTTCATTAGAGACGGCTTTGGGACAATAGCCGGTATATCCTCACCAACCTGAAAGAAACATGATGCGCAAATGGGTGGTTTATATTCTGAAATGCCGCGATGACAGCTATTACACAGGCATTACCAATGATCTGGATAAGCGTATCATCGATCATACCGCCGGAATCGGGGCCAAATATACCCGTGGGCGCGGGCCGTTTGAGCTTATCTATACGGAGCCTTGTGAAGACAGAAGTAGCGCGTCAAAACGGGAATTTTTCATTAAAAAGCTTGCCCGCCGTCAAAAAGAAGCCTTAATTCAAAAGTAAATATAGGAAATGCAGTAATGGATTTTTCTGGTGTTCTATGTTATTATTAGCATTGCCTTAAGTTGTTTTTTGATTGCCTTATTTCATGTTATAGAAAAAACGGGAAAAATGGCCGAATTATGTAGAAATAATTTATTACTTTGTATAAGTGTGACTTGTTTGACGCATTCTATATCTCAAACAATAAATCCAAGAATATATAACAATGGAGGAATAAAAATATGACATTATCACGAAAAGTAATGACGCTCGCCGGAACGGCAATTGGGACAAGTATCCTTTTGTCTGGCACCGCATTTGCGCAAGAAGCAGCAGATGACAAAATGGTGTTTGAGGAAATTCTGGTAACAGCCACCAAAAGATCATCAACCATTAAAGATGTGCCTTTTTCCATCAATGCACAGACACAGGTCGATATTCAGCGCTCTGGTGCCACCAGCCTTGAAGATCTTGCGCGGAATGTTGCGGGCTTGATGATTCAAAATCTGGGCCCCGGCCAAAGTCAGGTTGCCATTCGCGGCGTATCCGCCGGTCAGATCGTTCGCGACCAACCGGGTGTGAAAGAACAGGTGGGTATTTATCTGGATGAATCGGTTATTTCCCTGTCACTTTTTACGCCTGATATTGACCTGTATGATTTGAATCGTGTCGAGGTTCTTCGTGGACCTCAGGGCACGCTTTTTGGATCAGGCTCCATTGGCGGCACCATTCGTTATATTACCAACAAACCAAATACCGAGGGTTTTGAAGGCAGCGTTGAAGGCAACCTAAATGCCATCGACGGCGGCGGCGTTGGCGGTCATATTAAAGGTATGCTGAATATGCCCATTGCGGAAGATAAAGCCGCCGTTCGCATTGTCGGTTATCACACGGAATATGGCGGCTTTATTGATGCGCTGCGCGAAGGCGGAACCATTGATGAGAATGTTAATAGTGGTTCGCGCACCGGCGGCCGGATCGCTGTGTTATTCCAGCCGACAGAGAATATTACCATAACCCCCCGGGTGATATATCAGGAAGTCAGCACAGACGGCAATAACCGTCAGGAAGTCTTTAACCTTTACGCCAATCCCTATACGACAACGCGTCCTGCGGTACAGCTTGGCCCGCGCCAGCAATTTCTGCTGTTGAGGGAATCTTTCAAAGACGAAACATTGATCGCTGATGCAACGATCGAAGTAAATTTTGATGGCGTTGATCTGACATCTGTGACCAGCTATACAGACCGTGATATTCTGGTAAGCCGAGATGCCAGCGCCTTGACCGGCAGTGTTTCTGTTGACCTTGGCTATCCGGATAATGCGGTTTTATTTCCGTCCAATCTACGCGATACCACGAAAGTTGAGCAATTCACTCAGGAATTGCGCCTGAGCTCAAATGGTGATGGCCCATTTCAGTGGGTGGGTGGTGCTTTCTATTCCAAGACCGATCGCTTTTACCGGCAATCCTTGCCGACCCCCGGGTATGACGCCGTAACGGACGCTGTATTGGGCGCGGGAACATCGGCGGCTGTTGGCATGGGTGTTGCCCCGGCTGATTCGCCCTTCTATTCCGAGTTGCCTTATACTTTGAAACAAATAGCTGTTTTCGCTGAGGCAAGCTATGATGTTACGGATGACTTTCAGGTCACCGCCGGTGGCCGTTATTATGATTATAACGAAGAGCGCAGCGTGACGCAGGTTGGTCTTTTCGGCAATGGTGTTGTAAATCAAATTGATAAAACAGAATCTGATGGTTTCACCCCCCGCGTT
>JALSHF010000124.1 GCA_026982375.1 Emcibacter sp. | reverse complement strand
GGCTTCTGGTGAGCGTAAAAACCCAAAACCGTCCTGCAAAACTTCGATCGTTCCGCCTCCGGTTATTTCTTCCCCTTTTTCCGCCAGCTCTTTTAAAATCGCAAACATCATGTCCTGCTTACGCATATTGCTCGCATTTTCCACATTAAGTTCTTCCGCCAGAAGAAGTAATGTACTTGGCGATTTCTTTTTAAGTTCCAAAAGATTCATTTGGTATATCCATATGGTATTGTTAAGGGAGATAATTCTATCGATTTGACACAAAAGTCATGAGACGTGGTTCATATAACAAGAAATCAATGAACATTATATTGAAATAATAATATTGGGTATGATAAAGTAAAATTATCCTAAATGAAAGGATGTTTTCTAAATACCCGGCCCCCTGCTGTCAAGCATTAAACGGCTTTCATGATCACAAGAAATACAATGATGATCATTAATATTGTCGGAACTTCATTCATAAGACGGTAGAATTTTTCAGTATGTGTGTTTTCATCCCGGGCAAACTGTCTGCGCCAACGGGATAAAAACCCATGAAACCCGCTCATTAAAATCACACAAAGAAATTTTAACTGAAACCAGCTCTGCCCCCATAAATCCTGACCAAAGGCCATAAATATCCCAAAAACCCACGCGAATATCATAGCAGGATTAATAATAATCCTGATTAGTTTTAGCTCCATTTCCTTGAACATTTCAGACGCATCTGAGCCTGTTTCCAGTCGGGTATGATAAACGAATAATCGCGGCATATAAAACATACCGGCCATCCAGCTGATCACGGCGATAATATGCAAAGAAAGAAGCCATGTATAATGCGTCGATAAAAAAATATTTATCTGTTCCATCACTTTAAAGCCTCCTTCGTTAATTTTGCCAAAGTGGAAATATATGCGGGATGGCAGCCAATGGCGGCGATACGAATATAATTCTTAACTCCGCTTTCTTTGGCTATTTCCCGGTATTCCATATCCAGTTCCACCAAGGTTTCCGAATGTTCCGACACAAAAGAAACAGGCACAATAATCAATGATTTTCCTTCTTCGCCGGCCCGCCTGATTTCATCGTCAGTATAGGGTTCAATCCATTTTAGCGGACCAACCCGGCTTTGAAAACAAACAATATGATCCGGGTGGCCAAGCTGTTCCTGAATAAGGCGGCAGGTATTTTCAGTATGCTGCCGGTAGGGATCCCCCGCATCAATTACTTTTTCTGGCAGACCATGAGCAGAATATAAAATGCGATATTCATCCAATGACCCGATTTTTTTTATTTCCGCCTGTATCATATTAACATGGGCTTCAATAAAGCCTGCATTTTCCGGATAATCCCTTACCACTCTATAGGGCGCATCAAGGCCAGATTTTTTGGCATTTTTTGCCCAGTCTATCAGGGACGAGCCTGTGGTTGTAATTGAATAATGCGGATATAATGGCAATAGAACCACTCGGTCCGGGGCAAAGTTTTTCACTTTCTTCACAACATCACAGGAAAAGGGATGCCAATAGCGCATGGAAATAAAGCAGCAATAATCACGATCACTCTCTGCATTCAGATTATTTTCAAGAGCAACGGCTTGTGCTTTGGTCTGATCTAATATGGGGGATTTATTGCCAATTTTTTTATATATTTCCCGGGCTATTGGCGCGCGCTTTCTTGAAAGAATTTTTGCCACAAGCCACCGCCAGGGATTATTCAGGGCAATAATCGCCGGGTCATAAAATAAATTAAATAAAAAGGGTTTTACGGCTTTAAGAGAATCCGGGCCGCCCAAATTAAATAAAATAACCGCGACTTTTTCCTTTTTATCCACCAGATTTTTTTTATCCATATGGCCCGCCATTGTTATTTTTTATAGTTCCGCAATATTTCAGAAACCCGCGCGACATTTTCCGGCGGCGTTTGCGGGACAATGCCATGACCAAGATTAAAGATAAAGGCGCCTTTGCCAAGACAGTCCAGAATTTCCTTCACACGGTTTTCCATCATTTCGCCGCCGGCAACCAACAACAAAGGATCTAAATTACCCTGCACAGGACATAAAGGCTGTATATGATCCCGCACCCACTCTAATGGCATTGTTGTGTCTATGGAGACCGCAGAAACGCCCGTAGCGTGAATATATTCAGGGTAGCGGCAACCGGCCCCCTTTGGAAAGCCAATGATGGGCGTATCTGGATAAACGGCCCGAATATTTTGAATGATTTTCCTGACCGGCTCTATGGCCCATTTTCGAAATTGATCATCAGGTAAATTTCCGGCCCAAGTATCAAATAACTGAATAACTTCCGCGCCCTGTTTAATCTGGCGACATAAATATTCAGACGTGGAAACAACCAATAAATCAATAAGCCGTTGAAAAGCCGCCTCATCCTGATAGGCCATGGCTCTTGTTGCCGCCTGATCTGTGGACCCATGCCCCGCAACCATATAGGTTGCCACTGTCCAGGGCGCTCCTGCAAAACCAATCAATGTGGTTGTTTCTGGAATTTCTTTATGTAATCGCCTGACCGTTTCATATACAGGCGCCAGATGCTCATGAAATCCTTCCATGCCAAGCCTGTTTATTTTATCGGCAGTATTTACAGGCGTTAAAACGGGCCCTTCGCCCTGCCTGAATTCAAGATGTTGACCTAAAGCATGGGGGACGACCAGAATATCTGAAAAAAGAATGGCGGCGTCCATTTGATATCTGCGCAGTGGCTGCAAAGTTACTTCTACGGCAAAGTCAGGCGCATAACAAAGATCAAGAAAAGATCCGGCTGTTTTGCGTTTTTCCATATATTCTGGTAAATATCTTCCCGCTTGACGCATATACCAAAAGGGAATTTTATCTGTAATCTCACCATTTAAAGTCTGGAGAAAAAGTTTATTATTTTTCATATATTTTTCGATCGTCGTTATAGGCTCAAGAATAAACTACTATCTTATATTTTTATAAATATATAAATAGTGGTTGTAGTGGATGCCTGTGAATAAGGAGAATTAAAAGTTACCCCCAAAGTAATTGACAGAACAGCCTTAAAAAAACATTTTTTATCACATAGCGGATTTGGCGGAATAAGTCTATGGATAAGCACAGGAAAGCAAGGGCTTTAAAGCTGTGAATATCGGGGGTGGTTTTTAGATTGACAGGAGATAAAGAAATTACACTCTGATTCCCACAGACCCTAAAAAAAGTTATCCATAAAAGGATAATAACAGTATAATAAATGAAAGAGGTGCATAACTTTACGTCTCTTATAATATAAGGCCGGTTATCCCCGTAATTAAGGCCAAAACAGCAATAGGGTTGATAATGAAAGAGGTTCATCTTCATCTGGTATCTGATGCAACAGGAGACACCCTGGAACAGGTTGCCAAAGCGGCCCTGGCGCAATTTCCTGAAATAAAAGCCAAAAAACATTATTGGCCAATGGTCAGAACCGCCCGCCATATGGGGCGGCTTATTCCGGAATTTAAAGAAAAGCCGGGCATTGTGATGTTTACATTGGTCAATAGTGATATTGAACAGGTTTTGATAGAGGCATGTGAAAAAAACCATTGGCCCTATATTTCGGTATTACACAGTATAATCCGGGAACTGGGTCATCATCTGGGTCAAAAATCTATCGCGCGCCCCGGCCTTCAACATAAAATGAATGATGAATATTTTGAACGTATAGACGCCATGCAATATACTCTGATGCATGATGATGGCCAGAATCCGGAAGGCATAAAATCAGCAGATATTGTTTTGCTTGGGGTTTCCCGAACCTCTAAAACCCCCACGAGCATCTATTTGGCCAATAAAGGGATGAAAACAGCGAATATACCCATAGTGCCCAATCAGGCCCTGCCGCGTGAACTGGATGATCTGGACGGTAAATTTGTTGTGGGCCTGATTAATAGCGTGGATCGGCTGGTTCAAATCCGGCGCAATCGTTTATTATCCCTGAAAGAAGAAAAAGAAACCACCTATGTGAATGAAGAAGCCATTAAAAAAGAAGTTCAGCAGGCGCGGCGGCTTTTTTCCGGGCGCGGTTGGCCGGTCATTGATGTGACCAGAAGATCCATCGAGGAAACAGCCGGCGCCATTATGAATTTGAAATATCGGTTTGATGATGAAAAAGAAAAACAAGATGTCGCTGATTCTGATATCAGCTAATATCTCCCACTGGTTCATTGGTTAGAGATATGACAAAAGATTTAAAAATAAAAGCCGGTGTGGTTGGCTGGCCCGTCAGCCATTCCCTTTCTCCCCGCCTGCACGGTTACTGGCTGGATAAATATAACATTGTGGGCGAATATTTACCCTATGCGGTTAAGCCGGAGGCCTTGGGGGAATTTTTAAATTCCTTGGCCAAAAAAGAAATTACCGGTTTGAACCTGACCGTTCCCCATAAGGAAATTGCCCTGCCTTTTCTGGATGAGATAGATGAGGTTGCCCGGAAAATTGGCGCAGTGAATGTGATCACCGTTCAAAAAGATGGCCGCCTGTTTGGCCGCAATACGGATGGCATTGGTTTTCTGACCAACCTTAAAACAAGCGCCCCCATATGGTCATCCAATGGGGCGGTAGCGGTTATCATTGGCGCGGGCGGCGCGGCGCGGGCGGCCATTGTCAGTTTGCTGGACGACGGCATTTCGGAAATCCGGCTGATAAACCGGACGCGCGACCGCGCTGAAAAGCTCGCCGAAATATATAATGATCCGCGTATAACAGTCTGTGACTGGCAGGACCGATCAAAAAACATGGCGGAGGCCGCGTTATTGGTTAATACGACGAGCCTTGGTATGAAGGGACAACCCCCATTGGATATTGACCTGTCTGAATTACCCCTTACGGCGGTGGTATATGATATTGTCTATAACCCACTGGAAACCCCGCTTTTGAAACAAGCAAAATTACGCGGCAACCCTTATGTTGATGGGCTGGGAATGTTATTATATCAAGCGGCCCCGGCCTTTCAGGGCTGGTTTGGGCGGGTGCCAGAGGTGGATCAAGACCTTCGTCATTATATTTTAGAGGCTTTGTGATGAGCCCAGATAAAATCCCAGATAAAATTCCAGATAAAATTACGGTCATTGGCCTGACCGGATCTATCGGTATGGGAAAATCGGAAACCGCTAAAATGTTTGAAAAGGCCCGGATTCCTGTGTTTGATTCCGATGCGGCCGTCCATATTTTAATGGGCAAAGACGGGGCCGCCACCCCATTGGTGAGCGGCCTTTTTCCAAATGTTATGACCCCAAAGGGTATTGATCGCAAAGCCTTGGGGGCAAGGGTTTTTGATGATCCGGCGGCGTTAAAACAGCTGGAATCCATATTGCACCCCATGGTATCTGATATGCGGCAGAATTTTTTTGATCGGGCAGCGGCAGAAGGCCATGATCTGGTGGTGATGGATGTGCCACTGCTGTTTGAAACAGGCGGGGAAAAACAATGTGACTTTACCGTTGTGGTCTCGGCGCCGCCCGCACTTCAGCGCGGGCGCGTATTATCTCGTCCCAATATGACGGTGCAAAAATTTGAAAATATTCTGGCCCAGCAAATGCCGGACGAAGAAAAGCGCCGGCGGGCAGATTTTATCGTTCAAAGCGATCAGGGTTTAAGCTATGCTGAGGACCAGGTTGCTAAAATCATTGAAAATATTCGCATGAAAAAAGACATTTAAACCAGGAAAGCAGGGCAAACAGCAAATGCGGGAAATTGTTTTTGATACGGAAACAACAGGGTTTGACCCTTTTTTAGGCGACCGGCTTGTGGAAATAGGCTGCGTAGAGGTGGAAAATTATTTGCCCACGGGCCGCATTTATCATCAGCATGTCAATCCTGAACGGGATATGCCGGAAGGGGCGTTTCGTATTCATGGGCATAGCGCAGAATTTCTTAAAGGCTTCCCAACATTTTCTGAAATTTACCCGGCATTTGTTGATTTTGTCGGGGACGCCAAACTGGTGGCCCATAACGCCAGCTTTGATATGAAATTTATCAATTGGGAATTATCACAGGTTGGCCATAAAGAATATCCCGGCAGCCGGGCGGTGGATACCCTTGAAATAGCGCGGCGGAAATTTCCGGGCTCGCCCAATACCCTTGATGCGTTATGTAAAAGATTCGCCATTGATAATTCAAGCCGCGTTAAGCACGGGGCCTTGCTTGACGCAGAATTATTGGCAGAGGTTTATCTGGAATTGAGGGGCGGCCGGCAGCGCGGCCTTGCCTTGGACGAACAGGAAAAAACCGCCGAAGATGTTAAGGCTATTGTTCAAATGTCGCAGCGGGTTTTTCGCGAAAGCCGCCCGCACCACCCTTCAGAAGAAGAATTGAGGCGTCATGAGGCGTTTGTGACGGCCTTGGGCGAAAAAACACTTTGGGCAACAAAAGACAAGCCTTCAAAATAAAACCCCCAGACTTAAAGTTTGGGGGTTTTAAAATAAACAACAGATTAGGCGGCTTAATTAACGACCACATCATCTTTTGGTTCAGCCTGATCCTGAATATTTTTCATTTGCTGCTGATATAGCGCGGCAAAGTCAATGGGCTCCAACATTAATGGCGGGAAACCGCCATCCCGCGTAACATCAGCAACAATGCGGCGCGCAAAAGGGAATAGCTGGCGGGGGGCTTCGATCATAAGGAACGGCTGCAGGGTATTTTCCGGCAGGTTCTTTGCGGCAAAAAGGCCCGAATAAACCAGCTCTGCCACAAAGGCAATATCGTCGCCTGTCTTGGCTGTGGTGGTTATTTTCAGATCAACCTCATAGACATCTTCCCCCACGGCCTTGGCGTTCAGGTTAACATTGATATCCATGGAAGGTTTTTCCTGGGATAATTTTTGCAATGTTTGTGCCGGTGTCGGGTTTTCAAAAGACAGGTCTTTGATATATTGGCCAAGAATACCAATTTGAGGGCCGGTATTCTCACCCGCAACATCTGTTTTTTCTTCTACGGTGTTTTCGGTTTCGTCTGACATAAATATATCCCAATTGCTATAATGGTTTCTTATAAAAATATGTGGCTATCATGGATTGTGCCTCAGCACAAGGTGAAGATGGTGAAAGCGTCAAATATCTGCTATATTCTGTTGTTTGGAGCGTAATTATCCATAGACCCTAGTCTTTGTGATCAATATTTTTTGGGTCATCTTTTTCTTCTTCATATTCCCCGTTTATGATGATTCCTTCGGGGGAATTGTGGCTGTTTTTATATCCTGAAGTGTTTTTGTAAAAACTGTTGCGAATATTCTGCACAATGATTTTTCCAAGGACGGCCCGGATCGGGGGGGTCGCCAACAACACAGCAATACTATCGGTAATGAAACCCGGTAAGAGAAAAAACAACCCGGCGACCAATAAAAAGAATCCATGCAGAATATCCTCCACGGGGCTTTCGCCGCGCTGCAAAGTTTCATGCATACGGTTCAAGACCATTATGCCCTGTTGCCGAATCAAATATACCCCGATGATGGCGGTCAGGATGGTGAGCAACAATGCCTGAAACCCGCCAATAGCGCTGCCCACCTCAAGAAAAACAAGAAACTCAAGATAAGGTACGCTAAGAAGTATGATCAATATCAGCAAAGGCATATTTTTGGACTCTTAAATATAAAATCAGGGGCCTGTTGTTTGATAAAATAAAAATCTATATTTAAATTTATCACAATAAGGCTTATATATACAGGCTATATAAGTATTATTCATCTTTAGCCAAGGCGTGGAACAGAAAAAAATGCAAACGGAAACCGAAAGCGTAGAACTTATTGTAATTTTGGCACTGGTTGCCGTGTTTATTTTGTTTCAGCTTCGTCGGACGCTGGGCAAAAAAACCGGCTATGATCCAAGCAAAGACCAGCCCGAGGATAAAGGGGCCGCTTACGGTGACCAGAATGATGACCGGCGCCGTCAAAATAATGCAGATGATGAAAATAATATCTATCCTATTTTGCCGGATGAGGAACAGATTGAGCCGCCTGTTAATTTAGGCCTTTCAAAATCATCACCCTTTTACGCGGTGGTTGAAAAGATACATCAACTTGATCCGTCTTTTAATGTGCTGAGCTTCTTTGACGGAGCTGAATATGCCTATGGCCTGATTTTGAATGCTTTTTGGAGCAAGGATAGAAAAACCCTGCGCAGTATGTTAAGCCGGCAAGTTTATGATCAGTTTTCCGGGGCCATTGATGCCATGGAGAAAAAGAAGCTGCGTCATGAAAATAAATTGATGGATGTTGAAAAAATTGATCTTCTTGATGTGACGCTGACGGGCAGCCTTGCGGAAGTCACGGTCGAATTTACCAGCCACATGATTATGTCAACCCGCGATGCGGACGACAAGATTATCGAGGGTAACGCAGATAGAACGATTAAAATATCCGATATCTGGACATTTTGCCGGGACGTAAAAAGCGCTGACCCCAACTGGACCCTGGTTGCAACGCGCACGGGCTAAACCATAGAATGATATAATAACATGTGGAAATCTTTTATAATTGCCGGCGCGGGTTTTTTGTTTTTTCTGTCCCTGTGGTTTTTGATAAAAGAGGAAACCACCCAGAAAGAGCCGGAATTTATGGCGGTGCCTTATGGTGATCTTGACTATTGGTCATCAGATCCACAAAGCCAGGCGCTGGCGGCTTTTAAAAATTCCTGCCGCGTATTTCTGTCCTGGCCCGCGACAAAAATAATATCTCCGGAAAGGCTTGGTGGCCGCGCCGGGGACTGGCACCCCTCTTGCCAAATGGCTGAAACGCTGGAGGCGCCAACGGATCACGAGGCCAAAGAATTTTTTGAGCAGCATTTTACGGCTATTTCTTATGCCAAAGACACAGAAGGGTTGTTTACGGGATATTTTGCCCCGGAATATCACGGCAGTGACAAGCCGTCCGCAGAATATAACTATCCCCTTTATGGGCTTCCGGAAGGCTTGAAAACCCTGAACCTTGGAGATTTCCGCGCTGATTTAAAAGGGCAAACCATCATTGGTGAAATCAGGGACGGTGCGTTTGTGCCCTATAAGGACCGCGAAGTGATTGATCGGGGGGCATTGGAAAATCAGGCGCTGGAGCTGGTTTGGCTTAAAGACCCGATAGATGCTTTTTTCATGCATATTCAGGGCTCTGGTATCATTCGATATGAAAATGGTGACCAGAAGCTTTTTGGCTATGCCGGCAAAAATGGCAAGGCCTATCACGCCATTGGAAAATTTTTAATTCAGAGCGGCGAGATTGAAAAACAGGATATGTCCATGCAGGCAATCAGGGGCTGGATCAATGATAACCCCTTGCAGGCTGAGGCATTGATGTGGAAAAACCCGTCATATGTTTTTTTCAGGCCGATGGATGGCCGGTTGCCGGTTGGGGCCATGAATGTGGAACTTACCGCCGGAAGGTCGCTGGCGGTTGATCGGAAATTTGTCCCGCTCGGCATTCCTGTCTGGCTCGACCTTAAGCCCTCTTTGGAAACCAGCACAGAAATAACAGGCCCAATCAGGCGGCTGGTGATTGCGCAAGACACGGGCGGGGCGATCAAGGGCCGGGTACGGGGCGATGTTTATTGGGGCATCGGGGAGGAGGCGGGCTTAATGGCCGGCCCCATGAAGGATTTAGGCCGGTATTATTTCCTGTTACCCAAAAACCTGGCCCAAAAATTACTATCTGATCAAAAGGCATCCCCTGTAAAGGCTGGCCTGTAATGAGCGGCAAAAAACCACGGGACAGCTTAAGCGCGGATGAAAAAAAGCTCTGGCAGAAAGTGACCGAAAATATTACCAGATTAAACAGCAATCAAGCCATGACCCCCCTTGTTCGCAAGGCGTATTATTTAAACAGTGCGCCGGAAGGCTTTTCTTTTAACCGCCAAAGACCCCTGACAGCTCCTGCGGTGCGGCTAAATGAACAAGATTTTTCGCTCAAAGATATTGATCATAACTGGCAGAAAAGGCTGCGGCGCGGCAAGGTTAAGCCCGAAGGGAAAATCGACCTTCATGGCATGTCTCAAGACAGGGCTTTTGACGCGCTGACCCGCTATATCAAAGAGGCCCACCGGCGCGGCAAAAGATCAATTTTGGTGGTGACAGGTAAGGGCCGGCAAAAAACCGGCGTTAAAGGGAGCGGGGTCTTGCGGGCCAATGTGCCAATATGGCTGTCTCAGGGCGCCTTGGCGCAATATATTGTATCTTATTATTCGGCCAATATCGAACATGGCGCGGACGGCGCGTTATATGTGGTTTTGAAACGGGGCCATAAAATAAAGCCATAAAACAATGCCACAAAATAAGAATAAGCATAACCCGGGGTAAAAGAATGACACCGCTAGGTAAAAAAATAAGGCAACTCAGGGCGGAGAAGGCCGTTAGTCAAAAGCAGATGGCATCAGATTTAAATATCAGCCCCGCCTATCTGTCCGCATTGGAGCATGGCCACCGGGGCCAGCCCACATGGGCTCTGGTGCAAAAAATGATCAGCTATTTCAATTTAATCTGGGATGATGCGGAGGAGATCGAGCAGCTGGCCCGTGAATCGCGTCCGAAAATCACATTGGATACATCAGGATTATCACCACAAGCCGTGATACTGGCCAATCAGCTGGCGGGTAATATCCGCCGCCTTGCGCCAGACCATATTGCGCAAATCACCAAAATTCTCAATAATGTCCCCAAAAAATAAAATCCGGGAAATAAAATCTATTTATCTGGCTCGACGGCATCGGGAGTGATCAATATGGAGGTGATTTGATTGCGGCGTCTTTTCAAGACCTCAAACGTAAAGCCCGGCGTGGTTGATTTTTGCGTAAACCGTTGACCGGGAAGGGGAATTGTTTCTGCAATATCAATGACATACCCGGCAATCGTTGTCACATTCTCATCGCTTAGGTCCCAGTTAAACTGGCGGTTTAAGTCGCGAATTGCGGTATCGCCCCTGACAATGACCGACCCGTTTTTCAAGGGTTCAATTTCCTCGGAAGATGTGTCATGTTCATCATAAATTTCACCGACAATTTCTTCCAGAATATCTTCAAGGGTCGTTACTCCCATAAAGTCGCCATATTCATCAACCACCAGGGCAAAGTGGGAATTTTTTGCTAAAAACAGGGCCAACTGTTCTTGCAGGCTGGTTGTTTCCGGCACAAACCATGGGTCATGGGCAATTTTGGTGAAATCAATATTTTTTGCTGAGCCGTCATTGTCTTTGATGGCCCGCAATACTTCCTTGGCATGAATGACGCCGATAATATTGTCGGGATCTCCCCGCCATAGAGGCAGTCTTGTATGGGGGCTGTTGACCAGCTGGGCAAAGATATCATCCTGATCGTCATCCGCATTGATCATTTCCACGTTTTTCCGATGGACCATGACATCTTCAAGCTGGACATCCTGTAAATCAAGAATACTGTCGAGCATATCCTTATTATATTTGATCAGGCCCCCTTCGTGGGCTTGAAAGCTAATGGCACCCCTAATTTCATCATGAGCCGAGAAAAGTTTTTGTCCGACAATGGCAATACCGAACATTCTTAAGGTTGCCCGGACAACATATTGAACCAATGTCATGATGGGCGCAAAAAGAAAGACGACCAGCTTGACAAAAGGAGCGGCTTTTAACGAGACGCGTTCAGGGTTGGAAATGGCATAGGTTTTCGGCAACACATCTGCGAAAACCAGCACGATTACGGTCATGACCAATGTGGCATAGACCACGCCAATCTCACCAAATATCCGGATAAAAAAGGCTGTGGCAAGGGCGGAGGCTAAAATATTCACCAGATTATTGCCGAGCAGAATGGCCCCGATCAGGGTTTCTGTATTACCGATGAGTTTTTCGATCACCTGGGCCCGTTTGTTGCCTTCCCGGGCCAAGCGATGAATTCGTGACGGGGATGTGGCCGTCAGCGCGGTTTCCGAACCAGAGAATGTTCCTGATAAAATGATCAAAAATAAAATGATACCGGAAAAAATAAGAATTTCTATTATTAAATATGTTGTCATGAAGGATATACCGAAAAAGTTTTGGTTAATTATATTAAGCAGGCCGTCTGTTTAATTTATGGCGGCATGGAAAATATCTTTAACGTCCTTGGGGTCGATCTTGTTGTTTAAAAAAGCCTTTCCAATCGCGGATACTATCACAAAATTCACCCGCCCACCGGATTTTTTTTTATCTTGTAAAACATGGCTATATAACCGCTCTGTCGTCATTTTAACCTGTGATATCGGGTGGTCTGTATTGCTCACGCGTGTTGGCAGGCCTATGCCTTCCAAATGATTTTGCAGCCTTTCGGCATCTTTTTTTGGACAAAGGCCCATTTTAACCGATAAATTAAAGGCCATGACCATACCAATGGCGACGGCCTCCCCATGGAAAAGAAGATCTGAATAGCCGGCCTCTGCCTCCAGCGCATGACCAAAAGTATGACCAAGGTTAAGCAGCGCCCGATTGCCGCGCTCTTTTTCATCCTCGGCAACAATGCGCGCCTTAGCCTGGCA
The DNA here is from genome assembly GCA_026982375.1 of Emcibacter sp. Classification (GTDB taxonomy): domain Bacteria; phylum Pseudomonadota; class Alphaproteobacteria; order Sphingomonadales; family Emcibacteraceae; genus Paremcibacter. The sequence goes on along the minus strand of JALSHF010000124.1, from coordinate 4,891 downwards.
GCTTTTGACAATGGCGCTCATCCGGGCCTCAGGGTCGCCGGCGATAATTTTTTGGCCGTTCTTTTCCAGCCAGCCGAAAAACGCCGCATCGTCAATCAGGCCGTATTTTACCACTTCTGCATATCCGGCCAACAGGTGCCTTTTGGGCAGGCTGTTCAAACTGCTGACATCGGTCAGAACGAGACAAGGCTGGTGAAAGCTGCCCACAAGATTTTTGCCGCGCGGGCTGTTGATGCCGGTTTTCCCGCCGACAGAGCTGTCAACCTGGGCCAGAAGTGTGGTCGGGATTTGGATAAAATCAATGCCGCGCATGTAAATGCTGGCGGCAAAACCCACCAAATCGCCAATGACGCCGCCGCCAAAAGCGATGATTATATCATTTCGTTCTAACTTTAAAGACAGCAGCTGGTCCAGAAGACGCTCCAAATGGTGAAAAGATTTTGTGGCCTCCCCCGCGGGCATAATGATGGTGTCAAATTCTATGTCTGACGAGACAAGCGATTTTTCAAGGCGCGGAAGCTGGTGTTTTGCCACATTTTCATCTGTGATAACCACGGTCTTCAGCCTTGGCAGCAAGGGGGCGATCAAGGCGCCGGCTTGATCCAGCAAGCCTTCACCCACAAGGATGTCATAACTATGGTTTTCCAGAGAAACCGTGATTTTCTGGGTCATTTTTTTTCTCTGTTCTTCATTTCGGAAATCTTTTTTGGCGCAAGATATTGGTTAAGCTTGCGAATAATATCATTGACCACTTTTTCATGGGGCCCGGCACCAGTTTCTACTGTAATGGCGGCCTGCCCATAGACAGGGTAGCGTTTTTTGGCAAGCTTTCGCAATATTTCTTCGGGGTTTCCCGCGCGAAGGAGGGGGCGCGTATTGCGCCGGGATGTCCGTTCCACCAAATGATCAATATCTGCCTTTAACCAAATCGTGATGGTTTTATCAAGCAATCTTTTGCGGGTTTCTCTATTCATAAAGGCCCCGCCGCCCGTGCCAAGAATATTGGGCTGATCAGAAATCAGGCGGCTGATGACTTTTCTTTCTCCTGTGCGGAAGTCTTCTTCGCCAAATTTTTCAAAAATTTCACTCACGGTATGGTCTGCTGCAATTTCAATTTCGGCATCGGAATCAACGAAGGGCAATCCAAGCTTGCGCGCCAGGCGTACACCAACAGTCGTTTTCCCTGATCCCATAAGGCCGATCAGAGAGATGCTTTTGGTTAAAGGGTATCTTAACCGGTCATTGGGAAGTTTTATTTTGGTTTTCTGTACGCGCTTCATGATGCTATACTCTTAGCACGGCTTTTAAATTTATACATATAGAAAGTCATAAAAACACCATATTTTTTTCGGACGTTAATCTTGAAAAAACAGGAAAGTGAGTGGGTGCTTTACGATTGATGATGATATGGTTAGAATGACACCATTATCAGATAATATTTTTATTATAATAGGGAAAAGCAGAAATAATGGGTAAGTTTTGGTTCGTGATTATCATATTAATTTTATTAGCCATTCTGGGGGGCGGGCTTTATTTAATGACTGTTGAAATTGATCCCCCTCGGAACCAGGTGGAAAAAACATTGCCCGACGATATGTTTCCTCAATGATGTAAATTTTACGGGCCCTAAATTTTTCAGGAATTTATCGGTATTGATTAGGAAATAATATGATCCGCAAAAAACTTATACATGCCGGCTTAGTCATAGTTGCTGGTTTTAGCCTGTTGCCCGTAGGGCCTCTTATGGCTCAGCAGGACAAAAATCAGGAGAAACCTTCTGAAGAAACCTCCGTTAAACCCCAAAAAATCCCGGAATTAACGCCGGTTGATAAAAAACCGGCACGGGTATTACCAAGGTCTATATTATTCCCGGCCGGTGAGCCGGGCCCCTATATTCCCCCAGCGAAATCTGAAGAACAGACTGACTTATCCCGTAATGAAACATCTTTTGCCATAAGCCCGACAGGGACGGATTTGCAGGATAGTCTTGACGTGGAAGCCATAGAGCTGGTTGAACCCCTTCCGGCGGAAAAGGGTTTGTTGAGAGAAGAAAACGGCGGATTTCCAGTGACCCTCTGGCAGGGGTCTGACCGGGCGCGTATTGAACAATTGCTGAGTGTCCTGCCGGTTCCAAGCAAATCGCCTGTCATGGCGGGCCTGACCAGAAAACTTCTTTTGTCTGCGGCAACAGCCCCTAGGATGCGGCCCTCAGGCGATGTGAATATGGGGCAAAATCCCGAAGACTTGAAAAACTTTCTATCGCTTAGAATTCGAAAAATTGCGGAAAGCGGTGATTTGAAAGCGCTGGTGTCTTTCTTGAATTTTCTGCCGCGCGATTCCTATGTGAATGATCGGGAAACCAGTGACCTGATGTTACTGGCCGGGGATGTTTCTGCGGCATGCCTGCTTGCCCGGCAGGCCATGGAGGATAATCTTTCCGACCCCTATTGGTTGAAGCTGTTGGCCTATTGTCAGGCTATGGAAGGAAACGCCGATGGCGCCGGGATGACCATTGAATATCTTATGGAGCAGGGCGATACGGATTTCATATTCTATGATTTAATCAACAAACTTTCCTCACAAGAAGAGGCCGACGAAAGAAGCGTTTCCCTATCATCCGGGTTATCTCAGATGGATCCCATGATATATAGTATTTTGACGGTATTGGAGCAGCCCATTGAAGCAGAGATGTTCCGGCAGGCCCCGCCGCTGGTTTTATATGCGCTTTCCGGCAATCCCAATGTGAATAAAACCGACCGGCTTCTGGCGGGCGCACAGAGTTATCAGAAGGCAACTTTTCCGGTTGACAGGCTCATCCCGCTTTTGAGTAATATCCGCTTTTCGGATGATGAATATGCCAATGCCATCGCGATTTCCAAGATGGATGAAACGACTATGGGCGATGTTCTGCTTTATCAATCTGCCGCCAGGCAAATAAACGACATACAAAAAGCGGAAGTCTTGAAAGTCATATGGGACAGGGCTGCCGTGAATAGCGACTTGCCGCGCGCAGCTCTGCTGAATTCGCGGACGGTGCAATCATTGAGGCCGTCAGAAGAATTGCTGTTTCACGCCCATCATATTACGCGCGCGCTGTTATTGGCGGGTCAGGACAGAAAAGCATGGGATTGGTTCAGCTTTGTTCGAACGGCGGCCTTTTCCGGGCATATGGATGCGACGCGGGCATTGGTGGATATATGGCCCATGATGACGGTTTCCGGGACGGCGGCTTCGGGTCAAAATAATGAGCTTCCCTGGTCAAAAGAAATCCTTGATTTCTGGTGGAATGGTCAGATGGTTTTATCACCGGATCAGCGTCAGGGAAAGGCCGCGTTATTTTATTCTGTCGCCGAAGCCTTGGGATTAATCGTACCGGACGTTATGTGGCAGGAGCTCACCGCCCCCATAAAGGTTGCGCAAGGGAGCGCACATTCTGTTCCGATCCCCGTGTCCATCTGGCGCAGCCTGATACAGGCGGTTGCCGAGAAAAAACTTGGGGAAACGGTCTTGCTGTGTCTTTTGGCAGAGGCACCAAATCTTGACCCTTTGGGCACAAGCGCCATTATCAGGGCCTTAAGGTCTATGGGGCTGGAGGCTGAGGCCCATGACTTTGCCCTTGAAATTCTGGCCAACAATGGTTTCTGACACCATTCTGATCAATCAGTTTCTGGAGATGCTGGGGGCGGAAAGGGGCGCATCAAATAACACGCTTGAGTCTTACGCGCGGGACCTTGATCAATTATCGCAAAGCGCGCCCGCGCCGTTGAATGACATCACGCGGGATCAGCTGCGGGCGTATCTTACCAGCTTGCAAAAAAAAGGACTGGCCGCCCGAACGCAGGCCCGAAAATTATCAAGCCTGCGGCAGTTTTTTAAATTTCTTTATGGCGAAGGCCTGCGGGCTGATAATCCCGCGCTTGGTATCGACAGCCCCAGAATTGGACAATCCCTGCCGAAATTATTAAGTGAAGATCAGGTCAGCAAATTGCTGGAGCTGGTTGAAGCCCGAGCACAAAATAAACCGGAACAAAATAAACCGGGCCTTAAATCGCTTAGGCTTCATGCGCTGATTGAGTTATTATATGCCACCGGCCTGCGCGTGACGGAACTTGTCAGCCTGCCGCTTGGCGCTGTCAGAAGCGGCCAGCCGTATATTTTTGTTCGCGGCAAAGGCAACAAAGAGCGTCTGGTGCCGATGAATGACCGGGCGATCAGGGCTTTGGGCGTCTATATAGAAGCCATGACGTCACTTTCCCCGAGTGACAATAGCGGTAAATGGTTATTTCCCTCACGCGGGGCCAAGGGACATTTAACCCGTCACCGCTTTGCCCAGTTATTGAAAAAAACCGGGGCAGAGGCCGGTATTCTTCCCAGCCAGCTTTCCCCCCATGTTCTGCGCCATGCCTTTGCCACCCATCTCTTGTCCCGGGGCGCTGATTTGCGGGCGGTGCAGAAAATGCTCGGTCATTCGGACATTACCACAACCCAGATTTATACCCATGTTTTGGAAGAAAGGCTGAAATCGCTCGTTCAGCAAAAACATCCTCTTTCCAAGGCGTAAAATGGCGGGTATAAGGACGGTGTGAAACTTACAATTTAATATTTAGGTTATTTTTGAGAAATACATATGCTGACTTATCTTGATTTTGAGAAATCCATTGCCGAGCTGGAAAGCCGGATCCGTGACATGAACAACCTTGAAAGCGGTGAAGAAATCAATATCGCCGAAGAGGTCGGGCGGCTCGAAGGCAAGCGGGACAAGTTATTGCGCGATACTTACGCCAAGTTAACGCCCTGGCAGAAGATCAAAGTGGCCCGCCATCCACAGCGGCCCCATTTCAAGGATTATGTGGCGCAATTGATTACGGATTTTATGCCTTTGGCGGGGGAC